>CAZJKZ010000018.1:0-20095 GCA_964546885.1 uncultured Bacteroides sp.
TTACAAAGCTCAAGTATTCGTTTCATATTGATTTCAATTAGTTTCATCCTTCCTTTTTTATCGATTTGCAAAGGTAATTGTTTTTCAGCAAAAATGCAATATAGCGTAAGCAATTATCTGCCCCATGGGCTAGATGTCCTAAGAGACTTATTATTGTCAAGGCTTCGAGAGATGTCCGGTACCTCCGGCACCGTCATTTATTTAGGTGGCTAACTCCGTGGACCGCAAGGGTCCACGGTTAACAAGCTGATAGCCTCTCCGAGGTTGTACGGGTTTGAGCAGCTTTCTATCGACTTTTATGAGAACTATGTGATTATCCTAATTTTAGGAGAATCATCTGGAATTATGACAAATTTTGTGTGATATTTTGATTTTGTTATCTGAGATTTAGTATTTTTTCAGTAGTTCTCCAATGACTGATTTTAATGGCGTTAAGTCATTGTTGATAACAGAAACAATTATTTCCTCATCGATATTGGCATATTCATGTGAAATAATATTTCTCAGACTATAAATTGCATGCCATGGGATTTGAGGATAATCTTCCAGAGGATGGTCGCTGTTGGATAGCAACTTACCCACATGCTCGCCAATCACTTGTAGCCGCATTACACATGCATTAAAAGCCATAACACCTGTATGTGATGTCAAAAAATCTTCGACGGTTGGGCGGTCTTCGCTCCAACTTTGAATCAAATCAATCGACTCCATTATAGCGTCAAGCCTATCGTGAATTGTCGTTATATTGGAGGATTCATACATATATCACATCGTTTTGGATATTGGCCTTGAATAGGGGTCTAAGAGTGTCGCGGAAACGTACCAAGTCGACATCACATCCGAAAAGGGCTTTTAATGCACACTTCAATTCATACATTAAAAGGAGCGAAGGCTGTTTTATCTCTACTACTATGTCGATATCGCTGCCCTCTGTATTTTCCTTTCTGGCTACAGAACCGAAAATACCAAGCTTCAATATGCCAAACTTAGCACCGGAGGCTCTCTTAAATTCAGCTAATTTATCTATGCAGTCTTGAAGTATCAACATACTATTTTTTATATACGTTTGCGATGCAAATTTACATTTAAATCCTGATACTTCAAAGTTTATTTGACATTTTTCGCCAAATAGATACAATTGCACTTAAAAGAGAGTGCTATGCGAGGGGCTGAATAAACACGTCTTCTACGTGGACGGTCCAGCGGGCCCTTGTGTCGTCGGTGATTGAGAGAAAGAATATTCTTTGGTCGGAGTCGACTGCTACGTCGAGGATTTCGCCTTCATAGCCAGCCATGATGCCACCGGTGATTCTTACTTTGCGGCCTTTTTCGAGCATAGGACGTCCTTCGACAAGGTCCATCTTTATGTCGGAGGTGAAGCTGCCTATACACTGCTGGAAGATGCTCATCTGGCGGTTGGGGATGATGGCATAGGAGCTATCGCTTGAATTGGACGTCTTGTAGCACCAAGCGAGATCGCCGATATTAGCAAACAGGCACTTTACTTTGTGGGATTGTGTCTTAAAGAATAGCACATTGGGTAGGTAGGGTATTTCCTCCTCTATGCGTTTGCGACCTTCTTTGCGTATTTCGCTGCGTGTGGGATAGTAAAGCGTCATCGAGTTGAGGCGTCCGGGAAGGGTCTCATTTATTCTGTCCTTGATGTCGGAAACAGAAACACCCTGACGAAGCTTCATTACAAACCAGCGCATGGCATAGTCATTGATTGAATCGGCTACCGCGCATATGATTCTTTCCCTTCTATAATCATCGATTTCACATTTACCGAGGATTGACAAAACTGCATATTCCTGCGGCACTATGCCTATACATGCACGTATATCCTGAAGGCTGACACCGCATTTCAGTGCCGCGGTAATCCAAAGCGAAGTAATCGACGCTCTTGAAAATCCGCCCTCGAATTGCATTCCCGCTGATGAAAGCAACTGCTGCAATTCTTTTGTGAGGCGACGATCGATCTCATGCGGACGCGATTTTCCTTGTCTCAGCGCAAAGACGTATTTTCGACCATGCGATGAGCTAAAGGACGATATAATATCGTCAATTTGCGGGCAAAAACGCGGAACATCAGCGAAAGTCAGTTCAGCGGCGTCGGTGATACTGGCAGCCGGGGTATAAAGCAGATAGAAGAATATACAGGTCGTTTGCCAGTCGAATGATCTTTCGTTTTTTGCGAGAAGCCGCTTGACAAAACTCAGGTTTTCGGCTGCATCCTTTATATTGACCTCTTTCAATGCAGAGAATACGGGCGCAACTGCCTCAAACACATCAGTAGCCTTCTCCCCTACTCTCTCCAAATATAATGCATGAAGTCGGCCGAAATACCGCCTTACAGTTGATGGCTTCTTACCGCTAATCACCATTGTGGCAATCCACAGTCTTAGCAAATTCTCGTCAATATCCTCAGCACCATCTTTACGCATCACTTCGAGAAGCGACTCCAAAGCGTACGCTGTAAGAGATTTCTGAGGTTCTGACAACAAAACCTGTTCCGCAAATTTACCGAACAATATTTTCGTATCTTGCTGAACCGCCATTAATTAACGGAATTTACGCATGCGAAAAAGCCGTTTAAGCGACTATATAGCTTCTCTTCCCTCTCTTTGTGCGTCGCGCGCCGCAAAGAAAGGTGTTAGGAAAACGTAACTGTCTGATTTGTTGCAAAAAAGACTGGCTTAACATGCGATTATTATGGCATATGCTCTCAAAAAGAGCTGCATATGTCAACGCAAAATTACAAATAATAATCGATATTTGCTAATATTCAACCAAAAAAAAGCGGGATGGCGGCAATTTTTAAGGAAAACAGATTGAGTTTATCTAATTTTTAACATCCTGCCTATTTCAAGAGGCGATGATTCTTGCAGCATATTCAATTGGCATAGCTTCATCACCGAGATTCCCGCTTGACGGGCAATACTCTGAAGCGTGTCGCCATATCTCACAATGTAGGTCGATTCCTTAGCCAGCGATTTGGCCTGATGCGTATATACCGGAGCCTTATTCACCGTCGCCTCTCCGGCAGCCAAATATCTATCGGTGCCATAGAAATCAAAAACCAGCATAGGATCAACCGCCACACCGGCAATACGTACCTCAAAATGCAGATGCGGGCCCGTACTGTTGCCCGTATTTCCCCCAATTGCAAGCGGCTGACCTGCAAATACAAATTCGCCCTCGGGCACAAGAGAGTACAGCAAGTGACCATAAATTGTCTCCATTCCCTCGGGATGCGACATTACCACGTAATTACCATATCCATCCTTATCATAGGCGATACGCTCCACAGTGCCGCTTACGGCAGCCCGCACTGTATCGCCCACGCTGATACTCATGTCTACTCCGTGGTGCATTCTGTGGAACTGCGGACGCCAGCCTACATAAGACGTGATTTTTCCCGGCACAGGCCGATAAAAATCACGCCGCTCCAGTCCGACAAACTGAGAAGGCGATCCACCCTCATATTCGGGCTGGAAAACGGCATTACCCGCTTCGCTGAAAATCTCCTGAGCGCGCTGACGCTGCATCGCCCTGTAGAGGCCGTCGAACATCACAATATCCCTTATTGCGGTGGCTTTACTTTTTTGCGCCAACTTTGCTTCAAGGTAGATCCTATCGATGTTCAACGATTCCGCTCCTATACTGTCGGTATCTGACAAAGCAACAATAGCCGCCACAAGATCCGACAGTTCATCAGCTTTTGTGGCGGCAGAAGATGCGACTATTACTGCAATTATTACAGATATAAATCGTGCTATTTTCAATTTCAATTATTCTCCACTTTCTTATTCTTAATTTCTTCAAGCATAGGCTTACCGTAAAGAATCCATGCCGCACTTGCCACAAAGGCGAGGAAGACGAATCCTATAAGGATGAGCGCTTTGCGCGGAGCCACAGGTTTGATAGGCACAGTGGCAGGCGACACGATAGCATATACAGGAGTGTTTTCCTGCACTTTTGCTTTGGCGGTCTGCACATTCTGGCTTGTCTGATTATACAGATTGAACGCAAGGGTAGCCTCATTCTGTAGGCGCTCTCTTGTGGTCTGGGCAGAGTGCAATATTAAGCCGTTGTTACGGTCGAGATAATCTGCGTAGGTCTGCTGGGCCTTGTAATAGTTGTCCTGAGCCTCCTTATTCAGCATCTCGGCATACTCAAGGTCCTTGCGGGCTTTGTTGGTACGATAATCGGTGATATACTCTTGCAATCTATACACCACAGTATCGGCAATAACTGCAGAAATCAAAGGATCCTGCATCTTCACGGAAATTGATATAACAGCCGTCTTGGTATCCACAGACGATGTGATTCTATTCCGAAGAGCTTCTACAACTTTGCTTTCAGCCTGAGTGAGCTGGAACGTATTGGTCTTTTTATTGGGATCCCCTTCCTCGTCATCACTTTTAAGCATCCCGATGAGTTTAAAGGGCAATCCTATAATAGCCGACCACCAAGGCGATCTCAAATCCTCCTCTATATATTCTCTAAGAGTGACCACTTTCTCTCCTTCTATATCCTCAACAGGCACGTTGAACAGACCTACAAGGAAAGGAACTGAACTCACGACATCGGGATAAAGCGTGGGACTCACAGCATCGGCACCCGCCTGAGCTGAACTGCCGAGGCCTACCATAGCAGCCATAGCACCCAAGCCTCCACTCATCTTCTGATTATTGCCTAACTCCGGTGCAAGAGTCACGTCGGTCTCGTACTCACGAGGTATGCTGAAGGCAACCACAAGTCCTAACACAGCGCCAATACAGCACCATACAATTATCTTTTTGCGTTGTTGCCAAAGCTTCATCGCAAGTTCGAGCAAGTCAATCTCCTTCTCCTCATCCGCGCCGTCTCCATTAACGTAAGAGGAGTTACGGAGTTCTAAATCATACCCCTTAAGCTTATTATCGTTTTGATTCATGACGTTATAAGATTTTTTATTATGACAGGGAATTTATTTTCTGGTAGTGAGTGTGACAATAGTAGCAGCCATTGTAGCGAGAGAGCCGATAGATGTAGCTACAGCAATGACCTTGTTCCAGTCGAAATCTCGATTCGTCTTAGAGGGTATAATAATCTGCGTACCCGGCTCAATCGGCGTATTCTTTTTAGCCTTCGCCACGGTACCATTCATATACACTACGAATGCTTTGTTCTTCTTGGCTCTTTCAGCATATCCACCGGCCTGGTCGATATAGTAGCTAAGCTTCTTACCGGGCACATAGATTACCGTATTAGGATACATCACATCACCGGAGATCTTTACAGTACTTTGATACTCGGGGATAAAGAGTTCGTCGCCTTCATTGAGCACGAAGTCGTATGTACTGCCGGGATTGTCAAGAGCCTTCTGCAGGTCGATACCCACATAATATCTGTCGGAAATCTGAAGTTTTGCCATAGAGATAGAGTCGCCGTCTTCCGCTGTTCCCGAATTAGCTTTTGCAAATCGCAATGTCTCGTCGCGCGACATCTTTTGGTCTTCCGTCATCTTACGCGAAAGGTAAGCGCCCTTGATATATGCGCTTTCAAGCAGACCACCCGCACGCTTCACTACATCTGAAATTCTCTCATTGCGCGTCTCGAGCACGTAATTACCGGGGAAAAGCACCTCACCGCCGATAGTCATTACTTCCTGTGGGGCATAAGCAGGACTCTTTCTCACCTGCACCATATCGTAAGGCTTAAGAAGGAAATCCTGGCCTTTACCGGCGGCAATACCGTTTTCGATATTGACAGTGTAGGTCTCGGCTATTTGTGAGGTCTGATCGGTGGCGCTCTGATCAATAATACGACGGGAAATGTCAACTCTTGATGTAGAGGCACCCTCAAGCAGACCACCGGCCTGAAGGATAAGGTCCTCAAGCGTAATGCCATCGGCATAGGGATATGTACCCGGAGAGTTAACAAGACCCTGAATGGTAAGACCGCCTCTTTCTGTAATAGTGTTTACATTAATAATAGTGATGATATCATTTTTCTTAAGAGGAATATCGGCCACTGTGCCGTTCATAAGATCGCCGAGATTAAAAGATATCACCTCAAGCGAGCGATCAGGCTTCTCTCTATATAGCAAAGCTCTGTCCATATAAGCATCATCCGTCAAGCCCTCGGCTACGTTGATAAGTTGCTTCAATGTCTTCACCTTATCATTAATAGCATAGGTACCGGGGCGAGTTATAGAACCGCCAATCTCTACTTTATTAGTGAACTCATCTGTAATTACGCCGATTGACACAACGTCGCCATCCTGTAATGAATATGTGGCATATTCGCTTTTTTCTATAGTATGCAAATCCTTGTCCAAACCATT
This sequence comes from uncultured Bacteroides sp., assembly GCA_964546885.1. Classification (GTDB taxonomy): domain Bacteria; phylum Bacteroidota; class Bacteroidia; order Bacteroidales; family Muribaculaceae; genus CAG-873. Next base: position 6,332 of record CAZJKZ010000018.1, read on the forward strand.
AAGGCGCAGTACACGCACTACATCGCTATAGGCGTCCCCGGTAAAACCGCCGGCGTATTCAATGAGTTTAGCAAGGCTTTCTTCGGGTTTCATCTCATAAAACATCGGACGCTTCACATTGCCCTCAACGTGCACCAACTGCTCATATGCCGGCACTATGATCACGTCACCCTCCTGCAGGCGGATATTGCCCACATCCTTACCCTTGAAAAGGAAGTCGTAAACGTCAATGGTAGATATGCGTTTACCATTGCGGAAAACCTCGATATTACGCAATGAACCGATATCGTTGATACCACCGGCATTATACAAAGCATGGAACACATTTGAGAAAGGTGAAATTCTGAAAGTACCGGGAGTGCTTACCTCACCCAACACATCAATCTGTATAGAGCGGATTTGTCCGAGCGAAAGATTTATGTCGGTGTCGCTCCCCACGCCGGCGTATTTCTTTCCAAAGATATTTTTCAAATACTTATTTGCCTCATCCACTGTCATACCATTAAGATACACCGGACCAAGCTGTGAAATCAGGATTCTTCCGTCCGGAGATATTTGCTGGCGTATATTATCCTCGCTGACACCCCATATATCAATAATTACCTCGTCGCCGGGGCCAAGACGATAGTCCTTAGGAGTGGCCATATTAGAGTTTGGCTCAAAAGTAAGGCCTCTCGAATTAAATATGCTATGACCATAGATAGTTTTTGTCACTGTGTTCTCGCTCGGATCCTCCACCGCATGGTTATCTTCCTTGCTTTCCTGTATTTCCTCACGAAGCCTCGTTCTCAATTCCGCACCTGTAGTGCTATTGACTTCTGAGTTTTGCTCCTCATCATACTGAGCTTTTATACGTTTGATTTGGTCAGGCGTCACACCTTGCGCAATAAGCTCTTTGGCTATTTGATTCTGAGACTTACCGGCCGCCGCCTGAGTCTTAACGTAGGTAATAACCTGTTCGTCTGTCAATGCCATTGCATTCAAAGTGAATAATAGCATCAACGGTACTAAAAAACGAGTTAACTTCATATCCTTACAAGATTTATGTCAAAGATAGCAATAATTTTTCCTAATTTTTCGCTATCGACGATAGGCCTATAATAATTTAATACAAGGTTTTTTCAAGCCGATAAGCGTAATTGGCGCAAAATTAATAAAAAAAGTTGTGTTAGCCAACTATAGAATCCATTTTTTTGCACTTAAATGAAATTTAACCTACATTAAGGAGCCTGAATACCCACTCAAAATCAAATATTTTTACCAAATTTTTCGACATCATGGCACAAAAATTTTTGGCAGATACGTCCAAATTCACTAAATTTGTATTCCGCATTAGAAAACGATAAATCCAAGGACACTAAAACACCTCATCGCTATAGGAAATCCACGCAATATGACACCATTTGTTCACCTGCACGTACACACACAATATTCCCTTCTCGACGGACAAGCCTCAATCCCCGCGCTCGTGGAAAAAGCGGCAGCCGACGGCATGCGAGGCATCGCCGTCACCGACCACGGCAATATGTTCGGCATAAAGGAGTTCTTCAATTACGTCAGCAGCTTCAACGGCAAGATAAAGAAGAAAATAAAGGCTTTAGAAGAGGATATCGCGAAAATACGCAAGGAAGAACCGGAAAGAGAAAGCGAGATACCCCAGCTGCAAACCCAGATAGATGGACTGAAGACAAAATACTTCACGCCAATATTCGGCTGCGAGGTGTATGTGGCAAAAGAGGATCTGCACACTCATGTGGACAAGCGCGACACAGGCCGCCACCTCATCCTTTTAGCAAAGAACGAGAAAGGCTACAAAAACCTAATCAAAATAGTGTCAAAAGCTTGGACTGAAGGTTTCTACACCCACCCCCGTACCGACAAAACCGAAATAGCCGCTCACAGCGAAGGCATAATTTGCTGCTCGGCGTGTCTTGGCGGCGAAATCCCCCGCCTTCTCGCCCACGGCGACTACGAAGAGGCCGACCGACAGGTGAAATGGTGGAAGAGCGTTTTCGGAGAGGACTACTATATAGAGCTCCAGCGCCATAAGGCTACCGTCACCCGTGCCAACCACGAGACCTACGAAGAGCAGATGCGCATAGAGCCAATGCTTATAAAATTGGCGAGAGAAAACAACGTGAAAATCATCGCTTCTAACGATGTGCACTTCGTGAACGAAGAGGACGCCGAGGCTCACGATCGCCTAATTTGTCTATCCACCGGCAAATCGCTCGACGATCCTACTCGTATGCTCTACACCAAGCAAGAGTGGATGAAAACGACGGAGGAAATGAACAAGGTATTCTCCGACCTCCCCGAAGCCCTTGAAAACACTGTGGAAATACTTGACAAAATCGAGACCTACTCGATTGACCATCCACCGATTATGCCAACCTTTGAGATTCCGGAAGATTTCGGCACTGAAGCTGAATACCGTCAGCGAATCACGCATCAAGATCTTTTCGATGAATTTACACGCGACGAGAAGGGCAACGTGGTGCTCAGCGAAGCCGACGCAAAGGCCAAGATTGAGAAGCTTGGAGGCTACGACAAGCTGTACCGCATAAAGTTCGAGGCCGACTACCTAAAAAAACTCGCTTACGAAGGCGCAAAGCGCAGATACGGCGATCCGCTCGCCCCCGACGTAAAAGAGCGCATCGACTTTGAGCTATATATAATGAAAACTATGGGATTTCCCGGCTACTTCCTAATTGTACAAGACTTCATAAACGAAGCTCGCAACAAATTAGGTGTTAGCGTAGGCCCGGGACGTGGCTCGGCCGCCGGTTCGGCTGTGGCCTACTGCCTTGGCATCACGCAGATCGACCCAATAAAATACGATTTGCTTTTCGAGCGTTTCCTTAATCCCGACCGTATCTCGCTCCCCGATATCGACGTGGATTTCGATGACGACGGTCGTGCCATAGTGCTCCGCTACGTCACCGAGAAATACGGCGAAGAAAAAGTGGCCCACATCATCACCTACGGCACAATGGCCGCTAAATCGGCGATAAAGGATGTGGCGAGGGTGATAGAACTGCCCCTTCCGGAAAGCAACCGCCTGGCCAAACTCATACCTGCGCACATGCCTGAAGTCAACGGCAAGGAGTTGAAACCCACCCTAAAGAACTGCTACGAATATGTGCCTGAATTTAAGGCCGAGCTCAACAGCTCCAACCCCCAAGTACGCGATACCCTAAAGTATGCTAAATCGCTCGAAGGCAACGTGCGAAATATCGGCGTACACGCCTGCGGTGTGATAATATGCCGCGACGACATCACCGATTGGGTGCCCGTGAGCACTGCTAATGATAAGGTGGAAGGCAAGCTTCTCGTCACTCAATATGAAGGGCGTGTCATTGAGGACACCGGTCTTATTAAAATGGACTTTCTCGGGCTTAAGACTCTCTCCATCATTAAAGAGGCAGTAGCGAATATCAAACTTACCCGGGGAATAGACATTGATATAGACAATATACCAATTGACGACCCTAAAACATATCACCTATATTGCGAAGGACGCACTATAGGCACATTCCAATTCGAGTCAACCGGCATGCAGAAATATCTGCGCGAGCTCCAGCCCTCGACGTTTGAGGACCTCATAGCCATGAACGCCCTCTACCGCCCGGGACCTATGGATTATATACCCGACTTTATCGACCGCAAACATGGTAAATCCCCAATCGTATACGATATACCCGAGATGGAGAAATACCTCAAGGACACCTATGGTGTTACGGTGTACCAGGAGCAAGTGATGCTTTTGTCGCGTCTGCTCGCAAATTTCACACGCGGAGAGAGCGACACGCTGCGAAAAGCAATGGGTAAAAAACTCATCGACAAGATGAACCACCTTAAGGGTAAATTTCTTGCCGGCGGTCAGGCCAACGGCCACCAGCCACAGGTGCTGGAGAAAATATGGGCCGACTGGGAAAAATTCGCGTCATATGCCTTCAACAAAAGCCACGCAACATGCTATAGCTGGGTAGCTTTCCAGACTGCATATCTCAAAGCCAACTATCCGTCGGAGTACATGGCCGCCGTAATGAGTCGCAACCTTGCCGATATTTCCAAGCTCACCAACTTCATGGACGAATGCAAAGCCATGAAAATCGCCGTGAAAGGACCCGATGTAAACGAATCCTTCAGTAAATTCGGTGTTAACGAGCACGGCGATATCCGTTTCGGTCTGTCGGCCATCAAGGGCATAGGCGTGAATGTGGTGGAAGGAATCATCAACGCCCGCAACAAAGGCGGCAAATTCAAGGATATATACGACTTCGTGGAGCGTGTGCCCTCATCAGTGATCAACCGCCGCGTGATGGACAATCTCGCTTTGTCAGGCGCTTTTGACTGCTTTAGCGATGTACAGCGCGAGGACTATTCTGAGTCCAATACAAAAGGGGAGACTTTTTCGGAGCAACTCCTCAAATACGGCCAGCAATACCAGAACGCCAAGACGCGCCAGGAGGTGTCGCTTTTCTCTTTTGACGATTTCGGTCTCGACACCGCAGCCCGTCCCCCTATCAAGCATGCCGTGCCGTGGGAGGATGTGGCAAAACTCGATAAAGAGCGAGAGCTTGTGGGTATGTTTTTGTCTGCCCACCCGCTTGACAAATTCTATATGCAGCTCAACTATGGCATGAGCTATGCTCTCAAGGATTTGGAAGAGGCCGACAAGGTAGAAGACAAGGAATTCAGGTTTGGAGGCATGGTCACAGCCTACGAGTTGCGTCTATCAAAAAGCGGCACAAAATACGCCGTTATGCGCATCGAGGACTTTTCAGGCAGCTATGAGATCCGGCTTTTCAACCGCCAAATTATAGATTTCGGCAAATACGGCGTGATCGGGCTTCCCATCATGGTGACAGCCAAATATCAAAAAAGATACAACGGCGAATTGTCGCTCACAGTAGTAAATGTGCAGATGCTCGAAGATGTGTCTACCGACCTGGTAAAAGGTATCACTCTCAACCTTACCATCGACCAAGTGTCAAATCAGCTCGCCGATTTGCTAAAAGAACATAAAGAATCGGCCAAAACATCGCTTGGTTCATTAAATTTATGTATCTTTGACCCCGCTATAAATAGATCGGTGCAGTTGCAGTCGGGAGTGCGCATACCTATCAATCGCAAGCTCGTGGATATGCTGCATGAGCTAAATATCGAATTCTCAATCAACTGACCAATATAATAAGCTGCTAAAGCTATATATTAAAACTATAATTAACAAAAAGAAAATGGCATTTCAATTCACCGACGCCAATGTAGATGAAATCATCGCATCAGGCAACCCCGTAATGATCGACTGCTGGGCCACATGGTGTGGTCCGTGCGTGGCTATGACTCCATTAGTGGACCAACTCGCCCAGGAATATGAAGGAAAAGTTGTAATAGGCAAATACAATGTCGATGAGAACACAGATCTAAGCATGAAGTATCGTATCATGTCAATCCCGATGTTCCTCTTCTTCAAGGATGGCAAAAAGCAGGACATCCGTCTTGTGGGCAGCCAGACACGCGAGACACTCGTTGAGAAGCTTGAAGAGTTGCTCAGCAAATAAGATCCTACTGTGGGATACACCAAACAAATCGAAGACACTGATTCGCCCCAGCTGCCTGTCAACAAAAAAGACAAAGGCGACTGGGGCGAACAGATTGCTGCCGACTACCTCATAACCCTCGGATGCGCCATACGCGAGCGCAAATGGAGGGGGCGCGGTTTTGAAATTGACATCATAGCGCAAAAAGGCACACGCATAATTTTTGTAGAAGTAAAGACTCGCAAAGTCCTTTCCAATGATCCGGTGGAGGCGGTTGACTCCACCAAACGCAACCACATGATAAGGGGCGCGGATATATATCTGCGCAAGCTCGATGTTCCGCTCGACTACCAATTCGACATTATTGGTATTACAGGTGTTCCCCATGATTATGTAATTGAGCACGTAGTGGACGCATTTTTTCCGTCGCCTCGCACCAGGCACTGAATTCCCTCTTCCAAGCAACAAAAAAATTAAATTTTACTAATCTATCAATCAGTACCTTAGAAAATATCTTTCATTTTTATCAAAATTTTTTCAAAAAATATTTGGTGGATTCAAAAAAGTGTCGTAACTTTGCAACGTCAAACGAAAGGAACAAGGTCTGACAGAGGTCAGGAAGCCACTTTCAAGATAAAAAATGGTGCGGTAGTTCAGCTGGTTAGAATACCTGCCTGTCACGCAGGGGGTCGCGAGTTCGAGTCTCGTCCGCACCGCAAGAGGAGAGAGGAGAATGAGTAATCGATAATCACATGTTGATTTCGTTACTCATTCTTTTTTTATATCTCTTTCTACATTTCAGATGTGCGCATAAATATAATGTACACCAATCCCCACACATCAAATGGAAACCCGCGAAAAAGAAATATACAAAGTGACACTGGTAGGCACGGCCACCAATGCGATTCTTATAGCGTTGAAGTTCATTGCAGGCATTTTAGGACGCAGTTCGGCGATGGTTGCCGACGCTGTGCATTCTTTAAGCGACTTCGTCACTGACATCATTGTACTCATTTTCGTAAAAATCGCCGGTAAACCGCAAGACAAAACTCACGACTACGGACACGGCAAATTTGAGACCTTCGCGACCATGATTATAGGACTCATCTTGGTGGCTGCCGGTATAGGCCTTATGATCAATGGAGTTAAGCTTGTAATCGAGAGTCTAAAAGGCAACTCCCTGCCACGCCCCACGATGCTCGCCCTTGCAATAGCAATTATATCGATAGTGTCTAAAGAGTGGCTCTACCACTACACCATCCGAAAAGGCCATAATTTGAATTCACAGGCCGTAGTGGCCAACGCATGGCACCACCGCAGTGATGCCGTTTCGTCGGGAGGCACACTTATAGGTATAGCCGGTGCAATGTTTTTGGGTGACCCCTGGAGAATACTCGACCCCCTTGCCGCAATAGTTGTGAGCGTATTCATCATAAAAAGCGGATATGACATCATGAAGCCCTGTATCAACGAACTTTTAGAGGGCTCCTTACCCGCCGACCAAGAGCAAGAGATATTACAGCTGGTGAAGAGCGTTCCCGGAATAATTGACGTCCATAATCTGCGTACTCGTAGGATTGGCAATGACATCGCAGTGGATATGCATGCCAAGATGGACGGCAACCAGACCCTTTCAGAGGCGCACGCCAAAGCCACAGAAGCAGAGAACGCAATAAAGTCAAAATTTGGAGCCAATTCGATAATCAACATCCACATGGAGCCCTTCAAATCTCCATCAGCCTAATTATTGGCAATTTTTGCACACTTTTCAAAATTATTTTTTGCACTGTGCTTTGTAATTTGTAATTTTGCAGCTATCACAAACAGATCGAAGAAATGCAGGCTTCATTGAGCCATCCTATCATAAAAATACTCCTCATTGCGGTTGCAGCCTTTTTATGGGGCTGCAGCTCCACGAAGCATGTGCCGGACGGAATGATGCTACTCGATAACGTGTCAATACGTGTTGACAATGACACCATAAGCGAGACCGAGCTCTATAAATTCCTCCGACAGACACCCAACCATAAGGTGCTTGGTTTCGCCAAACTCCAGCTTTCCACATATAGTCTCTCCGGATTAGACTCAACTAAATGGTACAACCGCTGGTTGCAGGATATCGGACAGCCTCCTGTCATCTTCGACAGCGACCTCGCCCAAAAGTCAGCGCATCAGCTCGAGCAAGCTCTCATCAACAAAGGATACATGGATGTGGGCGTAGAGATAGACACCACAGTCACCGACAACGGGCGACGCATCAATGTTGACTACATAATATCCACAGGACGCCCCCACACTATCAAAAGTATTGATTTTAATATTCCCGATGCTCAGGTGCAAAAACTGCTGCGGTCATCTAATCTTCTGCAGGAGATACAGCCCAATGAACTCTTTGACCGAAATCGTCTCGACAAATTCCGCACCGACATCACCAATTATCTGCGTGACGAAGGCTATTACACCTTCAACAAGGATTATATTTCCTTCATAGCCGACACCGTAAAAGGCTCAAAAGATGTGGCTCTGACTCTCAACATTCGTCCGGCTTACATGCCAAAAACCTCAGTGAGCCCTGATTCAACTTCTTCCGATTCGCTGCGATATGCTCCGTATAAAATTGCCAAGGTATATTTCGTTACCGACTATAACCCTCAAATCCTAAACCCCGACTATTATTTCACAGCACGCGACACGGTAAACTATAAAGGCATTACGGTGCTGTATGGTCAGGACCATTATATCCGTCCGGACATACTCGAAGAGAAATGCTACCTTAATTCCGGAAAGCTCTATAGCGCACGCAATGTGGAGAGAACATACGAGGCATTAACCCAACTGCCCATACTAAAATATATAAGCATCAATATGCGTCCGATAGGCGAAATCGATGGCACTCGCTGGATGGACGCGTTTATTCTGCTATCTCGTAATAAAAAGCAAAATCTCACGCTTGAGCTTGAAGGCACCAACTCAGAAGGCGACCTCGGATTCGGCGTTGGAGCTATCTATCAGCACCGCAATCTCGCCAAACGAGGCGAACTGCTAACAGCGAAATTCCGTACATCCTATGAAAGTCTGTCAGGTAATTTCAACGGTCTTATAAACAACCGATACACGGAGTACGCTGCCGAAGTAGGTATAACATTCCCAAAATTCATGTTTCCGTTCCTGACGGGTGCCGTAAAAAAACGTATGCGCTCCTCCACAGAGTTTACCGTGTCAGCCAATTATCAGGAGCGTCCTGAATACACCCGTATTATAGCCGGTGCGGCATGGAAATACAAATGGTCGAGATACCGTGGAGACTATCTTATCCGCAACACCTTTGACCTTATAGATGGTAATTATGTAAAGCTTCCCAAAAGCACCTTGAATTTCCTCGACTCTATTGCCCCCACAAATCCTCTCCTAAGATACAGCTACGAGGACCATTTTATCATGAGAATGGGCTATTCTTTCTCAGTCTCCAACAAACGCACTCCCACGGCCTCACAGAATTCCTTCACAGTGCAGCCAAGTATCACCACACTACGCGCATCCATTGAAACCGCGGGTAATATTCTATACGGTATCTCATCTTTACTCCATCAGAAAAGAAACAAAGGCGCATACACAGTGTTCGGCATACAGTATTCGCAATACGTGAAGGCTGAAGCCAACTACTCATACGTCCGAAATCTCACGAGCCGTTCAGGTATAGCATTCCATATCGAGGGCGGTGTGGCTGTGCCCTATCTGAATTCAAGGATGGTGCCTTTCGAGAAACGATTTTATGCCGGAGGCGCCAACAGTGTGAGAGGCTGGAACGTGCGCACTCTCGGTCCCGGCTCTTACGAGACCCATAACACCATGACAAATTTCATAAATCAGTGTGGCGACATACTCCTCAATATGAGCGTGGAGTACAGAGCCAAACTTTTCTGGATATTTGAAGGCGCAGTTTTCGTCGATGGCGGAAATATATGGACAATTCGTGAGTACGTCAATCAGCCGGGGGGAGTATTCAAGCTCGACAGTTTTTATAAGCAGATAGCCGCTGCTTATGGCGTTGGGCTTCGCCTTGACTTTTCCTTCTTCATTCTCCGGTTTGATTTAGGAGTAAAAGCCCATAATCCGGCTCGCAATCAAGAGCACTGGCCTCTTATTCATCCGCGATGGGGACGCGACACCACTCTGCACTTCGCTGTCGGCTATCCATTCTAAGCAAAAATACCAATTATGAAATCTCTTGTAATTTTCGACCTTGACGGTACACTACTCAACACAATCGATGACCTTGGGCACGCAGCAAATTATGCGTTGCAAAGTATGGGCTTCCCGACACATGCCATTGAAACATACCCATCAATGGTGGGCAATGGTGTACGTAAACTCATTGACCGTGCTCTTCCTGCCGAAGCCCGCAATCCTCAGATAATCGATCGTATGCTCGTACACTTCCGTGATTATTATGATAAGCATTGCACGGACCTTACCCAACCATACCCAGGTATAGAGAAGACGGTATCTTATCTATCAGCACAAGGTATAAATCTCGCTGTTACCTCAAATAAGTACCAAAGTGCTGTTGAGAAAATTATTACCTACTTCTTCCCTAATGCCAACTGGAAAGCAATTCTCGGCAACCAGCAGGGCGTACCGCCCAAACCAGACCCATCAATAGTATTTGCAGCCCTCAATCTTTGCCCCACTCCCAAACGTGACGTGCTTTATGTGGGCGACTCAGGTGTGGATATGGAGACAGCTCGGCGAGCTTGCATTGAATCAGTGGGCGTAACATGGGGATTCCGCCATGTCGAAGAGCTGCGGGAGCATTACGCCAATCACATAGTTACGGATCCCGACGAAATCATAACATTAGTGCTTGAATGATCTGACACTCGTCTTATTCGTAACTTATGAAAGTTGACTAGGAGGTTGTTTCACTGGGAGGTAGGCGGATTTGCAAAAGCCGTGAAATATTCGTAACTTTGTCGCGAATATGAAAACGCTGCTCTGCATATTAGCCGCCACACTGCTGCTCGCAGCCTGCACCCGCCACTCCAATAGCTGGGCCACCCTCGACATCGCCGACGCGGTGATGGAGGAGCGCCCCGACTCGGCCCTGTCGCTGCTCCAAGGCATCGACCCCTCCGCTCTCACCGGCGACGAGGAGAAGGCTCGCTACGCCCTGCTGATGTCAATGGCTTTGGATAAAAATTATATTGACACCACCACTTTCGATGTCCTCCAGCCCGCTATTGACTATTATCTAAAGCACGGCACTCCCGACGAAAAGCTGAGGACGTATTACTATCAGGGAATAATATTTCTAAACCGGTCAGAAATTGACAAAGCTCTTGACTCTTTTATTAATGGCACTGGTATCTCCCCGGCAGCAAACGACTCTCTGATGATTGCCAGGACTTTGGTGGCACAAGGCGTTATATACAACGATTTTTATAATTTTGAAAATTACGCGGACTGCTATGATAAGGCCGCTGACATCTACAGGCGCCTGTCATTAAAAGAACAGGAATTTGATTGTCTTTTGAATGTCCTTAACGGAGCAACTTTGTTGGGGAATAAGTCCTGCGGCGACAGCATTCTTAATATTTGCAATCAATTCGCCACGCTTAGTAGTGCACAAAAGCGCACTTTAGCACAATATGCCCTGTCACATGCTACAAAATTTGGTTCAGATGATGACATTAAGGCTCTGATATATGAGGTTGAAGCGTACCCCTTTTCAAATGTTAGCGTGCTACAACTTGTATCTGCCTACAATCGTTTAGGCTGTAATGACAAGGCTAAAGACATACTTGTGAGCCTTGAAAGAAATGATATTGAATTCGACACCACTAAGTATTTAGCTGTTTCGGTCCATGTCGATGAGGATACGGGAAATTATAAGGAAGCTCTTAGCAACTACAAGAAATTTGTCCATATCCATGATTCCATCGCTCTTAATAGATTCAACAGTGAACTTCGCACCATTGAAGACAAGCACAGGATAGAAATGGCAGCTCAAAGAGATGCGGAATACCGCTACAGAATGGTCCTGGCTTGCGTATGCGGCATAGCTGTGCTTTTTATGGCAGTCTTTATCTTGCTCCTCCTTCTCCGCTATAACAGGGTGGAGAAAAATTTGGCTGTTCAAGAAGTAAAAGCCAAGAATTTGGAAAACGACAGACTAAAGATCGAGAGAGAAAAGATAACAATTGAGAATGAAAACCTCAGGCTGGAGAGGGATAACAAAACTCTGGAGGCTGAGAATATGGCTCACCGAATCGGCACACTCGAAAGGGAGAGCGAGAGGCTGAAAAATTTGCTGGAGGAGCAGAAAGAGCTTCCGGAAGAAGTGTACACTACCATAAGAGTGCGCATGGAAATGCTCAACTCTCTTATTGCAGGTTACATTACCTCCAATGAGAAGTTTGAAAAATCGTATGAAGGGTGGGTAAAAGAGTACACTAAAGATATCGGGCGTTTTATGGACTCCAACCGGTTGGCTTTTCAGCTTTCCCATCCCCGTTTTATCCAGTACTTTGAAGACCATGGCCTAAGTGTTGAGGAAATCAACTATGTGTGTCTCTACACGATGGGACTAAGCGGTATTGAGATCGGAGAGTATACAAAGAGGGGAGGGCATGTAAATATGAGCAGTGCCATACGCAAAAAATTGGGTCTGGGCAGACACGACACAAATATTGGCAAGTTTGTGCAGTCTCTGTTTAGAACGTTATAGTATGTACGCACCCGATTAAACTGCCAATAACTGCCATAATTGGGGCTGAAATTACCGATTGTGAAAGTCGACGCGCAATGTAGAAAATCATAAAATGAATTATTTTTAATAAAGTACTGTAATATAATAATTTACAAAAAAAAGATTTTTGCAAATTATTAAAGTTTTTTCTTGCTGATGAAAGTCTGTCTTTGTAATTTTGCATTAACAAACTCGAAAAAACTTTATAATTATGAAAAGAATCTTACATCTTCTTATTTTGATTGTGGCGGTTCTGCAGGTAAGAGCTGAGAGCTCACAACCAGAGCCAGTGCGCCTAGTGCGGCCTGTTTGAAAGCTGCGTCAAAAACAAACGCAGATGCGTGGTCAAGGTCATGAAGGCCTACGGTAAAACCAACTGGAATTATCCTGATCCCCGGTGCCAATTTGCGCCTCCGGTGCACGAGGATTTACAATATTAAAAACAAAGAAGCATGAAAAAATATTTATTGAGCCTGCTATTCGTTGCACACTGCGTCATATGCCAGGCGGCAATCTTAGAAGGAAGCGTCAAAGGAAGCGGCGGCAACGCAATAGTGGGCGCGACATGCGCCGTGTACTCTCTTCCCGACTCAGTTTTGACTTCGGCTGCCACAACTGACACCGAGGGCTGCTTCAGAGTGGAAACCTGCCAGGAGGGGGATTGGTGCCTTGAGATATCCTCTATGGGATATAAAAGCCAGGTCATAGGCGGGACAGACATTGCGTCAGACTCGGACAAACCCCTGGAAATCGTTCTCGAGCCTAAATCGGAAGAGCTCGCCGAAGTGGTTGTGCGCGCCCGTAAACCGCAGCTCACGATGCACGACGGAATATTCAGCTACAATGTTGATGAGATTGCAGCCCAGCGGGTGGTCGTCTCGGCCCACGAGCTGCTCAGGGAGCTGCCGCTCGTCACATCGCCCGACGGCACCTCCCTGCGCCTGTCCGGCTCCCATTCGGGCACGGCGGTGTATCTCAACGGCAAGAAGCCGGCGATGACCGAGGACCAGCTGCTGGAGTACCTGAAGAGCGTGCCGGCCGACATGGTGGCTGGCGTTGACCTGGTCTACGAGCCCACCCCCAGATGGAAAACCCGCAGCGCCGTGATAAATGTGGTGCTGAAAAAGCACCACAACCGCGAGATAAACGGCATGCTGCAGGCGGGGGGTTCGCACAAGTGGCTTTGGTCCGCCAACGCGAGGGGCAACCTGTTCGCCTCCACTCCAAAACTCGACGTTAACCTGATGTACTCGCCGTCAACCACAGGCGTAAAATGGAGAAACGATATGACAAGCCGACACACTTATGGCGGCCAGCTCCACCATATAAACGAAACCTCTGTCTCTCGCACGGTTAAACACTCCCACAACGTATATGCAAGCGCCGACTATAAGATCAACGGCGGCAACTCCCTTGAGCTAAGCTACGGAGGCAGCTTCTCGCCAAAATATGACAACCGATACAGAGTGG
>CAZJKZ010000018.1:20195-40828 GCA_964546885.1 uncultured Bacteroides sp.
GACAACCGGCGGCACATGGGCGGAGCCACCCAGGTCCCCGACCTCTACACCAACTTCAGCCACCAGCACAGCAACCGTATAAGGGCCTACGCCGACCTTTCAACGCCACTCCCGCTGAAGACGAGGCTCTCCTACGGAGCAAGCTATGAGCTGACGCGTAGCAACAACTCACAAACCTCACATTCGGATGACCCGTCCATGCCTGCCTCAAGCTTCCGGTCAGCCTATGACGAGCATATAATCAAGGGCTACGCCGGGGTGAGAGGATCGGCGCTTTCCAACATGCTTTTCTTCAACGCCTCCGTCTCCGCCGAAAGCTACTCAATGGCGGGCAGACAGGATTTCCAAGTCTTCCCTACTTTTGTATGCTCATACAGCATTAGCCCGAAGCAATCAGTTCAGGCTTCATACTCAACCTACCACGTTTTTCCCTCTTACTGGAGTAAAGAGGACTATAGCTATTTTGCCTCTCCGTATCAGCTAATTAAAGGCAATCCGGGTCTAAAGCCCATGCGATACCATGTGGCGCGCATGATGTACATGCTTGACAGCAAGTACACCGCATCGGCGAGCTACTACCGTGTCAACAACTTCTCTCTTAGGCAACCTTACCAGTCGCCAGACCATCCGTACCTGGTGTACCAGCCGCTGAATCTTAGTTTCTGTGACACTTGGTCAATAACCCTGACTGCCCCGTTCAGTGTAGGCCAGACATTTTTCACCACCCTTGAGATAGAGGGCAACTTTGAAAGATACCGCACCAACGACTGGCACGGCCTCTCGTTCAACAAATCGAACACAAACATGATAGCGAGAACCTACAACACACTGGTTATATTGCAAAAGCCCAGAATCTCCGTCAACCTGAACGCGTGGTACCGCACCCCCAGCCTTTATGGCATAGAGGAGCGCAGCAGCATGCTGAGCCTTAACTGCGGGGCGACATGCACATTCCTTAACGACCGTCTAAGCCTGTACTTTTACGCCAGCGATGTACTTGGCACACAAACCCCTGAAGACACAATAAGAGTTGGCACTCAAAACTCAAATACCTATTACAACCATCATAACACGTCGCTGTCCCTTACCGTCAGCTATCGTTTCAAAGGCTATAAAAACCGCAATACAAGAAATCCGGACACATCCCGATATGGCATCGATTAGGGGATTTCGCTTTCAGCCGCAGAGGGACACCATGCAGTGCGGCGTGGCGTGCCTGTGCATGGTGTGCAACGCCCTGGGCAGCTCAACTAACCTGTGGACCAGCTAATGAGTTTTGTATACTCGCTGCAGGATGTGCGCCTGTCGCTGGAGCGCATCAACGATATACACACCATAGGCGACGAGGAGGCTGCATGCGGCGGGTTAACAGGGTATGACGGCGTGAAATCGCTCTCGCTCCGCGGTGTATGCTTCAGATATGACCCCCACGCATTGAGCGACACTGTAAGCGGTATAACATTTGAAATCCCCCCGGGGCGTGTCACGGCCATTGTGGGGGCAAGCGGCAGCGGCAAGACCACCTTGCTAAAACTCATGCTCGGCTATTACCCCCTGCGCGCATTTTTTTGCACCATACAAATAACTGTGCATTCTTATTGCAATAAAACCTGTAGTAACGAAGAAACTCACATTGAATTTGCGAAAGTGACGAAGGTTGAATAGCTTTGTGTATTGAAACATAGGCACATAGGCTCTATGTGTCTGCTCAAATCCGACAAAACATTGCTGGAGCTCCTGCTTTACAGGAATAGAATATTCAATGTCCCTCCATAATCCTACGGCATTGCGAGCGTAACAGGGTGGATATATTTGCAAAAGCGGCGAAAGACGCTTAACTTTGCGGAGCAAACATTAAGGGAGGAGGAGAGCCATGGAGATAAGCGGAGTCAGATACCCGATAGGAGTGCAGTCGTTTGAGGACCCGGAGTTTCGGCAAGAGCCTGGTGATCTCCACCCTCGAAGGCTTCTTTAAGGGCAAAAAGGATCTGTTTGAGGGGCCCGAGGGGTGTTGACTGGGAGGTAGGCTACCATCGGTCTACCGCTGCGACGAGGGTCAATAGCCTTGTGGTTTCGCCATCCGGGTGGTGAAGTCCGAGGGCGGCCTTCTTCCCAGTTAGCAAAAAAGGAGAAATCCTCTCATTGAGAATCCCTCCTTTGTCTTATATAGCAATGCTGTTACTTCACCATCACTTTTTTGCCTCCGATGATATACACACCATTTGTAAGCCCATCAATAGACTCACCGGCATTACGCACCTTCACACCGCCTACAGTGTAAACAGGAGCCTCTACGGTGGTGCCATCACCAATGACAGTTTCAATTAAAGATGTATCACCCTGGATATCTTCTTTATGACGAGCCACAATCATATATCCGGTAAAAGGCTGATTATAAACTATACCTGTTACCTGCTTGATTTGAGCCGGAGCCTGGAAGGACTCCTCAATTAAATTAATAACTACCATTACAGGCGTATCAAGATTATCTATTGTAAGCAAGTACAAATTGTCCTCTTCGCTATACACCACATCCACATCTTCAAGTGATATCGTGACTAAACGATAATTATTTACCGGGAAAGTAATATCACCGAGCGTAAGTTCCATAGGAGTTATAGTAGCCGGATTTTCCAAATATTCCGATGTTGCCGTGTTGATTGCAATAAGTCCTTCGCCATAATAAGATCCTTCAAGGACACCTGTGAGCACTGTACCTTCTGTAGGGAAGAAATTGCTGGAGGGATCCACTTGCACTGCTCCGCTTTCATCCTCAATAAATACATATCCTTCTTGAGGATTGGAGTAGGTAACCTTTACACCATTACATCTTAGCTTAAACTTATCCTGATTGCTAAGGGCTTTAATGTCTGCAATCGTAGCCACTTCGGGAGATTCAGCAGAACCGTTAATATTAAACGGACGTATAGAGTGGTTCACACCATCATCGACATTATAAACAGGCTTTCGGAATTCTACACTTAGCACGTTATTCACATTTACTCCGGTAGGCACTTTGACGCTGATAGAGCTGCCAGATATGTTAATATCATCTACTGTAGCAAGGATACCACTTTGTCCCATTAATACCAAATCGGCAGAAATTAGATTTTGACTATCTGAAAGATTTATCAGCAAGTTTTCACCTTCAAACTTAGCAGCGGTAATTCTTGGTGTGGTGAATGTTAGATCACGGAAATTATAGGTATAATAGAGGGCTGCAGTAAGCTGAAGCTGCGAACCGGTGGCAGAGTCTTCGTACATACCGAGTACGGGTTGGCCATCAGCCGTATAGAGGTCACTAATAGATAGAGAAATTACAGTTGGCGGTGGTACGGGATTACCGTTTTCGTCAACAAAATGCGCATTAGGCACCATAGAATTTACACTATGCACTCTACCGCGAAGATCAATAGTAATGCTCTTGCCGTCAGCACTAAGAGTAGATTTCACCGGTACACGCGCAAAATTATTCGATGATTCTCCATTGCCATATTCTAACACTGCAAGGAAATCATTCTTAATTTCCTTATTGAATGTAATGGTCTTTACGCCTTCATCCGAATCAGCAGGATACCACGACTTCACAGTTTTATTCGAGAATTCAGTCTCTGCAACCACTTTACCACTCTCTCCGCCATAACGGTAGGTCACAGTACGCCATTCGCCTTCAGTAGCCTCATATTTCACTTGATCTCCCTCAGAGTTAACATATGTAACAGCCACAGGTTTTATCTCAAATATGCCGGGCTGTAGCTCATCGTTGTTGAACAGTGCCTGTATCATATCCTTCTTTACAGGAAGCGCTGTTGCCGGCGCCTTTCCTACATATGTAAGATTTGCAATCACCTTACCGTTTTGTACCACCTCTGCATTACATTCTGATACCGTAGCATCAAAATAGATGTAGAAGGAAGTATTAGCATGTACCATTACTGGATTCTCTTCAGGACTCTCAGGATAGAATGTGGTCACCTTGGGTACAGTTCCTGTCTGTGCCTGCACACCGAATACAGTAGCCATAACTACCATAATGGTAGCTAATGCTTTCGAGAGCAGACTACGGTTTTTAATAGTATAGTTCTTCATATTTATTATGTTATAAAATGATCGGTTCTAAGAATCCGTACAGGCTGACTTGAACAACTTGTACGGATATAGTATAGTTTATCGAATAGCGATTTTACGGGTTACGGTGCTACCGTCTTCAAGTGCGATAACCACTACGTATACTCCGGGAGCGAGAGATGAGATATTTACCTGACGGCCTTCAGCCTTTGCCATCTGTACGCCGGATACGGATATTACACTCATCGATTTTACAGCGTCACCCTCTGCTACAAGGAAATTCTCGCCTTCTTTAAGAGTTATATCTGTAATAATTCCGTCAGCGATACCAGCGGTATTCAATGTAAAGTAATTGAATGGGCTGCTGACAGCGTTTTCTACATCCTTATAGTAGGTATCCACCTTCAGAGAATGGCGACGTGTATCAGCAGTAGGCATCTCATAATCAAACTCTGTAGATGTGATTTTTGATTCATTAACGATATTACCGTCAATACGCACGTCGTAGCCCACAACATCAAGAGATGTCTCCTCGGTAGATACAATCTCAATACCCATCAACCAGTTACCCATAAGGCTTGTATCTATCGACAAAGAACTGAACGACTCGCCGTTGTCTATAGAATAAAGATCCGACACCATTGGGAAGCAAGGATTACCATCCACTGCCAACACATTTACTTCGGGGGTAGGATCGAAACAGTCGACTAACAGACGATAGCTGCATCCCTTTTCTACAAAAATTTCTTCTGTAAGCTCGATTTCGTTCCACTGATTGAGTTTATAGTCATCAATCTCAACATAATATATCTCCTCTCTATTGCGATAGAGCGACAGAGCAAACACAGCATCCGTAAGTGGATAGAAACACAGCGACTTGATGAGGTAGCCGTCGTATCCCGTAAACATATTTGCGGGATAATCAGTGGCAGCCATAATAGCATAACCATTATCACTAATACCTACCACACCCTTAATTGAAGGCTTTTCAGGATTATAGGTTATTGATTTAGCGTCACGATCGACAGGAGTGCTCCACTCGGCCTTGATACCCTTTTCTCCAACGGTGGTGATGTCTATAGCATCTACAGAAGGATAGCGCACAGCAATATCCACATCAGCAGAGGCAATATCCGAAACTGAGCCGTTGGCATATTGCGCCTGTACACCGAAGACATGTGTGCCATCAGAAAGATGTGCCACATCTGCAGTCAGTCCGGTCGTCTCAGACACTTTTGTGTCGTCGGCATATATATTATAGTGCGAAAGCATATTGTCAGTTTCCGAGTAGTCGGCAGGAGTGAACAGAGCGTCAATCATCCATGACATGCATGTGCACTCGTATCCGCTTGAAAGCGAACTTTCATATGCTGAAAAGAAGTCGCCCTCGGTGCCCTGTCGCAGCAAGTCCGTATATCCGGCTTTTACCGGACCCATCTGAGCACCCAACACGGCGCTTGATTTCTGGCTGTCAACATCTACTTCTACAGCCACAATGAGATTGCCCTGAGTAGGCAGTTCCACAGGATTGTCGAGAAGCACGGTGTTTCTTTGTCCCAAGACTAGACTCTGAGTCACAGGCTGAGATGTAATTAGAGTGAGCGATCCGTCGGTTGTCGACTGCGAATAGATGTTTACTGTCCACGACTTGTGCTGGCTGAGAGGAGTGAAAGCCACCTCATCAAGCGTGTATCCGGTGTAGTTGGCGATCTCATGTGAGTCGTATTTTACGGCAGCCTCCATCGTCACATCCTGATAGACTGAGAAACCGAGCACATCCGGCATATTGTAGTCGGCATATGTCTTAACCACCTTATTGCTGAGAGGTTCAGCCCATGACAGACGAGCATCGTATATACCCTTTTGGCGCGCTGTTAGCGACAACGGGATAGAGGGCGTAGGCGTAGCGACTGTAATCTCTACTGGTTCGCCCACATTGCGCGTGCCTGCCGGTGTGGTGAGTTCTACAAGGTAAGTGTGGGTGCCGGGTTCCACGTTTTTATCATAGAAATATGGGGTGCGCAAAGGCAGCATACCGCTCACGCGCTTTCCGTCACGGAACACTGCAAATGAGCAGCCGGAGACATTGTCCTGGGTTTTCCAGGTGAGGCCCACATGGTTGAGGCCTTTCAGCTGGATGGCTGTAAGCTCGGAAGGCACGGTCTTCTCCGGGTCAACATCCAGTTTTATCACCATTGAGCTCTGCTGTTGGGTCTTGTCCCAATAAAGCATGGCTATTGTTTTCGAGTCCTCAGATATTGATGCCACGCGGCTCACGGGCAGAGTGGTGCCGTCCCAATATTCGCCCTCGTAAAAGTACGAGCTCAATTCGTCGATATCCACTCCGCATTTCTTCAGATAGTCATCTACGTAGTAGGATTGGTCCTCTTCTGTCACGTACACATATCCGCGGTCCATATCCGAGCCGACGAGAATGCCGTCGTTGCTGATATCGAAAAACTCCATCGTCGAGCTCATCGTGGGAGCCTTTATGCGTTTGCGCTCGCCTGTGGCGATATCATATAAGGCCCAAAGGTAAAGATCATCGTTATCAACTTCCCAACCGCCCCAATAAAGGAGTGTCTTTCCGTCAGGAGAGAAACCTTTACCGCAGTTATTGAAAAAATAACTGTAGTCTGGGCTATCAAGCATTAGTTTAGTGTCTCCGTCAGCATTCCAATAGCAAGCTGTACGGTTCTCTTTCATTATCCATCCGGCCGCTGATTGACCGTCAGGCGCAATAGCATATGGCATTGCATGTGCTTTAGGGTCTGTCGGGAGTATTCGGTCAAGCTTTCCGTCATGCCATATACATGGAGTATAGATGCCGTTAATATTTACCGAACCTGAGATATAATGTCCGTCGGGGGTTATGCCGTAGCCCACACCGTCGCTGATTTTTTCGGCGGGTTTCTCCACACTGTTCCATTTGCCATTGCGGTAGAATCCTACCATCTGAATAGGAGCGCCGTTGGATGCGATGCTTGTGTCGGCAAATGTGCCCGACACTGTGCCGTCGTTAGCTATATCCCACGCAGTGGACGAATCGGTGGGATCGAGCATCTCAATACTTCCTGTATTAAGGTTCCACCTGAATCCGTAGGGAGTGTTGTTGGCGTTTGTGTAAATACCACACGCCCATTGTCCATTGGGCGAAATGGAGAGCACCTGATAGTTACTCGGAGTATTATATATCACCTGAGCAGCGTATACTCCACTAAGCGGCGCAGCTATTAGGATTGTCGATAAGGTTAATTTTTTTAATTTTATCATTGCTATATTCTATGTTTTTGCACAAAAGTACAAACAATCTTAGAAATCGCCAACTTTTTTCCATGTTTTAAGCAAAAACAACATTTATTCGACCTTTTTTTAAGTAATAATTAGTATTTTTGCACAAAATTTTACCCAAACCCAAACATTCATAACTTTACCATAAAAATGAATCGACTTTTATCCCTTTTCTTTATCTCATTCGCACTATGTGCGCACACAGCCTCGGCTACAGATTTCGGATACTCCAATGGCGAAGTCGGCCGCAGTAAATCCACAGTTTTCCGTCTCGGCTCTAATCCACGACAAGGTATAGCAATGCGTATCCCCTCTGAAAAGCTCGCAGCCCTCGACGGACACAACATTTCCTCAATCGGAGCGGCCTTCGGCACCCGCAATATCGATGCCGGCACTATGCGTCTTTTCATCACACACGACCTCAACGCTGATCCTATGGTGCTTCAGGCTGCCACCTACGACAAAGCTCTCCAGTGGTGCGATTTCAAGCTCGACTCGCCAATCACCATCAACGCCGCCGACGGCGATCTGTATATAGGATATTATGCCGAACTCCCCACCACGGCATCTCTGCTCGTTGGCGACAAGACTGACACATCAGCCGACATGGTCTTTGGCATCCTTGACGATAAATGGGTGGATATCCACAACCAGGGATATGGCAATCCCGCGCTAAAGTTTACGGTGGACGACGCTCCTGCGGTGACTGATATCATACTCCGCCCCATCGACTTCAATGTATATATGAAGGTCGGAAGCGAGTACGGATTTTCAGGCATGCTCTATAATTACGGCACCGAGCCTATAAATGATTTTGACCTTTCAATACAGATTGGCGACGGCACTCCCGAATCTACACATTTCGGCGGACTGAATATATCGCAGTGCGAAAGCCTTAAATTCGACCTCCCCACCCTTTCATCTGCCGCTGAAGGATCCAAAACGATCAAGGTGGAGATTTCCAATATCAACGGAGCGTCCGATGCTGACAATTCCGACAACGCTTTCGATATGTCGGCCTTCTTCTATCCCGAGAATATGGAGCGTAACATCCTGCTTGAAGGATTCACCGGTATGGCATGTGTCAACTGCCCGTCAGGACATAACACCATCCACAATTTCTTACAGAGCAATCCCGATGTTCCGGTAATAGAGGTGATGCACCACTCAGGCTACCAGCCCGATCTTCTCACTAACGATTTCACACAGGAATACACCTTTTTTTACGGATCAAATGTGACCTACGCTCCGGCTGTAATGGTGAATCGCACAACCGTGCCTGAAATCGGGTCAGTACCGGTGATGAACACCACTAACTCTAATTTGTCTAAGGCTTTCGACTATGTACTCGAAAAAGAGCCCTATATGTCGCTTGCTTTGGAGACCGAATTTGATGAGTCCACCCGCCTGCTGAAGATGCAACTTAAATCTTACGTGCACAATGATCTCCCGTCAGCCGACAATGCATTCAATATCCTCCTCATTCAGGACAACATGACCAACGAATATTTCTATCAAAGCGGAGCCGGCACAGGATATGTGCACACAAATGTCAACAGAGGCGGCGCTATGGGCACCAATCCCTGGGGCATAAGCATCCCCGCTGAACGTACAAAAGCCGGATCGGAGATAGTATGGAAGGGCGAGTACACCATTCCGGCGGGCTACACCACCACATATATGAACGGTTCATCGATTCCTGAAATCCCTGCTTTGCCTGAGGATATGTATCTTGTGGCGTACACAGGCTCTTTCGGCGAAATGCCTGCCGACCGCAATATTTACAATAGCATAAAAGTAAAGGTCGGCGACAGCCTTTCTCAAAACGGTATGGTTGCCGGAATCGGCTCGGTGGCTGCCGAAAATAAAGACGCAAATATTTATTATGCCGACGGCATGATTATTGTGGAGGGCGGCTACGACTCGCTCAGCGTGTACAATATGGAAGGCAGGCAAGTGGGTGTATCAGGTCTCACTACCGGCATATATGTTGTAAAAGCTGTCAAAGGCAACACCACTGTCACTAAAAAGATCGCTGTACGATGAAGAAAAAAATATTTACAGGAGCCGCCCTGTTTTGCATGGCGGCCTTGTGTGTCATGGCTCAGCCACGACGCATATCAGCCCGCAGCGCGTCAATGAAACATACTGCCGCCGCCGACAGCTTAGTGGGTGTATATCTTTCTGTCGATCCGCATACTCTCGACGTCGATGCCCTGGAACGCATAGGAGTAAAAGCCACTGTGCTCAACGGTTCGACTTATGCCACTGCCCGCGTGCCATTAGGTATGTTGGGTTTACTCTCCGAAGTTGAGGGAGTAAAGTATGTCCATACGGCTTCGCAGGCCAAGAGCATGCTTGACATAGCCCGTGATGACACAGGCATAAGTGATGTAAATTCCGGCACAAATCTCAATCGCCCGTACACGGGCAAAGGTGTAGTAGTGGGCATTATTGACGCAGGTTTTGACTATACGCATGCTGCATTCCGCGACTCGGAAGGGAAGCTGCGCATCAAAAGAGTATGGGAGCAGTCGGAAACTCCTTCGAGCGACCAGGTCTCCCCCGAAACATTCGGTTATGGCATTGAGCTTTCCACCCCCGAAACTATAGAAAGTGCCGAAGGCGATATTCTGAATAATTCGCACGGCACCCACGTTGCGGCTCTTGCCGCGGGAAGCGACCAATTTATGGACGGCGCGTATTTGGGCATGGCTCCCGATGCCGACATAGTGCTTGTGAGCATAGGAGCTTCGTCATATGACAATGTCAACATCAGCAATGCCATCGCTTATATATTTGAGTATGCCGAAGCGGAGGGCAAACCGTGCGTCATCAATCTCAGTCTCGGTTGTCAGACCGGACCGCATGACGGCACTTCAGCTTTCGACGTCATTGCCGACGCTTTGCAAGGACCCGGGCGTGTGATTGTCGGGGCAGCCGGTAATCATCGAGCCGACCTCTTCCATGTGTCTCATTCATTCAGTGATGGCGCTGAGGCGCCCTTGCTTACAATGCTTGACTTTGGCACGAGCCTTTCTAAAGCCGCCGGAGGCACAGTGGAATTCTGGGGCGATTCCGACGGCGAATACGAGGTGGCGATTTGCGATTACAACACCTCTCAGAATGAAATCTCTGAGCGTGTGATGGTGTATCCGGCTTCGTCGGATGAGGTTGTTTCGGTGTCGCTTGGCCGCAATATCACCGGCGACATCACTGTGGCTTCTGAAATCAGCCCACTCAATGGCAAGCATCATGTGATGTTAACCTCCAATCTTAAAAGTGTCCGCGCCCATCACGCAGTGGTGCTTGAGGTGAAGTGCATTAAGCCGGGATCTGTGGATATATGGGCCGACAATAGTCAGATATGGCTATCTGACTATTCCGAAAATGGATTCACTGGAGCAGGTCCATTCTCTTCGATTTCCGAAATTGGCGGCACGGCAAAACGCATCCTCTCGGTAGGCTCGTACACCACCCGCAATCAGTACACCCTGCTCAACGAGACTAATGTGCGCACTCTCAATGAGACAGTGGGCACCATCAGCTCATTCTCAGGCTGCGGACCCACAGCCGACGGTCGTATTAAGCCACAAATAGCCGCACCGGGCTGCTTTATCGTTTCTGCCGTTTCTCAAAACGACAGATCCGGCACATTGCAGATAGCGCAGTCGCACACCGACGGCTCCCGCGAGCATCTCTACGGCTATATGCAAGGCACATCAATGTCGTCGCCCATAGTAGCGGGCATAGTGGCCACATGGCTTGAGGCCTTACCTACCCTCACACCCGAGCAACTCGTGGATGTGGTGTCGAAAACAGCATTACAAGTCTCCTCTTCGCTTCCCGACAATAATTGGGGATATGGCAAAATTGATGCCTACTCAGGATTGCTTGAATGTGTGTCAATGAGTGCCGGCATTTCATCGCCGGCCATAGACAAAGGTCTATCAATATACACTGATGCCGACAATCTCAACATCAGCTTCATCAATGCCTACAATGATGTAACAATCGACATCTATTCCCCCTCCGGATTATTGGTAGCATCAAAAAAACTGGCGCAAGCCACATCAGGCCAGTCAGCCACAATTGACCTCGCTCCCCTCCAGAAAGGTGTCTACATCTTGAATATCTCAGCCGACTCATACCCAATCTACACCCAAAAATTGCTGAAATAGCTTAGAATTAGGAGCAATCAGGGCTTTAAATCTTTAAAGCCCTGATTGCTCTTACTGCAAATTGCGGGGATGATGCAGGAGTATCTCGCTGCGCAAAGCGGAAGTGTCGGTGTGCAGATATATTTGTGTTGTGCCTATTGACTCATGACCCAGCATCATCTGTATGGCACGCAAGTTGGCACCCCCCTCCAACAAATGGGTAGCAAACGAATGGCGCAAGGTGTGGGGAGATATTGTGCGTTTGATACCGGCCAATTCGGCGAGGTCGCGTATTATATAAAATACCATCACCCTTGTAAGGCGGCGTCCCCTGCGATTAAGAAACAGGATATCCTCCTCGCCCGCTTTAACATCCACATCATCACGATCGATCATATAACGCCTGATCTCCTCTATGGCTGAATCGGACATGGGCACAATCCTTTGCTTGTTGCCTTTGCCCTCCACCATCAACACCTTATCATCAAGCGATATGCGGCTTATCTGCAAATTGCACAATTCGCTTACACGCAACCCGCAGCTATAGAGCGTCTCTATGATGGCAAGATTGCGTTGGCCCTCGGCTTTGCTCATGTCGATTGCCGCCTCCATCGCGTCAATCTCCTCCACCGTGAGCACCTCGGGCAAATGCAGACCAATTTTTGGAGATTCGAGCATTGCAGTAGGGTCAACTTTTATGTATCCTTCTAAGCGCATAAATTTGAAAAAGGACTTTAGGCCACTGATAATGCGCGCCTGGGAGCGGGCGCATATGCCCACATCGTGCAAGGAAGCAACAAAAGCATGTATATCCGAGGGAGCCACCTGTGACAAGACAGGACACTGCGTATCGGCGGCAGCCCAGTCGATAAATTTGCGTACATCTCGGCTATAAGCCTCCCGCGTGTTGGGCGAAAGGCCACGTTCAAGCTGCAAATATGCAGCGTAGTTGTCAGTTAGTCGTTGAATATCCGGCAGGGTACGCGTTTCTATTGGCATAAGAGTGGAGTGTTAACGAGATTTTTTATTGCAAAATTAATCAAAAGTTAGTAATTTTGCCGCATCATTCCACGATTATCCGTGAGTACCCCAACCTCACTATATCATATTTCTTAGCTATGGTACGCGAATACGACTATTTGGTTATCGGCTCAGGCATTGCCGGTATGAGTTTCGCCCTTAAAGTGGCCGGAACAGGCCGCGTGGCCCTCATCTGTAAAACTACTCTCGATGAGGCTAATACCGACCTCGCACAAGGCGGCGTGGCCTCTGTCACCAACCTCGAACTCGACAATTTCGAGAAACACATCAACGACACCATGATAGCGGGCGACCACCTTAGCGATCCAGCGGCTGTGGAGAAGGTAGTGCGCGAGGCTCCCGGCCAAATCAAAGCTCTTATCGAGTGGGGCGTGAATTTCGACAAAGACACCAATGGTAATTTCGACCTCCACCGTGAAGGCGGACACTCCGAATTTCGTATATTGCACCATGCCGACAACACAGGCCATGAGATACAGCAAAGCTTGATAGCCGCCGTTAAAAGAAATCCCAATATCGATGTGTACGAGCATCATTTCGCTATCGAGATAATCACCCAACACCATTTAGGACGCATTGTCACTCGTCGCACTCCCGATATCGACTGCTACGGCGCTTACGTACTCAATGAGGAGAACGGCGAAGTGGACACCTTCCTTTCGCGCGTGACGGTAATGGCTACCGGCGGCTGCGAAGCCGTGTACCGCACCACCACCAATCCCCTTATAGCCACAGGCGACGGCATAGCTATGGTATATAGAGCTAAAGGCACCGTAAAGGATATGGAATTCATACAGTTCCATCCTACTGCGCTTTATCATCCCGGCGACCGTCCGGCATTCCTCATCACCGAAGCAATGCGCGGCTACGGAGCCGTGCTGCGCAACATCGACGGCGAAGAATTCATGCATAAATACGACCCACGCCTGTCGCTTGCGCCTCGCGACATTGTGGCTCGTGCCATTGACAGCGAGATGAAGCAAAGCGGATCTGACCATGTGTATCTCGACGTCACCCACAAGGACCCTGAAGAGACACGCCGTCATTTCCCGAACATCTACAAAAAATGCCTGTCTTTAGGCATTGACATCACCAAGGATTACATACCCGTGGTGCCTGCAGCCCATTATCTATGCGGAGGCATAAAGGTCGATCTGAACGGATGCTCTTCAATCAACCATCTCTATGCCATAGGAGAATGTTCGTGCACCGGTCTGCATGGAGGCAACCGATTGGCATCAAATTCGCTCATAGAGGCAGTGGTATACGCCGAGGCTGCTTCAAAGCATGCCATGGAGGCGATACAGCATGTGTCGCTGCGTACCGATGTGCCCGAATGGAACGATGAAGGTACATCCAACCCCGAAGAAATGGTGTTGATCACACAAAGTCTGAAGGAAGTGAACCAGATAATGGACACATATGTAGGTATTGTGAGATCCAATCTGCGCCTGGACCGTGCTTGGAACCGACTCGATATACTGTATGAGGAGACCGAACGTCTCTTCAAGAGATCCAAGGCATCCCGACAAATCTGCGAACTTCGCAACCTCATCAACGTAGGCTATCTGATAATGCGTCAAGCCAAAGAGCGCAAGGAGTCAGTGGGTCTGCATTACACACTTGATTACCCTCCAAAAAATAAATAAAAGGATTTTGCAATTTTTCGGCCTTTAAAAACGTTATAATATAAATGACCGAAAAATACACACGCATACTCATTACATTTCTATTGGCTATTGTAGCTATATGCGCACACGCCAAAGAACGCACTCTCACCGATCCCGGCGACGGACGTATCCCATATTACAAGGGCTACTACTGGAAAGTCGACGAGGCTGGAGATAGTGTACCTGTATTCGTACTCACCGATGTGTATTGCTACAATAAGCCCATTACATTTAAGAACAAAAAAGAAAAGGAGGAATATGATCGTCTGGTCAACAACGTTAAGGTCACTCTCCCCTATGCGAAACTTATTGCTGAGACCCTTATAGAGACATACGAATATATCTCCACCTTCCCCACTCAGGAAGAGCGTGACGAATATCTCAAGACGATGGAGCATGAGCTTTTCAAGCAATACAAGCCTGTGCTTAAGCGATTCTCCAAGCGTCAGGCCAAGGTGCTTATCAAATTGGTGCAGCGAGAGACTCATCAATCGAGCTACAACATAGTCAAAGCCTTCCTCGGCACATTCCGCGCCACTTTCTGGCAAGGTTTCGGGCGACTGTTCGGAGTAAGCCTAAAGAGTTCGTATAATCCAGAAAAAGACAGCGAGGATGCCCGCATCGAGCGTATTGCCTCGCAGGTAGAGCTCGGTCTGCTATGATATACCACATCTATTTCGGTGTTTTTCAAAAAAAATCAGAGTTGTATATACGATAATGTTGAAATATTTCGTAAATTTGTGGTGTAGAAGAGCACCTCAGAATGCTCAATCCCAATATTTAGCGAAATCTTAAAAAACATAATATATCATGGATGTAGTTGACCGCTTCCTAAAATACGTGAAATTCGACACCCAGAGTGACGAGCTTACAAATATGACACCGTCGACACCCGGCCAAATGATATTCGCCGAAGCTATGCGCGATGACCTTGAAGCTATGGGACTTAAGGATATTACCCTCGACGAAAACGGCTATCTTATGGCCACCCTTCCGGGCAATACCCCCGGAGCGCCCACCGTTGGTTTCATCGCCCACCTCGACACATCTCCCGATATGTCAGGTCGCCATGTAAATCCTCGAATAGTAAAGAATTATGACGGCAAGGACATTGTACTAAACGCTGAAAAAAACATCGTGCTATCGCCTTCGGAGTTCCCCGAGCTCATGCACTACATTGGTCAGGATCTTATCGTCACCGATGGTACCACTCTCCTTGGAGCAGACGATAAAGCCGGTATTGCAGAAATCGTGACAGCAGTGGACTATCTGATGCACCATCCTGAAATAAAGCACGGCGATATACGCATAGCCTTTAATCCTGACGAGGAGATTGGCAAGGGTGCTCATAAATTCGACGTGAAGCATTTTGGCGCCGACTGGGCATACACAATGGACGGAGGCGAAGTGGGCGAACTCGAATACGAAAATTTCAACGCAGCCGTGGCACATGTGACTTTCACAGGGCGCAACGTTCATCCCGGATATGCCAAGCATAAGATGCTCAACTCTATACGCGTTGCCAACCAGTTTGTGATCATGCTTCCGCGCTGGGAGACCCCCGAGCACACCGAAGGCTACGAGGGATTCTACCATCTCTGCGCTATGGAGGGCAGTGTTGAGAAGACAGTTCTTACTTATATAATCCGTGATTTTGACCGCGACCGTTTCGAGCGCCGCAAGAAAGAGCTTGAGCACCTCGCACGCAAAATCAACAATGAATTTCCAGGTTGCTGCTCAATAGAGATCAAGGACCAGTACTTCAACATGCGAGAGATGATTGAGCCTGTAAAACACATCATCGATATTGCAGAAAAGGCAATGAAGAATATAGGTCTCGTGCCTAAGGTGGTGCCCATACGAGGCGGCACTGACGGTGCACAGCTCTCATTTAAAGGCCTACCGTGCCCCAATATATTCGCCGGTGGCTTGAACTTCCACGGTAGATATGAGTTTGTGCCCATCCCCTCAATGGAGAAGGCCACACAAGTGATAGTGGAGATCGCACGCCTCGCAGCACAGAAGTGAATCGCCTAATAATTATCACCGGACCCACAGGGTCAGGAAAAACAGATTTAGCCATAAATCTGGCCTCTCGGCTGGGATGTGATATCATCTCAGCCGATTCGCGCCAGATGTTCCGCGGATTGCGCATAGGCACCGCTCCCCCTTCTCCCGAACAGCTCAGCAGAGTACGGCATCATTTCATTGCCTCGCTCGATCTCGACAAGCAATACAGTGCCGCCCAATACGAGTCCGACGTTATGGCACTCTTGCCACGCCTTTTCAGTCAAAATTCCA
Source organism: uncultured Bacteroides sp. (assembly GCA_964546885.1). Taxonomy (GTDB): domain Bacteria; phylum Bacteroidota; class Bacteroidia; order Bacteroidales; family Muribaculaceae; genus CAG-873. Next base: position 36,727 of record CAZJKZ010000018.1, read on the forward strand.
CACAAGTGATGTGCGGAGGATCGATGATGTATATTGATGCTGTGTGTCGCGGCATCGACGACCTTCCCACGATATCCGACAGCGTGCGAGCCAATGTCCTCGATATCTACGAGCGTGGAGGATTACAGGAGATAAGAGACCTTCTCAAGGCACTTGATCCCAAAAGCTATGAAAATGTTGATGCTCTGAATCCACGACGTAATATCCATGCTTTGGAAATCTGCTTACAGGCAGGTCGCCCCTGCTCCGAGCTTCTCACCGGCAAAAAGAAAAAGCGGGATTTCGCAATAGAAAAGTATTATATTGACATGCCACGCGAGGAACTGTTTGACCGAATCAATCGCCGTGTGGACTCTATGATGCAGGCCGGACTGCTGGAAGAGGTTAAAAGTCTGTACCATCTGCGCCATCTTAACTCGCTCAACACCGTGGGATACAAAGAAATGTTTGAATATATCGACGGAAAATTCGACCTTGAGACAGCAATATCACGTATGAAAAAAAACACACGCGTCTACGCTAAAAAACAGCTTACCTGGCTTAAACGTGACCCCGACGCTCGCCCCGTCACATCAGACATCATACAAGCCTAAGCCCTCTAAAAGAAATAATTATGGATCACTATATAGTATCTGCCCGTAAATACCGCCCCTCTACGTTCAGCACCGTGATAGGACAAAAGCCTCTGACGGCTGCACTGAAGCATGCCGTAGCCACCGACCGCCTGGCACATGCCTATCTCTTCTGCGGCTCTCGAGGCGTGGGAAAGACTTCATGCGCCCGCATTTTCGCCAAGACCATCAACTGCACCCACCGCACCCCGGATGGAGAAGCCTGCAACGAGTGTGACTCCTGCCGCGACTTCAACAACGGCTCGTCGCTGAATATTATCGAGCTCGACGCAGCGTCGCACAATAGCGTCGATGATATCAAAGGGCTAATTGAGCAAGTGCTCGTGCCTCCCACTCAGGGCAGATACAGAGTGTTCATAGTGGATGAGGTGCATATGCTGTCAGCAGCAGCCTTCAACGCTTTCCTTAAAACCTTGGAGGAGCCGCCGGAATATGTGATCTTCATCCTTGCCACCACCGAAAAGCACAAAATCATACCCACCATCCTGTCACGATGCCAAATCTACGATTTCAGCCGTATCACTATCCAGGATATGGTGCAGCATCTCGCAGGTGTGGCGGCTAACGAAGGCATATACGCCGAACCCGCAGCTCTCAACATAATAGCTCAGAAAGCTGACGGAGCCATGCGTGACGCACTATCAATCTTCGACCAAGTGGCAGCGTCCACAATGGGACAGGTGACATATCAGAATACCATCGACAATCTGAATATGCTCGACAGCTCGTACTACGCTCGCCTTGTCGACTCTTTCCTTGCCGGTGACGTGCCCACAGCTTTGCTAATATATCAGGAGGTGAGACAAAAAGGATTTGATTCACAATTCTTTATCAACGGTCTTGCACTGTACTTGCGTGATCTTATGGTGGCGCGGCTGCCCCAGACGTTGCCTTTACTGGAGGCATCCGACGAGGTGAAGCAGCAGATGAGTGCTGTCGCAGTCAAATGCTCACCTAAATTTATTTACGATGCCATGGATCTATGCAACGACGCCGACCTCAATTTCCGCATAGCCACCAACAAGCAGTTTCTCATTGAACTCACACTTGTCAAACTATGCCAACTCGTAGATCCGCAGCCACGCGACACTCAACGCCCTCTCAGACCTGTGCAGCAACAAAATCCACAAGTACAGCCACCACAGCCGCAGCCTTCATCTCCGTCTGTGCAGCCGGCTACGGCCAATCGTCCACAGTATTCGAGTCCACAGCCGCCTCAGCAAGCCTACCAGCCACCTCAGCCCAATTACCACCAACCTCAGGCCGTGCGTAGATCCGCCGGGGCAATGCCATCGTTTTCGCTCAACGGCCGACACCCTGCCGATAAATCTGCTCCTGAGGAGACCAAAGAAGACCCGTCTCATCGACGTAATTCCCCTTACACCGAAGAACAACTTATTAAGCTTTGGACGGCATACACCGACGCTCATCCCACAGAGCGCATTCTCATAAATACAATGCGTGCATCGCTGCCTGTAAAGTTGTCAGACAACAGATATGGCGTGGAGGTAGATGATACCATACAAGTGAATACAATAAATGAGTCGAAAGCCGATATCCTTGCTTTCCTGCATGACGGGCTTAACAACGATTATATGGATTTCGATATCTCTATACGTAAAGGAGAAGCATCACCCATCACCTGGACCCAGCGTGAAGTGTTACAGCATATGGTGGAAAAGCACCCCACCCTTGCCACTCTTATCAATGATTTTTCGCTCTCGATATAAAACGAAATGTAGCGCTTCGCTGTGATGCGGGCGCTACATTTATATTTAGAGTATTCCGGCTTTTTGGCATATCACTTTATTTTTTCAGCAAGGTCATTGCTTGGTTTGAATTTTATCGTCTTACGAGCCGGGATTTCGATGTTTTCCTTAGTGCGGGGATTGAATCCCGAACGAGCAGCTTTTTCTGCCACAGTCAGGGTGCCGAATCCTACAAGAGATACCTTGTCGCCTTTTTCCAAAGCTTCGGTCACAGCTGTAATTGCAGCCTTCAGAGCATTGGCTGCATCTGTCTTGGAGATCTTTGCCTTCTCAGCAATAGCGTTTACCAAATCCATCTTGTTCATAGCAGTAATTTATTAAAAATTGTGTTTTCGCTGCAAATGTAATGATAAAATTTATAAAATCATTACATTTTTCTTGAAAAATTTAATTTTCACTATCATTTTTCAGTTTTTGCACCATTTTTAATAATTTTTCCTACTTTTAAATATAAATTCTCTATCTAAATTCATATACTCGTCCGATTTTCAAGAGACTGCATAGCAATCCCGGTTCTTACTCCTGAGCTTTAGCCACAAAGAGGGTGTGGGGCGGAAGAGACTTGGTGACCCACATATTGCCGCCTATTACGCTGCCCTCACCTATGGTGATTCGACCCAAAACAGTGGCATTGGCGTATATTATCACATTGTCCTCGATTATTGGGTGACGCGGTATGCCTTTTATGGGATTACCTTCATCATCAAGAGGGAAGCTCTTTGCGCCAAGAGTCACGCCCTGGTATATCTTCACATTGTTACCTATCACACACGTTTCGCCTATCACCACACCGGTGCCGTGGTCGATAGTGAAATGCTTTCCTATTGTAGCTCCCGGGTGTATATCTATACCGGTCTCTCCATGTGCCAGTTCGGATATTATGCGAGGTATTATAGGCACACCCAATGTAAGCAATTTATGAGCTATACGATGACTGCTCACTGCCCTTACCGTAGGATAACAGCTAATGATTTCTCCAAAACTCGAGGCCGCCGGATCGCCGTTGTACATAGCCTCCACATCGGTGGCAAGAATAGATCTCAGTTCAGGCAGCCACTCCACAAACGCTGCCGCTATATCAGCCGACTTGCGGCGGCGCTCGCTCCATGTATATGACGGCTTCTCACAGCTCTGGTCATCGCTGAAGCACATGCCCGCCTGCACCTCACGCACAAGACTCTCAAAGAGCTGCTCGGTGTACATACCGATATGGTACTTTAGCAAATGGCTATCCATTGTGGTGTTTCCATAGAATCCCGGAAAAAGGATATTGCGGCATAAAGTGATTATGCGCTTAATTTCGTCCACCGATGGTACGGGGGCGCCGCTGTGGGTTTTATGAAACATAAATTGGTACGAATCCTCATCGGCGAGACGATCTACTGTGTCTGATACTATTTTTGCGTAATCCATATATATCTTACTATTGTCATTATACTATATTAAGAAAACACCGGGTAAAAACTTTTGTTGTGAGCGCATGCGATAAAAATGCCCCGAAGCATCACGGCTCCGGGGCAAATGATATTTTGTACGATTACTTACCGAAAGATTAGTCGATGGGCTCATCAGCGGGATAACCACCCATTTCGCGAATAGCGTTCTTCAGCATCACATACTGCTGGAAGAGGTGGTTGACAGGCACTTCACCCTTTGTATAGTCATGCATCGGGCTCTTGAGGAAGAAGCTCAGGAAACGCT
>CAZJKZ010000019.1:0-39785 GCA_964546885.1 uncultured Bacteroides sp.
AATTTTTGAGACTACCAAATCTTTAACTTTCGTTAACTTTCAGCCTCTTCCGAGACAATGTTTTCACACCCTTTTTCTTTGCGTTGGCCTTCCCTCCGAAAAGCGAGTGCAAAGTTACACACTTTTTCCTTATCCGCCAAATATTTTTGCAAGAAAATCTGTTAAAAGATGTTGATTATATAGCTTCCAATGATTTATTATCATCCGCGTTTTTCACTTGTACTCTCTTTCACCGGCAATATTTACAAATTACTTTAATTAAAGCCAGTATACCAATAGGGACAACACAGAAATATTTGAATACATCTGGGTTAGATTCGAATATCTGATCTTTACCAATTAAATAATAGCCAATGAATATACACAATATACATTGAACATATCCGAACCATAGAATAAAATTCTTCCATGACTTCATATGCTCATATAAATGTAATAATTGTCAATACACAGCTTATAACTGCATTTGTCACCATCGCTATACCTGACACTGTTGCCTGAAACACACTTTTCCTAGAGGGGTCATCTAACTGAGCTACCGTCTCGCTCCAAATCATTCGGTCCCCAGGCGACATTCGTGATTTAGGCAAATTGCTTGAATATCCAATAATAACATCTCTTATCACAGATATGGATTTCAAATCTATATCAATTTCCCGTTGCAGCATCCCATTCTGCTCTAAATACCATTCTGTGCTCTTTATCTCTTGTATCGTTTCAAACAGCACATTATAATCTGGATTCATATAACCATCATATATCCAATAAATAATACTATCTGGCATAAGATCGAAAGAACTCCTAATTTCCGAGTTACGAGAATAAGTCCTATTCCACTCTCTTTTAGCAACGGATCTATGATTTTCAGAACAAGCTTCATCAAATAAAATAAGCACATCATTTATATCCGAATTATCAAATTCAGGATCATCTTTCTTTGATAACGCAATATCCATAAGAAGGCTGAAGTTCTCTCCCACTATTATGGGAATTTCATCATCGTCAACAATTAAAGATTCTACACCAATAAAATTATTCGGTTCCAAATCAGAGGTGTTACACGATACAAATCCTAAAACAACGAACAGAATTAGAAAATTAACAATTTTTTTCATAATTTAATAAACTTTAAGTCAGTTGGCAATCATATCACCCTTTAGATTGCCAACTGAATATTACTTACTAATTTTACAGTACGCCTTGTGCCATCATTGCGCGAGCCACTTTCATGAAGCCTGCTGTGTTGGCGCCTTTCACATAATTGATGAAACCATCGGGCTCAGTACCGTATTTCACGCACTGCTCATGGATATCGGCCATAATCTTGCGAAGCTTATTATCAACCTCCTCCTCTGTCCAGCTAATTTTCTGGGCGTTCTGAGCCATTTCGAGTCCGCTGACCGACACACCGCCCGCATTGGCAGCCTTTCCGGGTGCATATAGGATCTTAGCGGCAAGGAATTCCTTAATAGCTTCAGGAGTAGAAGGCATGTTGGCACCTTCGCTCACTGCTATACAGCCGTTAGCAAGAAGAGTGCGGGCATCGTCGCCATCGAGCTCGTTCTGTGTTGCTGAAGGCATAGCGATATCGCAAGGATAGCCCCACGGACGACCGCCTTCAACATATTCGCATCCGTATTCCTCAGCAAACTCGCGTATACGTCCGCGATAAATATTTTTAAGAGTGAATACATAGTCAAGCTGCTCTTCTGTAAGACCTTCGGGAACATAGATACAGCCATCTGAATCGCTCAATGAAATCACTTTTGCGCCAAGGGATATAAGCTTCTGAGCGGTATAAGTTGCAACATTTCCTGATCCAGAAATAGCTACGCGCTTACCCTTGATATCGATACTGCGTGTTTCCAACATATTCAGGAGGAAATACACGTTGCCGTATCCGGTAGCCTCAGGGCGAATAAGCGAACCGCCGAAGTCGAGGCCTTTGCCTGTGAACGTACCTGTATTTTCGCGAGCCATCTTCTTATACATACCGTACATATAGCCCACTTCGCGTGCGCCTACACCGATATCTCCGGCTGGCACGTCGGTGTCTGGACCAATCTGACGCCAAAGCTCTGCAATAAACGCCTGGCAGAAACGCATCACTTCCATATCGCTCTTGCCGCGGGGCGAGAAATCAGAGCCACCTTTAGCACCACCCATAGCAAGAGTGGTAAGCGAATTTTTGAAAGTCTGCTCGAAGGCAAGGAATTTGAGAATCGACAGATTGACAGAAGAGTGGAAACGGATACCACCTTTGTACGGGCCAATGGCATTGTTGTGCTGGATACGATAGCCCATATTATTACGAACTTTACCTTTATCGTCGATCCAAGACACACGGAACGCAAAGATGCGATCAGGTATGCAAAGACGCTCTATAAGATTGTAACGTTCGAACTCAGGATGTTCGTTATAAGCGTCCTCGATAGTAGAGACCACTTCTTCGACAGCCTGTAGATATTCAGGCTCATTGGGGAAACGGCGGTGAAGATCCGCCATTACTTCAGATGCTTTCATTTAAGACAAAATATGATAAAATTAATTCAATATTTAGCAATTTTTTATTTTTGTGCTGCAAATTTAATCATTTTGCCGCAATTATGCAAGAAAAACATATAAAACGGCAGAAATTGGACTAAAAATTTGAGTTAAATGTGTGGTATTTGATTTTCTCATTATAAATGCGTAACTTTGCAAAATAAAGATTCCCACTATATCTCCTATATAATATCCATAAAATGCGCAAACCCATTTTTTTCTTACTCATATGCTTATGCTCTAATGTGTTAGTTGCACAAGCTGCACAACGTAAAACAAACAAATCTGCTCCAGCCATAAACTACGCTGAGGCAATCGACAAATGCATCAAAAGCTATAATCTCGACGAAGCTTCTGACCTTATTGAAAAATGGGAGACGTCATTAAAAAAAGCAAAGAAAGAACATCCTGCAGAACTGGAGACTCTGCGTACACGCATATTAAATACCCGCAACCTGCTCGAACGCGTGGAAGATATCAATCTGATAACATCGTTTCAGATTGATGCCAAAGATTTTTTCCGCAACTATATGCTGTCGCCCGATGCCGGCGAACTACTTGCCTCTACAGAACTTCCCGAAGGCTATGCAGCCGCATCACCTACTGTAGTATACCGCCCACAGAACGGCAAAGAGCTCTTCTGGGCAGCCAACGGTAAAAACGGCACCACACAAATCGTAAGCTGCCAGATACTTGATGATGGCACCACCACTGCTCCCACACCGATTGGGGAAGAAATAAATGATGGTTCTAACACAAACTACCCTTTCCTTCTTGACGATGGCTTTACAATATATTACGCTTCCGACGGAGAGTATTCATTAGGGGGATACGATATCTTCATGACACGCCGAAGCCCTGATGGCGAATTGCTTCAGCCTCAGAACATCGGCATGCCATACAATTCCCCTTATAATGACTACATGATGGTAATCGACGAGGCTCGCAACTTTGGATGGTGGGTATCAGACAGAGAGCAGGTGGATGGCAAACTCACCGTATATGTATTCCAACCATCGCAGACACGCATCAACCACTCACCCGACGATGAAAGCCTTGCTGACGTAGCTCTTCTTACAGGCAGAAAGGGAAGCGGCAACCTCGAGTCATATCTTGAAAAGGACATACCCGGCACTCCGACAGAGGCTGAGTTTGTAATGCCCCTCGCCGGAGGCAAGGTGTACACCTCCATGTCGCAGTTCCGCAACAAAGGAGCCGCTAAATCAATGGAGAGCCTACTGTTAGCACAAGACAAAATTTCAGAAATGCAAACTCTTCTCGACTCGCTGCGTATCCGCTATGCCAAGGGCGACAAAAAGGTGGCTCAGGAAATCATAAACCTTGAAAAGCGCATCGACAAAGCCATGGAAGACGCACTTGTGCTTTCAAACAAAATCATACAAGCTGAAAAATAATCTGTCGGCCTACTCAGTATCACACGCTTCATAAGGCACACGCACCGATGTGCCTTCACGCATCATAGCCGATATGTTGGGCCACATACGCTCGCGAAAACCATTCCATGAGCGGAGATTCACCGGAGTCCAGGCAGCCTCTGCTATAGCCAATCCACGCGGATAGGTCATATAGCTCGCACGATGGATATCCTGTATAGCCTCTCCCCATAGAGTTGCCATTACCCCCTTGATATGGGCCTGCTCCTCAACAGGAAGTCCGTAGCCCGGGTCAAACTCATATGATTTTCGCAAAGTAGTCACCGGCATACCCCAGTTGTTCCATTCGGGTAAATCGCCTTTGAGCTGAGGATAGTCGAGATAAGCATACTCCCCCGGAGCCATAATGAGCGGATTGCCATGTCTTCGAGTAAGCTCAATGCACTTTGGAGTAAGACCGTTACGCCATGTCACGAGCGTAACATCTTCAGGATAATCAAACAAGTATTCATTCGCAGGTGGATAGATATTATCGAGTTCACACCAAAGGATAGCCTCCTTGTCATTAGCTTTTACCGAAGAAAGTATATTCCCAAAGAAATAGGTCATCAACTCCGCAGGCGACGATAGCGACATTGACTCCATCAATGCCGAATCACGCGAACAGTGACCCCAATTACGGTCGATCACCGACTCGTCACCTCCAAGATGGATATAGCGCGACGGGAACACCTGAGCCACTTCCTTGATCACATCGTCGTACAAAGCATATACCTCCGGCACAGAGGCACACAGCATGAGGTGATGCGAATCGCCGATTTTTATTTCTGTAGTATCGCTGTTGAGACAACGCATTTCAGGATGACATGCAAGGATAGCGGCCGTATGCCCCGGTATGTCGAGTTCGGGCACAACCTCAATGTGGCGAGTAGCAGCATGATTGATGATGTCGCGCAAATCGTCGTGGGAGTAGAACGCACCCGTGGATGTAAGTTCAGGATGACTTTCTATCTCCATACGCCAGCCCTCGTCATCGGTAAGATGCAGCTGCAGAATATTATATTTATACCTCGCCATACGGTCGATATAGCGCTTTACATCATCGACAGGAAGGAAATTGCGCGCCGGATCCAGCATAAGAGCCCGATAGCCAAATCGCGGGTAATCATTAATCTCCACGGCGGCAATAATGCAAGCAGCCGTAGAAGGCACATCGCCTATTAGTATTTGGTCGAGAGTCATCAAGCCGTTCCATACCCCGGCGGCAGACCCGCCAGTAATTGCCAATTGCCCATCTCCACATTTGAGAGAATATTCCTCACCCTGCATTTTCGGGTCAATCTTAAGCACGACGGTTGCTGTTTCGCCGCCGGGAACCACCTTTACTCCCAATCTATCATAAAGAATTCGCTGGAGTTCACTGCTTTCATTGGCAAGACCTTCGTCTGCTATCAACTTATATCCACCCTCGAAATCCACGCCTTGGGTAGCGGGAAGCGTGACCTCAGCAGGAAGTGGTACAAGAGCCGACATAGGAGAATAATTAATCGGAGAAACTGCCTTTGTCGACAAAACAGCCGACAGAGCAACGCCTAATACGAGATGTCTTATGCGTATTATATCTATGTACATATCTTTACACTAATTTTTATTTCCACGTAGTCAGTCCAGCATCTTCAAAAATTCATCCTCACTCACCACCGGCACACCAAGATTCTGAGCCTTTTCAAGTTTTGCAGGGCCCATATTTTCGCCTGCGAGCACAAAACTTGTCTTCTTTGAGATTGAGCCAACGTTCTTACCGCCGTTCTTTTCTATTATTTGCTTGTATTCATCACGACTATGATGTGCGAATACCCCGGAGATCACGATTGATTTTCCAGCCAGTTTGTCAGTTCGTTCATCATTATCGGAAATCTCCATTTCCAACTGTACTCCGGCGGCTCGAAGACGCTCGATAATCTCACGATTGCTTTCCGCCTCGAAATACTCAATAATACTTTGCGCTATTACACGACCCACATCTTCAATAAGACACAACTCATCAGCCGACATCTGCATCAGTCGGTCAATCGAGCCTACGCTACGCGCAATCTTCTTTGCTGTGGTCTCGCCTACAAATGGTATAGACAACGCATACAGTACACGGTCAAACGGCACATTCTTAGAATCCTCAATACCATGAATCAAACGCCATGCACTCTTCTCACCAAAGCGTTCAAGCCCCATAAGCTGTTCGAAGGTAAGGTCATAAAGATCGGCAATATTTTTCACCATGCCCTTATCAAACAAAGTCTGAGCTATTTCCTCGCCAATTCCGTCAATATTCATCATCCTACGACCTACAAAATGCTCTACACGGCCCGTAATCTGCGGAGCACAACCGTATTTGTTAGGACACATCCACGCAGCCTCTCCCGCCTGTCTCACCAGACGCGTGCCGCACGCCGGACAATGGGTGACAAACAGCACCTTCCGGGCATCCTTCTCGCGGGCTTGCACATCTACTCCGGTGATTTTTGGTATGATCTCTCCACCCTTCTCAACATAGAGCATATCGTGCTCGTGGATATCAAGTTCGTTGATTATATCCTGATTATGAAGGGAGGCTCGCTTTACAATTGTGCCGGACAGAAGCACAGGCTCCAAATTGGCAACAGGAGTGATAATGCCCATACGCCCCACATCAAACGACACAAATCTCAGTTGGGTCAAAGCCCTTTCAGCCTGAAATTTGTATGCGATGGCCCATCGGGGCGACTTGGCAGTATAACCCAAATTAAGCTGCTGACGCAAAGAATTGACCTTAAACACCAGTCCGTCAGTGGCTACCGGCAGCTCCTTACGAGCAGTATCCCAATATTTAATATATTCGTCCACCTCCTCCATATTATGGAGCACCTTCATAGCTGACGACACCTTGAATCCCCACTTTTTAGCCTCCTGCATATTGCCGTAATGCGTAGTAGAGGGTAGATTCTCGCCAAGCAGGTAATAAAAATACGCATCCAAGCCTCTGCGAGCCACCTCTGACGGATTCAACAGTTTGAGGGTGCCGGAAGCCGCATTACGAGGATTGGCGAATAGGGGTTCTTCGTTAAAAGCGCGCTCCTCGTTAAGACGCTCGAACTCTTTCCAAGGCAGCAACACTTCGCCTCGGATTTCGAACATATCAGGCCAATTTCCAGCCGGCAGACGTAGAGGTATACTACGAATTGTCTTAATATTCTCTGTCACCACATCGCCTTTCTCGCCGTCGCCGCGCGTCACCGCTCTCACAAGGCGTCCATGCTCATAGATAAGCGAGATACTCGTTCCGTCAAATTTCATCTCTCCCACCAGGTCTGACTCCTGTCCGGCTAGAGCCTTCTCGGTGCGCTCCACCCACTGATCCACCTCTTCAGGCGAGTAAGTATTGGCTAGCGACAGCATCGGATACACGTGCATGTGCTGTTCGAAGCCTTTAGTAAGGTCAGAACCGATGCGATGCGTGGGGGATAACGGATCATCATATTCAGGATACTCTTGCTCGTAGCGCTCAAGTTCTTTCAGCATTGCATCAAATTCCATATCGCTTATTTCGGGGGAATTAAGCACATAATACTTATGGTTGTGGCTTTCAATAAGCTCTCTTAGTCGATGTATTTCTTTTTCTATGTCGTTCATGGCAAAACAAAAATGATTTTTTCATGGCAAATTTACAAATAAAATGACAAAAATCGTCGGTGCTATACATTTTTTTGCATTTGCCGCCATTAATAATGCCTCCAACGTGGAACATTGAACGGCAAATGTGTGTTTATAGATTATGAAAGCCACACACGGCCCCCAGTTAAACTATTTATTTATAACTCTAACTACCAAAGATATGGAACGAATCGTGATAATAGGCGGCGGATTTGCCGGACTAAATCTTGTGAAAAGACTCGACAGAAAGAAATATGAAATTATTCTTATAGACAGGAATAATTTCCATAGCTTCCCTCCCCTTTTCTATCAAATAGCGTCAAGCGGTCTTGATCCCAGCAACATCTGCTTCCCACTCCGCCGCGAAATGCGCAAAGAGAGAGCCAAAGGCACACGATTCCATATGGGCGAAGTAAAGGAAATCGACACAGTGAAAAAGACTGTGACAACCCAATATGAAACTATTCAATACGACAAACTCGTGATAGCCGCCGGAGGCAAAAACAATTTCTTCGGCAACAACGACTTAGTGAAATATGTCTACACGCTGAAAAGCGCAGCCGAGGCCATGCGTATACGCAATGAAATACTTGATCGCCTTGAGCGCGCTTCACTTATATCCGACATGGAGTTACAAAAAAAGATGCTGAGTTTCGTTGTGGTTGGCGGTGGTCCCACAGGTGTGGAGATTGCCGGAGCCATCGGCGAAATGAAACGCGACATTCTACCCCGAGAATATCCCACAATCAATCCCGACAATGTGAATATCCTCCTTATCGAAGGCGGTGAGCGTCTGTTGGGTTCAATGAGTGTGGAATCCTCGATCAAAGCCAAAAAATATCTAGGCAAACTCATGGTAGATGTCAAGCTCAAGACCATGATGGACTCATATTCCGATAATATCATCCATCTAAAAGACGGCAGCGAGATATTCAGCGCACTTCTTATATGGACAGCCGGAATCACGGCTGAAACGTTTAATTTCCCGAATGGCAATCTCCAGACAGCTCCCGGCAATAGATTCCCCGTTGACGCCTACAACCGTGTAATCGGACAAGAGGATATCTTCGCATTAGGCGATATAGCCTACTTCCCAACAGAGCGTTACCCCAGAGGTCTGCCGCAGTTGGCACAGGTGGCAATACAGCAGGCCAAACTGCTTGCCAAACAAATTAATTCAGGCAAATTTGAGAAAGAGTTCAAGTACAAAGACAAGGGCTCTATGGCCACCGTCGGTCGAAACCTCGCCGTGGCCGAACTTCCCCACTTCAAACTCGGAGGATTTCCCGCATGGCTCATGTGGATGTTTGTACACCTAATCTCCATACTTGGTATGCGCAACAAAGTGAACGTGCTGATCAACTGGATATGGGAATATTTCTCTTATAACACTTCTCTCCGTATCCTACTTCACTCCACGCGCTATCCGCTACGCCGCCGATGGGGCGAATTCTGACAATTCCTTATTGTCTGTAGTTCTCAGCCATCTCACGCACGGCATAGAGTATACGCCTATCCACTTCGGTGAGTTCCACATGGCGACGTGCCATCATACGCGCTGCTGTATCACAGAATTTTGTCATCGACACATCAGAGTAGCCCGACGCTCCTCCGCTTGTCTCGCAGAAAGAGGCAACAAAGGGGCGCGGGAAACCTGTGCCGTGGATATTCACTCCTACACCCAACACTGTGGCTGTATTGAGCATAGAGTTGATACCGCACTTTGTGTGGTCGCCCATTATCACGCCGCAAAATTGCAGTCCCGTTTTCATAAATCGTGAGGCCGGATAATTCCAAAGTTTGATTTCAGTGTAGTCGTTTTTTAGATTTGACGCCACACATCCCGCGCCGATATTGCACCACTCTCCAATGACCGCATTACCGAGAAATCCGTCGTGCGCCTTATTGGAGTAAGCCTGCATCACCACATTGTTGAGCTCGCCGCCCACCTTGCACCAAGGGCCAATGGTGGTGCCTCCGTATACCTTCGTACCCATATTAATCACGCCGTGGTCGCAAAGCGCTATCGGACCGCGAAGACATGATCCCTCCATCACCTCGGCGTCCTTACCAATGTATATGCAGCCGCTCTTGGTGTTAAGGATAGCGCCTTCCACCGAAGCGCCTTCCTCAATGAATATTCTCGACGGATCGCCTATCACGATACACGTGTCGCTCACTGGATGCGAAACACGTCCTGCCGTGATATAAGCAAAATCATCTTCTATGGCCTTGGCGTTGAGCATGAATATATCCCATAGATGATTGAGAGAACCCACTCCGGGGATTTCGTTTGACGGCAGATACTCCACATCACCCTCTGTCACACAAGGATATTTTTCTTGAAGATAATCAGCGGTCTTCCAGGTGCACCGCGCGCCGAGTTTACGTTCCCATTTCTCGCGTATCGTGGTAATGCCGAGACGCAATTCAGAAATAGGGCGGACATATGTCATAGGTAGCAGGTTAGCCCTTACGTCCATATCATCGGCCAACACATACGTTTTTATTTTTTCCATAGGATCAAATGTATATATAAAAAATGTCGGGCAAAAGCCTATTAGCCTTATGTCCGACATTAATATATTAATGTTATTTGCTTTTCGCTCTGCCGTGCCTTACGAGCTGCTGTGTAAATTTGCGTTCCGAACCCTTAAGCAATAAAATCTGGCGCGGCGTAAGGACTTCCTTAAACTTTACGAAATAGTTCATTTCAATCTCGCCTTCACGGTTTTTCTGTTCAAACACAGTGCGTGCCACTGTTTCCAACTCCGTATCCGAAGCCTCCGAATTTTTTATTGCCTTTTCTTCGAGCTCGCGTGTCTCCTCTGCCACTTGATTAATCTCATCCTCCATCTGGTCGTACACCGGGAAGAACTGATTTTGCTGGTCGCGTGAAAGGTTAAGCTCTTTTACAAGAAACTCGCGCTTGTATTGGCGCATCTCATCAAGATACTTCTGCCGGTCTTCCTTAGATAACTTCGCACGCTGCGCCATAGAGGTCGTTGAGACGAAGATTATCATTACTAAAGTAAAGATTATTTGTTTCATCACTCAAGAGAAAAATTTACTTTTTTACTGATTCAAAATTTCTTGAATACGAGGAGAATCGCCAGGCAGAGAAGTGGTGTACACAGCATCCTCAGGCATATCATACAGAGAGTTGGGCAACGTGGTGAGATCTACCCCGTCGTCCATCATCTGATCCATAAGCTCGCGGGTATCCAAATCATTAATGATATAATCATCAAAGAAAATCTCATTATCCAGCGCCTCAGCCAATATTGCGGAAGGCTCCAATGAGTCGGAATTAGCGGTAATGGCAGAGAACATCTTCATCATGCACCATATACCGGCAAACATTGCGGCCATATACACATAAGGGCGCACCCTTTGCCAAAGAGTGCGCTGCACGAAGGGCTTCGCTCCGCCGGCTGACTCTTCAAATTCGGTTACGGGAAGAGAGGAAGCCATGCGTTGAGCGAATTCCGCGAAATATCCCTCCGGGACAGTCATGCCATCGCGGTGGTCTATCTTTCTAAGAATATCATTATCTTCTTTCATGACTTATAAAGTAACAATTTCTGAATATACAATACTGTTTTGGTTTAATAATTAGACTTTCGATATATGCTAAAGTTTAATCATGTTCATCAAAAAAACTCTCTATTTTTTTCACAGCCAAATGATACGACGCTTTAAGTGCGCCTACCGAGGTGCCTAATATCTCCGACATGTCTTCGTACTTCATCTCATCGTAATAGCGCATATTGAAGACAAGTCGCTGCTTTTCAGGCAGGGTAGCTATAGCTTCACGTAGCTTTTGCGCCAAAGCGTCGCCGTTGATATTCTCGTCGGCTTCAATAAGATGCGCAAGCTGTGACTCCTGATCGTCAAGACTCAAATTTGCTCTTTTGCGCTCACGCTCAAGGTGGGATATGCTTTCGTTGATGGCGATTTTGTAAAGCCAGGTGGAAAGTTTGGCATCGCCACGGAAATTTTCGAGATTTTGCCAAGCCTTCAGAAATGTATTTTGCAACAGGTCATTGGCATCATCATGGCTCTGCACCATGCGGCGTATCTGCCAATATAGAGGCGCAGAATATGTGGTAATCACCTTATTAAAGGCCTGACGGCACTGTGCGGGATCGTGCAGCTGCTCTATCAATTCGGGGTTTTCTTTCGGGAATTCTGCCATCAGACTTTTGGTTTTACTTAAATTCTGTGCCAAAATTAGTAATTTTTTCTGAATTATCAAAATTAATAAAATCATATTCTCAAATGTAAGATCATGCATAATTTTGAAATATTTGATAATTTATGTACATTTGCAAAAAAATAAGTTCTGCAAAAAAATTAGCACTACCAATGAAAGGCATAATATTAGCCGGCGGCTCCGGCACCAGACTTTATCCAATCACCAAGGGCGTGTCAAAGCAGTTGCTCCCAATCTATGACAAGCCAATGATTTACTATCCCCTATCCGTGCTTATGCTTGCCGGAATAAGAGAGATTCTTATCATTTCCACTCCTCAGGATCTGCCTGCATTCAAGCGTCTGCTTGGCGACGGCAGTGACTACGGCATACGTCTGGAATACGCCGAGCAGCCATCGCCTGACGGATTGGCTCAGGCATTTATAATCGGGCAGGACTTCATTGGCAAGGATTCAGTGTGCCTGGTGTTGGGCGACAATATTTTTCACGGAGCCGGATTTTCGGATATGCTCAAAAAGGCCGTCGCCAACGCCGAGAATAACAATAAAGCCACAGTATTCGGATATTGGGTAAGCGATCCGGAAAGATACGGAGTGGCAGAATTTGATGCTAACGGCAACTGCCTTTCGATAGAAGAAAAGCCTAAGCATCCAAAAAGCAATTATGCAGTGGTAGGACTCTATTTCTACCCCAACAAGGTGGTGGAAGTAGCCAACAATATAAAGCCGAGCGCACGCGGCGAGCTGGAGATCACGTCGGTGAACCAGCGTTTCCTCGCCGATGGAGAGCTTAAAGTGGTCACGCTCGGCAGAGGATTTGCATGGCTTGACACCGGTACTCACGACTCGCTGAGCGAAGCTTCCACATTTATAGAAGTGATTGAAAAAAGACAAGGTCTGAAAATCGCATGTCTAGAGGGCATTGCCTTCCGTAAAGGATGGATCTCTGCCGATAAGATGCGAGAGATAGCACAGCCAATGCTAAAAAACCAGTACGGACAATATCTTCTAAAAGTAATCGACGAGCTTCATCGCACAGGTTCTTCAAATATTGATTAAGTGACAAAAATCGTCTGATCATGAATTATATACCAACAGAGATAGAAGGCGTGGTGATTTTAGAGCCACGAATATTCACCGACTCGCGCGGATATTTTTTTGAAAGCTTTTCTCAACGCGACTTTGACGAACATATAGGTCCTGTGACTTTTGTCCAGGACAATGAAAGTGCCTCCACTAAAGGCGTTATGCGCGGACTTCATTTTCAGCGACCGCCTTTCTCCCAGGCAAAACTCGTGAGATGCGTCGTAGGCGCTGTCCTCGATGTAGCAGTGGATATCCGCAAAGGATCGCCTACCTACGGCAAACACGTGACAGTAGAACTTTCGGCTGACAATCACAGGCAACTGTTCATTCCAAAGGGGTTTGCTCATGGATTTGCCGTACTGAGCGATGTGGCGATATTCCAATATAAATGTGATAATTATTATGCGCCTCAATCGGAGGGTGGGATCTCTATACTTGATGATAGTTTAGGAATCGACTGGCATATCTCCCCTGAAGAGGCTATACTCAGCGACAAGGATAAAATACACCCTCTCTTTCAGGATTTCTCGACTCCGTTTTAACTCTCAATTCTACTCCAACCTTACATAAGTGCTAATACACGGTTAACATTTTAACAACGATCTATTCTTCTAACATGAAACAACTTTATTTAGCTATCCTGTCATTTATATTATGTTGTGCAGTATCGGTGAATGCCCAGCAAATAGTGTCAACATCTCCATCGCCCCTGCAAGAGAACAGCAGCGACGTGGTGATTACATATTACGCCGATCGTGGCAACCAGGGTCTTATGGGCTCCACTTCAAGCCAGCCGATATATGCGCATATTGGTGTTGTAACCAATCTCAGCAATGGCAACTGGGCTTATGCGCCATCAAAATGGGGCGACAACGCCGAGAAATACAAGCTTACATATAAAGATATGAACGTATGGACTCTGAATATAGGCAACATCCGTTCATACTTCGGTATCACTAATCCGGATGAGATCGTAGAAAAAATCGCTCTCGTTTTCCGCAACGCCAATTGCTCGAAGGAGGGCAAGACAGCCACCGGAGGCGACATATTCATCGACGTGCTTCCCGAGGGCTTCCAACTCGATTTTTCGTCAAACGCACCATTCGTTCTGACAAGTCAAACATCCACTGTTACATTCACTGTCGGTACCACTGCTGCTTCAAAAATCGAGATTTTCTTGGATGATCTGTCATCCTCCCCTATCGCCTCAGCCGAAAATGCCACATCGCTTGTCAAAGAATACACCTTCGGCATAGGCAACTCATACAATGTAATCGCACGCGCCACAAATAATGGGATTACTCATGAAAAGACAATAAATATCTGCTATCCCGGAAATTCTGACGAACAGGCATATCCGTCGGGGGTGCCTCCCATGGGAGCCACCGCCAATCCTGACGGCACAGTCACATTCTGTATAGCCGCTCCTGGAAAGGCAAATGCTATGATTATCCCCGCATGGGATAATTATAAGCCCTTGAGCAATAATATGATGCACTATACGGATATCAACGGCATACGCTATTTCTGGATTGATGTTTCCGGTCTTAATCCTAACACAGAGTACCCATATTACTATCTCATAGACCAAGACATAAAGGTTGGCGATCCATATGCGCGCCTCGTACTCGATCCCTACAATGACAAATGGCTGAGCGACGGCACATACCCCGGTCTTATCCCCTACCCCGCCGAAGAAGTGGGCGACAACGTTATGCTTGCAGTGTATAAAGGTAATAGAGACGTGTACGATTGGAAAGTTGACAATTTCATTGGACCCAAGCAAACTGAACTCATAATATATGAGATGCTCATACGCGACTTTACCGGCACGGAGGGAGAGGCTCTCGGCGACGGCACACTGGCAAAAGCTCTTGATAAACTCGACTATCTCTCCACTCTTGGAGTAAACGCGATCGAACTCATGCCTATCAATGATTTCAATGGCAATAATTCGTGGGGCTACAACACTAACTTCTATTTCGCTCCTGACAAAGCTTATGGCGATCCCGACACCTACCGCCGCTTTATTGACGAGTGTCATAGCCGTGGCATCGCCGTAATTCTTGATGTGGTGTTCAACCAAAGCGACGGTATGCACCCGTGGTACCAGATGTACCCTACAAATTCCAACCCATTCTACAATGCGCGCGCTCCCCACGCTTATAGTGTGCTCAACGACTGGAATCAGGACAACCTTTTGGTGCAACAGCAATGGACTGATATGATTACTTATTGGATGACTGCCTACAAAGTTGATGGTTTTCGTTTTGACTTGGTAAAGGGTCTCGGAGACAATGAGAGCTACGGAGGCAACGCGTCAGAAAGCAACACCAACAAATACAATGCAAGCCGCGTGGCCAGGATGAAGCGTCTGACAGAAGTGATCAAAAGTATAAATCCGAATGCCTACTCTATCAATGAAAATCTCGCCGGGGCTCAAGAAGAAAACGAAATGGCTGCTAACGGCCAGCTCAACTGGGCAAACATCAACAATGCTTCTTGCCAATTCGCAATGGGCTATCAAAGCGACAGCAACTGTAATCGCTTCTATGCTCCATCCGACAGCCGCACATGGGGTTCGACAGTAAGCTATGCTGAAAGTCATGACGAACAGCGTATGGGATACAAGCAGACTCAATGGGGGGTTAATGGAGTCAAGGACAACTTGCCTGCAAGCATGCAACGTCTCGGAAGTGTGGCCGCACAGATGCTCCTGTCGCCCGGAGCTCATATGATATGGCAATTCGGAGAACTCGGCAACAGCACTAATACAAAAAACAACGACGGCAGCAACAATACAGATCCGAAGCCTGTCTTCTGGAACTATCTCGACAATCCTTACCGTCACGGTCTTTATGATAACTATTCCGAACTTATCGCCCTACGCAAAGCTAATCCTGATCTTTTCGCACAAGACGCATCCTTCTCGATAAAATGCTCGGCTGCTGATTGGGAAAAAGGGCGTTACATTTACGCATCGACCTCCGACAAAGAGCTGATATGCGTAATCAACCCTAACACCACAACGACAACATTCTCTGATGTGAAATTCGCAAACAGCGACAATGCAACATATAAAGTAGTCTCCTCAAGCTACGACAGCACCTATGCATTTGATGCTTCAAATGCCACTGTAACTCTTAACGGAGGCTGCTATATTGTCCTCGCCTCACAGAATGTTTCCGGTATTGACTCGCCCATCATTGACACTAATGTTTCTGTGTCCGGAGGTGTTGGTGAAATTATCATTATAGGCGAGTACAAGAATGTGGAAGTATATAATATTAGCGGTCAACTCATGCCGTCGCATAATTTGCCTTCCGGATTCTATATCGTGAATGTTGACGGCAACACCACCAAAGTAATCGTTAAATAATTGACTTATAGATAAGTCTTAAAAATAAGGCGGCTGGCGAAATTCTACGCCAGCCGCCTTATAATCAGCAAATCTCATGGAAAAGGAAAAAAAGAATACGAAAATAAGAATATTCGCCATAATAGCTATCAGTCTATTTTCTCTGGCGCTAATATGCGCATCGTGGATCTTCATAAAAATCACACAAAAGTACGAAGGAGAGGATGTAAGGATATACATCCCCCACGATGCTACTTACCAATCAATTGCTGATTCGCTCTCGCTGCACTTAGGGGATAAATTCGCCGAAACGGTGAATGGTATTATGAGACTCCGACGCAAGCCGGCAGCCTCGGCAGCCGGGTCATATGTCGTTAAGAAAGGCGTAAGCGCACTGGATGTGAGCCGCAAGTTGTACACCGGAGCACAAGACCCAATAAAGCTGACATTCAACAATGTGCGCACTCTCGATCAACTTGCTTCGCGTTTAGACGCTCGATTGGAATTCTCTTCCGGAGATTTCCTCGCCGCCTGCGATTCTATACTCTCGGCTGAAGGGCTGAAAAAGGAGCAGTACCCGGCTGCATTTATTCCTGACACTTACGAATTTTACTGGAACACATCGCCGGCTTCTGTGGTAAAGACACTTTATTCCTACCGTAATCGCTTTTGGAACGAAGATCGCAAGTCAAAAGCCAAGGAGCTTGGACTTTCGCCTGAGGAAGTAGCTACTATAGCATCAATCGTGGAAGAGGAAACGGTAAAGGCTGACGAACGACCTAAGGTGGCTCGTCTATATCTCAACCGTATTAAGCACGGCATGAAGCTACAGGCCGACCCCACTGTAAAATTTGCCGTAGGAGATTTCTCCTTACGACGTATCACCGGCAAACATCTCAATGCCGACTCGCCTTACAACACTTACAAATATGAGGGCTTGCCCCCCGGACCAATACGAATACCCGAAGGTCGCACGATCGACGGGGTGTTAGCAGCACCTGCACATCCATATTTATATATGTGTGCAAAAGAGGATTTTTCAGGCTACCACAATTTTGCAATAACCCACGACGAACACTTGTCCAACGCACGCCGTTACCACAAAGCTTTAGATATGAGAGGTGTAAAATAATGATTTGTCTACGCCTTTATCTCTTCCAAAGAAGTGATAGTCACTCCGTTTAAGGCAAGCAGATTGCGAATATCGGATATTAGTGTCGAGATGTCGGCGGAATTATCGTACACATTTACAAGCATTAGCAGATGCTTCGTATCGGCACTCAGCTTTGTGCGCTCGCAATCGCTTGTGGGTGTGCCTATAGCTGCATACTCGTCGCGATACACAGGCAGCCCGGCGATGTTCAATGTCCCTCGACCTATGGCCTCAAAAGGCTCGCCCGCTCGCCCTACACCGAGCGTAAGCCTACTGCCCACAATTTTATCAGCATCAAAGCCACCTATCGAATGGCCTGTGCGCACTGAAAGGAGATTAATGAAATCAATAGCAGTGAGAGTACGGTAAAGATCCAGACCCTTTACTATACGGCGAGTAAGAGCTTCGGCCGACGGGCGATATCGATTGGGATCCTTTCCACAAGCCTTATAGGCCAAGCGAGTAGGATGGATACCCGGGAGTTTATTAACATCCTCCATCTTCATGCCGGACAACCGCATACTCTCTGCCTGACGTTCCAACTCTGCCCATAGAGCATCGGAGGTGGGAGCATTATCAATATCTGCCTCTACTGCTACAACGCGCAGTCCGGGAGCAGCGGCAAGTATTTCGGGTGAGAATTCTACAGTAAATTGCATAGTTTCTTATTTTATTCAATCATATCTTTAAAGGCTTCTTTATCGGAGTCGATCTCTGACTGCGACTCGCCTTCATCGCGATAAGTGAGATAATCGGTGTAGTAGGAAATCAGGAGAGTGGTAAGCGGCAACGCTATAATCATGCCTATGATGCCCAATAGCGATCCCCATATCGAAAGGGAAAGTAAGATTATAGCCGGATTCATACCCATTGCCTTGCCCATAATCCTCGGCGTAAGGATGAGGTCCTGGATACACTGCACCACCACATATACTGCCATGCACTCCCACCACAGAGGCCAAAAAGCCACACTGTCCTGCACTGAATACACCAGGCAAAGGATAGTGGTGATGGGCAGAGACACGAGTTGCAAGTAGGGTACCATATTCAGCAATCCTATGAACATACCGAGCACTATTGCAAGAGGCAGACCCACGATAAGAAATCCTATGCTGAACAGCACGCCTACACAAAAGGCTATCAGCGCTTGTCCGCGGAAATAGTGGTTCATACTGTCTTTCACATCGTCAGATATCGCAAACACCATAGTGCGATACCTTGGAGGCACCATATGCTTAAAGCCGCGAAGCAATCTTTCGTAGTCGAGCATGATGAATATGACGTACAGCACCACCAAGAACCAGTTGAAGGCAGAGAGTACGAAATTGACACCGCCTGTAATAAACGACCCTATCATATAGTAAAGCGACTCAATATTCTGACGAGTGAGTATGTCTGATATTTCGATAAAATCAAGATGCCGAAGAAGGAAATCATGCACCTGGGGCGGTATGAACCTTACTTCATAGTTAGATGTGGCATACGCGCGTATAAGCACAGCCACTTGATGCATCTCTTCCACTATAGAAGGCATAAACGACACGCAAAGTACCACAAGCAGCAGCAACACCTCAAACAAGGTGAGCATTATGGCTAATATACGTCCTTTGGTGTGAAGCACTTTGCGGTTGCGCTGCACAAAGGGCTCCAGTATGTATGCTATAAGCCAAGCCACAAGAAACGGCAAAAGCACCTGCGAAAGCTTTTGAAGAAGCCATATCCCACCGGCAATAAAAACCACGCTGATAATGATACGCACCACCCTATCGAATGTAAACGGACGACGACCTTGAGGCTGGACAACAAACGTATTTCCCATTAGAAAGTGAATAACCTGTAATTTGTACGATATTTTTTTCAAAGTTAGTAATAATTTTCCTAATTTTGTGAAAAATTATGATTAACCAATCTAAAAATTCACATTTCACGTTATGACAGCTCAAGTACAACAGCTTCTTAACGACAAAGCATGGGCAAGATGGACAGCATTGATTCTTATTGCATCGATGATGTTTTTTGCATACATGTTTGTCGATGTCATGTCGCCGCTGCAGTCGCTCATAGAGCAACAGCGTGGCTGGTCGCCGGACGCTTTCGGATATTATGCCGGCGCAGAGTATATTCTTAATGTATTCGGCTTCCTTATTCTCGCCGGTATCATTCTTGACAAGATGGGTGTGCGCTTCACCGGCACTCTTTCTGCTTCTGTTATGGTGATAGGCGCTTGTATCAAGCTTTATGGTATCAGTGACGCCTTCCAGGGTACTCCTCTTGATTTGTGGCTCAGCAGTTGGTGGACCACTATGCCGGGTAGCGCCAAACTCGCAGCTTTGGGCTTTATGATTTTCGGTTGCGGATGCGAAATGGCTGGTATCACTGTGTCAAAAGCTCTGGCAAAATGGTTTGAAGGCAAGGAGATGGCTCTCGCTATGGGCCTGGAAATGGCAATCGCGCGTGTAGGCGTGTTTGCTATATTCTCAATATCGCCCCGATTGGCCGACTGGATGGGCAAAGACAATCCTACTGTGGTAATCCCTGTGGCTTTCTGTACTGTGCTTTTGTTCATTGGCCTTATCTGTTTCATCGTCTTCACTTTCATGGACTCTAAGCTCGACAAAGAGCTCGGCGCGGCTAAAGCCTCTGAGGAGCCTGAGGAGGAATTCAAACTTTCTGATGTGGCAGGTATCTTCTCAAGCCAGCTCTTCTGGATTATCGCTCTGCTTTGCGTGCTCTACTATTCGGCTATTTTCCCGTTCCAACGCTATGCCGCCAATATGCTGCAATGCAACCTTGGCATCGACGCAACTCAGGCTGCTGACATTTTCCGCTGGTTCCCTATCGGTGCCGCCATACTCACCCCGGTTCTTGGTTCATATCTCGACCACAAGGGCAAAGGAGCGACTATGCTCATTCTCGGTGCCATCCTTATGATAGTGTGCCACCTCACTTTTGCGCTGCTGCTTCCTGTTGTTAAATCCGCAGCGTTGGCCTTTTCTGCTATTGTAATTCTCGGCATTTCTTTCTCTCTCGTACCTGCTGCCCTCTGGCCTTCGGTGCCCAAGATTATGGATGCTCGTTTTCTCGGTAGTGCCTACTCTTTGATTTTCTGGGTGCAGAATATCGGACTTTGCATCTTCCCTATTCTTATCGGACAAGTCCTTACCGCAACCAATCCCGGTGTGACCGACCCATTGCAGTACAACTACACCGCACCCATGCTTCTGTTCGCAAGTCTCGGTGTGCTTGCCCTGATATTCGCCATTTGGCTAAAGGCTCTTGACAAAAAACATCACTATGGTCTTGAGCTCCCCAATATAAAATCTGACCTTGCCAAGGTTGAGTTTGACGGCGAGCAATAAAATCTCGATTTAGATTAATTGGATTATTTTTGATGATGGCAGGCGACAAATAAACTTTTTCGTCTGCCATTTGTTAGCAATTTAATAGTAGAGATTTTACAAGTCAGATATTTTTTCATCATACTTTCTTTGTCATGGACAGCATGTTCGATATATTGGCGGAATTGCCGCTTTTCAGAGGTGTCACACACGAAAGAATCGAATCTGTGGTTGGCACTACGAGATTTCATTTCCTCAAATACAGCTCAGGTAATGTAATAGCCAATGCCGGAGAGTCGTGCACACACGTATTGTTTATCATCTCCGGAAAGGTAAAAATATCGATTACAAACAGCGATGAGCGATTCCGTATCACCCAGACGCTTGAAGCCCCGGATGTGGTATCGCCTGATTTTTTATTCGGTCTGTCCACCGTATATCCCGGCACAGTGACTGCCATTGACAACGTTAGCGTAGTAAAAGTGTCGAAAAGCGACTATCTAAAGATATTGAAAACCGACGAAATATTCCTCTTCAATTTTCTCAATTATCTATCGATGAATGCACAAAAATGCGTGGAGGGCGTTCTTTCTATGACCAACGGAAGCATTGAAGAGCGACTTGCGATGTGGGTCGTGGCGATGACTCAGCCTTCAGCGAAAGATATCACAATTGAGTGCAAGCAGAGGGATCTATACTCGATGTTTGGAGTACAACGCAGCTCGTATATGGCTGCCATAAATAAATTGGTAGAAAGTGACATTATAAAGTACGAACCGGGAGTTATAAAGATTGTAGACAGGCGCAGGATACTCAATATAATGCGCAACGGTTTTGAGTGAAATTTAGCTAATGTCTTCTATCCCAAAAATTAAGATATTTTTATTGGCGTGTGCGGCTATAGCTGCATGCGCCATATTGTATGTGTTAAATCCTGAAACCACGCATTGGTTCCCTAAATGCCCGTTTTACCTACTGTCGGGATGGCAGTGTCCGTCGTGCGGTACCAGCAGAGCCATATATCATTTTCTTCACGGCGATATTTTGGGAGGATTAGCCTATAATCCTTTTATATTGGTGTCATGGCCGCTGCTATGTATCGTGGTATACCTTCTTTGGAGAAAAAACACTTCACACCTGTTGATAGCATTGCGAATATATATAGTATTATTCTTCGTCTGGTGGATATTGAGGAATGTTATTGGTGTCTGATAACGCATTCTACTGTCGCATTGTAAGGCCGAGGGATAGGATTGAGATACTGGCAGGATTGGCCTGAGCAAGAGCGCGGAGAGCTTCGGAACATGATGCTCCAGTGGTGAAGATATCATCGACGAGAAGGACATATTTGCCTTGTACGTCAACATCGTCTGACGGCTGCATAGTGTTGTGAATTTTGTCAAAGCGCTTCTGAATTGTGTGGCGCGACTGCACACCGTGCGACTTCACAGCCCTTATAGCCTTTACTACGGGCAGTCCCGTAACCGAGGATATGCCGCAGCATATCTCATAGGCTTGGTTGTAACCTCTGCGCATTTCTTTCCACCAATGCATTGGCATCGGCACTAATGCATCTATTCCGGCGAAAAATCCTTCTGACTGCAATTCTACGGCGCATTTGCGCCCTAACTCCTTAGCCAATGCCGGCAACTGCGCATATTTAGCATCGACAAGCAGCTGCGCATAGGGAGATCCTTTTTTGTAATAAAACCACCCTGCCGCCCGGTCGATAGCCACTCTATGGCCAAGTCGTCGGTGTATCTCATTGAACTGCAATCTGTGTTGGTAGGTCCTCGGCAGGTCGGCTTCGCAGCCCAAACATATGTATTTTTCAGTGGTATTTAGAGTGCAACCGCAAACACGGCATACGCGCGGAGCGATAATATGCGAGATGCCTTGAAGGATATGTGTGATAAAGCGGTACACTATATGATTTATAAAAGATAAAGGCCTGCATGAGAGTATCGATTGCTCTAATGCGGGCCTTTATATGTTTGAGTTTATGATTAGTCAGTGATAAGGCATTTGCCTGTCATCTCTTTTGGCTGCGGAAGATCCATAATATGTAGGATTGTGGGAGCCACGTCCGCCAGTATGCCGTTGGCTATTTTTGCGTTTTTGTCCTCAGTGACATATACGCACGGCACGGGATTAAGAGAGTGAGCTGTGTTGGGAGTTCCGTCAGGATTCAGGGCATTGTCGCAGTTGCCGTGATCCGCGATGATGATAGCTTCGTAGCCATTTTTCTTAACAGCCTCTATCACCTCATTTACGCATGCGTCAACCGCCTTAACAGCAGTCTCGATTGCAGAGTAAACTCCCGTGTGACCCACCATGTCGCCATTTGCGAAATTGACAACGATGAAGTCGTACTTTTCAGAATTTATAGCCTCCACAAGTTTATCCTTCACCTCGAAAGCACTCATCTCGGGCTTGAGATCGTAGGTTGCCACCTTGGGAGAGGGCACCAGTATGCGGTCCTCGCCGTCAAACGGAGCCTCGCGACCGCCGTTGAAGAAGAATGTCACGTGGGCGTATTTCTCTGTCTCTGCTATATGGAGCTGTTTCTTACCTTGATCTGAGAGGTATTCGCCAAGAGTGTTGTCCACATTTTCCTTATCGAAAAGGATGTGCACGCCCTTGAACGACGCATCATACGGAGTCATGCAGTAGTACTGCAGATTAGGAATGGTGTGCATGCCTTCTTCGGGCATATCGTGCTGGGTAAGTACGACAGTGAGCTCTTTGGCGCGGTCGTTACGATAGTTGAAGAATATAACCACATCTCCGTCCTTGATGGTTCCGTCAATTGTTGAGTTGTTGATGGGCTTGATAAACTCATCGGTCACGTCCTCGTCATAGCTCTCCTGCATAGCTTGTACCATATCAGTGGCTTGCTTTCCCTTGCCTTCTACAAGGAGGTCATAAGCGACTTTCACACGCTCCCAACGTTTGTCGCGGTCCATGGCATAATATCGACCAATTATTGATGCGATTTTGCCGGTGGTGTTTGCGCAGTGTTCTTCGAGACGCGATATGAAGCCTTTACCTGAACGGGGATCAGTGTCACGGCCATCCATAAAGCAGTGGAGATATACGTCCTTTAAGCCATAGTGGGCTGCGATGTCGCACAGCGCAAATATATGGTCGAGCGAGGAGTGCACGCCGCCATCTGATGTCAATCCCATGAAGTGCATTGACTTGCCGGTGGACTGGGCGTATTCAAACGCGCTTTTCACCTGTGCGTTCTTGAGGATTGAGCCATCGGCTATGGCCTTATTGATTTTCACGAGATCCTGATAGAGCACGCGTCCTGCTCCAATATTTAGGTGACCAACCTCAGAGTTACCCATCTGTCCATCAGGCAGACCTACATTTTCGCCGGATGCCTGAAGCTGGGAGTGAGGATAGTTGGCCAAAAGATAGTCCCAGTAGGGTGTGGGAGTATTGTATATTACGTCGCTTTTTGATTTGTCGCCGATGCCCCAGCCATCGAGGATCATCAGCAATGCTTTTTTGCCCATATTTAATATGTAATTTTTATATTTTCATAAATAACTAATACGCAGCTACGCTATACAAGCGTCAGAATGGCAGGTCGTCGGACGGACTCGATGCCGGCATTGGGGGCGGAGGCACGGTGCCAACCTGCTGGTAGGGGTTCTGCATGGGTGCAGGAGCGAATGGATCGACTGCGGGCGCCTGGGTAAATGGCTGCTGAACGGGCTGCCCCACCGGAGCGGCATTGGGGTCTTCTGCTTTCCAGCCGCGTATAGATGTAAACCATCTTCCCTGGTATTCACGGCTTTCGATGTCGAAACTAAGCTTTACCATCTGGCCAACCTGAAGCGGAAACTGATCCGCACGGTCGCCAAAGAAGTCAAAGTGCACTTTTTTGGGGTAAGTTTCCTGGGTCT
Organism: uncultured Bacteroides sp.; assembly: GCA_964546885.1. GTDB lineage: Bacteria > Bacteroidota > Bacteroidia > Bacteroidales > Muribaculaceae > CAG-873. The sequence goes on from CAZJKZ010000019.1 coordinate 24,693, forward strand.
CCAATACATATTCCCTTTTCTTCCACGGGTTACCGGCTTTCGACACACCTGTCATCTCCGGGAGAGCATAGATAATTTTTCCGATTATTTCCATATTTGTGGGTTGAATTATTTTGTTTGCAAAGGTAGTCAAAATGATTGGAAAATAAAATTTTTAGAGGGTATAAAAAAGCTTCCTCATAAAAATGAGGAAGCTCCTGAGGTACCTAGCAGAATCGAACTGCTGTAGACGGTTTTGCAGACCGTTGCCTAACCGCTCGGCCAAGGCACCATATTAAAACCATCCGTCTTTTAAAACGGATGGCTAACGACGTTGTAGCGAAACAGGGAATCGAACCCTGGTCTCCACCGTGAGAGGGTGGCGTGCTAGGCCACTACACTATATCGCCGTATCACTTTTGACATTGCAAAGTTACGCACTTTTATAATACCCACCAAATTTTTCAGCAAAAAAATTGCAATAGACTCTAATATTTAACATTTGTTTACAATATAAGATCGTTTTGGCAGGTGTGTAATCCTCACTAATACCCTAAATATATGCGTATTATAAATATATTGGCTTGTATGTCCAAAAAATTAGGAGTGGTCACAGAATTGTCATGCTTCCACCCCTTAATGTCCATTATTTATTGAGATATTCTGTATAGAAAGCTGCAATCTCATCCATCGGGATAATGTCGAGTTGATCGTAGAGGTCGCAGTGGGTTGCATCCTTCACAGTAAGCATCTGCTTGTTGTCGCCTTTGAGAAGGCCGAAAGCATCCTTTCCGAAGTAATAAGAATGGGCCTTGTCGCCATGCACAATAAGCACTGCATTCTCAAGCTCATCGGCATACTCAAAGAATTTGAAGTTCATAAACGGGAGATTTGAGGTAACATTCCATCCATCATTGGAGTTGCCCGAACGCTCATGGTATCCGCGCGGAGTCTTGTAATACGCGTAATAATCCTTGACGAACTGCGGAGCATCTTCGGGCAGTGGATCTACCACTCCACCGCCACGCTGATAACTACCGTTCTTATAGTCGACGGTACGCTGTGCTGCCATAGCGGCGCGTTTTGCGTTGCGCTGCTCGGCTGTATTCTCGGAGTCAAAATAACCGTTGGCGTTGACACGGGTCATATCGTACATCGTAGAAGCCACTGTAGCTTTGATGCGAGGGTCATTAATAGCGGCCTCGATAGCTATACCGCCCCATCCGCAGATACCGAGAATGCCCACTTTGTTAGGGTCAACATCATCACGGCTCATCAAATAATCCACTGCGGCTGAAAAGTCCTCTACATTTATATCGGGCGACGCCATGCGACGCGGCATACCACCGCTCTCGCCGGTGAAAGATGGGTCGAAGGCTATTGTCAGGAATCCGCGTTCAGCGAGCTGCTGGGCATAGAGTCCGGAACTTTGTTCTTTTACCGCACCGAACGGACCGCTTACAGCAACGGCCATCAGCTTGTCGGTTGCGTCTTTGGGTTTATATAAGTCTGCGACAAGGGTTATGCCATAGCGGTTAACAAAAGTCACTTTCGAATGGTCAACTTTATCGCTTTTCGGGAAAACCTTGTCCCACTCCTGAGTCAGATTCAGTTTTTCAACCGGAGCAAGTGAGGTGTTTGTGTTTGGATTATTCATAATTTGAGAGTTTGCCGACAGCACGCCGAATGCCAGCGCAGCTGCCAGAAGTGTTTTTGATTTGAACTGAATTATTCTACTTCTTTTTTCCATTATGCAAAATTACAGCTCTTTTAGACTCTAAATGTACCAAAAAATTGGATATTGTAACCAATTTCCAAGATTACGGATTTACACTATTTGATTAGAGGCAATTGATCCAACATTTTTTTAAGCCGGATTGCAAGTCGTGGCATCGGTTCTGCCACGGTCAAGGCCACCAGTTCTTTAGTTGCAGCGATATCGTTGATGAGTCGTATCACTTCATTAAGTTTCATGCCGCCTTCGGGCCCGTCGGCAACTGCGGCAAGTATGTCAGAAGGATCCATCACGTCCATGTCGAAATGTACCATTACTTTAGATTTGCCTGATTTATTCAACCAATCAATTAGTAAACGGCTGTCGTCCATAAGCTCTTTTGGCGAGAAATGGGTCAATCCCAATTGTTCCACACGTTTTTCGATATACGGGTATTCACATTCGCGGAGTCCGGCAAGACATACCGCCCCGGGAGATACACTCGCCGGCAATTGGCCGACAATATCCTTGTCGCCCATACCCATACATGCCGTTAGTGCCATTGCATGATAACCATTGTAGTCATCACCCGGTAGAGTTATATCGGGATGTGCGTCAATCCATACAATCGCCACATCTCCTTTATATTTTTCAGCAAGATATGAGAATACAGGCGTACTTACCGAGCATTCTCCTCCGAGCGTTACGACTTTATCGGGATTTGCAACACGCAACGTATCAAGAGCCGCCTTTACCTGGGAAGCGATTATATCATGGTCAAGAACGCCATTCTTCTCAATCCGTTCAGAAAAATCTGTGGTTACCGGCACCGTAAAAGTTTCATTGTTGGTGGCGGGAGCGAGGAAGTTGAGCAACATCGAACCGAGATAGTAGCCTCTCGATGCATCTTCAGCAGAGATATTTGGAATCCATCTGGCAATATTGCCTCCTTGCCATTGTGGATAAATCAATCGTATAGTCTTCATATTTAATCTGTTTTTTTGATTGCAAATATAGGGATTTTCACCCTCTATTACTACATCGAGATAGTTAAAATCATCAAAAATTACCTATCCTGAAACACAAAAACACATCTACCCGATGCCCGATTTTTTTAGTTTGTCGGCTATGCTGGCATTAAGGAAATTTCTATATTTATCATAGTTGTCGTGTCAACCTTTTTGAGATAACAGTTGTTTTATGGTTGATATGACAACAAAAGAATATATATATGGCATCCCGAATATAGGCTGTCTGCTTGGAATAGCCTATCAGAGTGAGGTTGCAAGATTGACAGAGGCATTAGCCAAAGCAAATCTTGACATTACAGCCGCCGAGTATTTGATTCTACGCGTATTGTTCAATAATGACAGCATGCAACAGTGTGATATAAGTAAAGTACTTGACAAGGATAAAGGCTCTATTAGTCGCACCATTCAATCCTTGGTTAAAAAAGGATACGTTTTCACTAAGCCTGTAAGCTATAAATGCTGTATGGTGGCTTTGACGAATGAAGGCCTGTCAATCAAGCCAATTCTTATGGAGATTGCAGAAAAACTTCATAATCAGTTGGCTACTAAACTTACTAATGAGCAGATGCAAAATCTGCGAGAGATACTCGAAACGATAATCAAATAATATAATAGAAAGGAAAAAACATTATGATGACACTTACAATTTGGAGTGATTTTGCTTGCCCATACTGCTACATCGGCGAAACAAGGCTCGAACGGGCAATAGAAGAAATGAAGCTGAATGACGACGTTCAGATCGACTATCGTGCTTTTGAACTCGATCCCACCGCATCTAAAGAAGTGGTTTCAGGCACCCCCGAACGCTTCGCAAAAAAGTATCGCATATCTCTGGAAGGCGCAAAAGAGCAAATCGAACAAATCTCTGCTTTGGGGCGCGAACTCGGTATCGATTTCCGCTATGCTACAACACAGTATTCCAACACTCGCGATGCACACCGCCTGATGAAACTCGCCGAGGCAAAGTATGACCGTGAGACCGTCAGCAAACTAAATGAGGCTCTCTTCTCCGCATACTTCGTGGAAAATCTCATTCTCGCCGACCATAAGGTTCTTATGGATAAAGCTCTTTCAGTTGGCATGAAAGAAGATGACGTAAAAGAGGTCCTTGACTCCGACAAGTACGATGACGAAGTGCGCTTTGATGAGCGCGAGGCTGCAATGCGTGGCGTGCATGGTGTTCCCTACATCGTGTTCGACGGAGAGTTTGCTGTTCCCGGCGCTATGACCATCGAAGGATTCAAGTCAGCCCTCGAACGCGCGCTTAAGAGAAGAGCAGACAAAGATGCTGAAGAAAAACCGGCTGAACGTGCACACACGTGCGGTCCCGACGGCTGCCAACTGCTTTAATTTAAAATATAGGATTAGCTATGATTAAAGAACTGACCGTCTACGACGTTTATGCCGAGAACTGCTACTTCTATATAGATGAGGTAAGCAAAGCTGGCTTTATCATTGACCCCGGCGCTCAGGCCGGAGTCATTCTTGATGTAGTACAAAGAAATGGCTGGAAGATAGAGAAAATCCTTCTCACTCACGGGCATTTCGACCATCTTGGAGCCGCTGAATTGCTCCGCGAAAAATTGGTCGCTCCAATATATGTATATCCCGAGGATGCCACGTATCTGACTGATCCGCGTCTTAATCTGAGTGCAAATTCGCCCCAAATCATCACAGTGCCCCATTATGAGGAACTTTACGATGGCGAGATAATACGTTTAAAGGAAAATTCGGGATTCTATCTCAAAGTAATTCATACTCCCGGCCATACTCCCGGCTCCGTAACCTACTATTCAGAGAAAGAACATGCGGCTTTTGTCGGCGACCTGCTGTACGAGCATGGTCCGGGGCTGACCAACTTCCCCGGAGGCAACCGTCGTGAGCTTGAGGCCTCAATCATAAATAAGATATTTACACTCCCCGACAACACGGTTTTGCTCTCCGGACATTCAAGTCCAATTACTGTTGCACAAGAAAAACAAATGCTGCTATAACCTCCCAATAGCTGCCTACATGAAGGCCATTTATTTATTCTTGAGGTATTGCTTTGGCGTGATTCCAGTTTGTTTCTTGAACATACGAGTGAAGTGTTGTGGATATTCAAAACCTAGTGAATAAGCCACCTGGGCAACGTTACCGGATGATTTCAGTGCGTTTTTCGCAAGACGTATTACATATTCACGGATCATATTACTTGCATTGTCACTGGTGTGTCGTTTTATGACGTCACTGAAATAATTTGGAGACATATTCATCTTATTGGCAAAATATTGAATTCCGGGCAAACCTTGGTCCATCTGCAGTCCGTTATCAAAATATTCAGCCAGAAGTGAATTAAAACGTACAAGAATATCTGAGTTTTCAACTTTCCTCAAGTTGAACTGACGGTTATAAAACCTTTGGCAGTAATTCAACATGGCTTCAATATATCCAATAAGTATATTCTTCTGAAAAGCGTCATCCCCTCTTTCAAGTTCCGACTGTATGTGTTGCATGATGGAGACAATGACATCCCTTTCTTCTTCCGACATATGCAGTGCTTCATTGACTTGGTAGTCGAAGAAAGAAAAGTCACGAATTTCTTTTTCCAAATGTGTGCCCTTAATGAAATCAGGATGAAATAGTAAAGCCCAACCGTCAATCTCAATTAAATCGCCTCTGTCCTCGCATCCTCCAATTTGACTTGGAGCAACACATATCAATGTGCCACTACGATAATCGTACGTTCCGCAACCATATGTAAGGTCGCTGGGAATATTCTCGTGCATAAATAGACCATACACCCCGTAGCTGTTCAGACTTTGTGGTATTGGAGAGATTTTATTAAAGTCAATCACGCCAATAAGCGGATGACGGATATCGCCACCTACATGAGAGATATAGTCTCCTGGTCTATTTACTTTGAGTACATTTTTCACTGGTCTACATATTTAATATGCAAAGTTAGCTATTTTTCATGAGATTGCCATCAAGCAAATCTCACTTTGTAGAAATTGATAATTACAGCCACCAGTTCAAGCAATTCCGACAACATGTAAGAAAATATCTCCATATTTGATTTTACACTCTCTAATGAGGAAATGATGCTTAGGAGTATCTATTACTTAATTCAGTTGCCCAATTATGGTTTAAGTTCAGAGGCTGTTTATAATAAGGCAGATTGTGTGGGGTTAAATCACTTTATGTTGAAAAAATATCGAGATAAAGTGAAGAAACTACCTAAAATGTTAGGCTGATTATCCTTGCAGAAGAATATGGAACAGCTACAAAACTTTATTGGAAGAGAGGATGAGCGAAGGGAACTTGAAGTTAGTTTTTTTTCATGAGATTGCCATCAGGCCGATCTCACTTTGTAGAAATTGATAATTACAACCACCAGTTCAAGCAATTCCGACAACATGAAAGAAAACATCTCCATATTTGATTTTACACTCTCTAATGAGGAAATGAAGCTTAGGAGTATCTATTACTTAATTCGGTTGCCCAATTATGGTTTAAGTTCAAAATCCGAAAGCATCTACAGTCAATAAAAAAGAGCTGAGTCAAAAAAATTTGATGACCCAGCTCTTGATTCATTAGATAATAATTATGTAACTACTTCTTTATAAGATAGAATGTAGACCTAATCATTTCATCATATGTGTTTGTTGGTTCAAAATCGAACACATATACAGCCTCTCCGGTTACTTTGGTATAGGACTCATTAAATGTACCTCTATATTCCCAATAAGAATTACTTCCAGTTATTGAGCTCCATCGCATAGTTATTTTTCTACCATTTCTTTCCCACGAAAGTGAGTTTACACCGTAAAAATTATTGGTTCTACCATTCGGTCTTATTTCAAGATCATGAATCCTGCCACCATCCTCACCTTGTCCGTCATTAAAGATCCACCAGCCGGTTATGTCAGGGCCTAAGGTTTCAAGTATCTCAGACTCGCCTTTAAAAGCTTCCTCGCCTTCATATAATTCTACGTAGGGTGTAACTGTATACTTTGTCTCAGCAGCAAGTTTTTTTAACGTGATTGTTGCCACTCCATCAGACTCAGGATGGGTCCTCTGCTTATACGAGAACTCTCCGTCATCATATATTATACCGCACTCTTTAGCGTCTTTAAAGTTGTCATAATAGCACTTCACAGTAGCTTTCTGCATTGAGATGTCTGTAATATCAAGAATCTTCGATACGGGATCAGGGGAAGGCTCTGTTTTAAATGTGCGCTTCTGTCCTTCCGACTCGCCGGCAGTATTTTTTGACTTAGCCCAATAAGTATACTTCGTCCCGGGGATGAGATCGGTTAGCTCTACTGTCTGATTACCGGTGACTGTACCTAACGAACAATATTTTGCAGAAAGGGTCTTTCCTCTCTTACTGTCTGCCTGAAGATAGTAACCACACTCGGTTGTGGGAGAAACCGCATTGAAAGTTAAACCTATTTTTGCTGTATTCGTCTCCACATCATTACTATATCCTGTAGATACGTAGGCTTTATAGTTTGGAGAACTTCCACCTCCAGGATTGTCCTCGTCCACTATATCTATTCCACGTTTAGTAGTCACACACTGCACATCACCATAATAATAGATATCATTATAATGTGCATAAGCACAATAATAATAGGTGGTGCCCTCTCGTAAACCGCTTGTGGAGCCTTTGAATACTTTTGGATCTATAAAGGTGGCTTTGAATGACTTCGCATTTTCAATGGTGGGTTTTACTCTTTCCGATGTGTAAACAAATCCCACCTCCACATTTGAAGGAAGTTCGCTCTCTAACGCACCCGACATTTCAAAACTATTCATAGCAGCTGAAGATGTGCCTGTGGAAATATTACAATCAAGATAACATTCCTTTTCAGGACACGCTTCAACTTCCACTGCCCCCAGCAACCTAACTAAAGGGCGCACCACATATTTCTTTCCTGATTTGAGATTACTACTAAATGTGTGCCCATACTTCAATTCAGGCGTTGATATGACTTTCCTCTCGTTTGAATAAAAATAGTCTACTATCTCTCCATCTTCATCAAGGAGGCGGAATCCCACTTCACAAGGAATCAGCAGATCATTAACTGCTGTGGCTTTGACAGTAATAGACCTTGAATCACTCTCTACTTCTAAATCCTGAAACTCAGGCACAACATTGTACTTTGTCTTTGATACATCAAAATATCTACTTCCTATTAGAGTACCTTCTCTGTTAAAGAATTTTTCCCTATGTTCTACTTCAATACCTAAACGAGTGGATAAAGAATATGTAGAATTCTTCAAGTTATTGTAAACACTTGTGACACCCGGGTTGGCGTCGAATTCAAAGTGAGGTCCGGCTTTTATGGCGACATCAATACTCGCTAAATTGCCTATAGTGGATATACCGGGTCTAATTTGCACACCACAAAACAGGTCTCCTTTCAACTCCAAACTTCCCCCAAGAGACCAATCCGAACTATGAGGATTCCTTTGAGTTTGAATCCTGCCATCATCATATACAACAGTAAAAGATTGTTTGGATTCATACCTTGCTTTAAGGCCCAACTTTCCCTTTAAAGAAGCATCGCCAAAAAGACTCATATTCAAATTCATAGCTAAAGGAGTATTAGGGATTATAATAGATGGTATTAAGAAAAAAGGAGGCATATCCCTCGTAGTTTTTCTTTCTGCAGATAAAGCTCCTCCCAAATTAGCTTCTAATGAGGTAGTATTGGTAAACAGCATTTCAATATATGTCTTAGGTTTTCTTATACAAGTCACCACTTTTACATCGAATGCCACTTCTCCGTTACCTTGAATATCCAGACCATTATCTAATCTCAAATTTATATCTATAGGCACAGCCAATGGAGTAAATCCACGCGAAATTGGAGCAAGGCGATATCTTCCAGGACTTTGTGTGTCTTGTTCTACAGTATAGTAGCCAACCGATATATTTTCTTCATAAATATCAGTAAGCTCTACTGCCTCACAGGTGACCTCAATACTATTGTCAGTTGAGTTCATTGATGCAACCCTTCCGGCAAAACCATTTTCAAAAAGGTTATCGAAATCCTCATAAACGAGTATATCACCTTTATTTACACGCAAGGAATGAGGCAACTCATTGGAGAAGGTTATGCTCATATCTCCTGTACTTTTTATATACGGGAGATAATCAGGCGACAACTTTTTCACCTTCGGCGCATACTTCACTTCAGGCGTTACGACCGAAACGCTGTCAATTACAGCTAACGGAATTCTATATACACTATCGGCTGTCCATATCTCTTGGACCACTACATCAGGATGCTCAACACCGTTCAAGTCCTTTTTAGAATAAGCGAGGCTCTCCACCTCGCCTGCAGTGAAGGCATTGAATTTTCCGTCGTTACGATAGATGTATATATTGTCTGTCACACTTTGTGCCATAGCCGATAGGCAGCATATCAGCATGACAAACATATATAATATTCTACATTTCATTTAACTATCATTTTTTGTGGATGAAAATCATAATATTATAATTTAGATTCCGGAAATAATATTCTTGACAGGTAAAAAATGGTCATAGGCAAAGTAATCGGAGTAAGTATATTATATCCGGAATCTTTATTTCCCACAATCTTTATTTCACGAGCAATTTGGTACCGTTGGAAATTATTATACCATGCTTGTCGACGGGATTCACTTTGCGACCCATTATATCGTAGCAGTCCTCGATATTAGCATTATCATCAGCGATCATCCCAATGCCTGAGGTTCCTGATTCAACCACCATGGTGGCAGGAATCGGTTCGTTAGCAGGTACGGAGGCATCGGCATTTTTGAACACGAACTTAATGCCATCGAGATATATCTCATATTTTCCGGGAGCAAGTTCCGGATCTGCAATAAGACCAACCTCGAAGAGGTAGTCCAGCGGTTGATCATCTAGATCGGTATTGTACAGGTTGTCATTCATGCTCGATGTGCAGATCACCTTCAGAGTGGTTGCGTCGGGCATATTGCATGAAATAGCATGCGTGGAGGATGCGCGGTCGCTTAGAGTGATGTCGTTAACCAATTCACGACCTTGTTTTATTTTATTTATTTGCAGTCCTTCAGGAAGAATGAAGTGCATATTAAATGCGCTGTACTCGTTATCTCCGTCGTTTTCATACACTTTAATGTAATTTACTGTCTTACCGTCAGCTATAAAGGTTGGAAGTTCGTACCACACCTTAAGAGTCTCAGATTCTGTTGTGGTGAAGGCTTTGGCGTTTAATGCTATGCATAATGACATTAAAACGCATGACATAAGTTTAAAAGTTTTTTTCATAATTTTTTGGATTATTTTTATTTAATGATAGTTTCAAGATAAATGTTAGAGGTTGCCAAGGCGTCCTGGGAGTCAACTACTCCGTCGTTGTTCAGGTCCGAAACTACAAAATCAATGTTGTCGATTACTCCAAGATAATAGTTGAGCATCACCACCACGTCATTGGCGTCAACTACACCGTTGCCATCAGAATCGCCCATACTGATGTCTTCGACCACAGTAACTTCACACGTTGCACTCACTGCCCCACAAGTTACCGTTATGGTTGTTGTACCTGCACCGACCGCTGTCACATTTCCTTCCCCATCCACAGTGGCAACTGACTCGTTAGAGGAAGACCATGTAACTGTCTTGTCAGTGGTGCCGCTTATAGCAATCGTCGCTGTGAGTGCGGCAGTCTCACCTTCTGTAAGGAGCAGGTCAGTTTTGTTAAGTGTGATTCCTTTAACCGTTAAGCCGAAAGATGTGGATTCAAACTCTACATCCTTATTCTGGCTATTGACAAACATTACATTTGAAATCTTAACGATTCCTCCTACAAAGTCATCGGAAACTGAAACATTCAGATTTACGAGCACGCCGTCATTTCCAGTGAAGGGTCTGTGGTTTGCGGAAAACGCTCCCATAATCAGATTGCCACCCGCAGTCTCATTGCTGTTGACCCTAAACTTTCCGTCATTAGCTCGGTTGGAAAGTGATATGGCAAGTTCCCCGTCATTTCCTTTCACTCCCTGAATGCCTGCAGGGAGGGTGACTTCCGCCTGGAAGCCGTAGTACTCCTCGGTGTTCTCGAGAATAAACTGCAGCGTTTCCGTTTCGCCGGGTTTCAGATCGGTGGATTTGAGATAGAACCTGTCAGCCGATGCGGAAAAATGCACCGCCATCGTCAGGAGCATAATGAAAGCTATTAAATTGTTACTATTCATATCACAATATTATTTTAATGGTCTTGTAGCCTGCCCTGACAATATAGACGCCTACCGGTAGATGGATGGTCTGGGGGGTGTCTTTGGCGATGAAAGAGCTGACTGTCTTTCCCTCCAGGGTCCAGATATCGATTCTCTTGCCGATTGCATTGAATACTCGGATGCCGCCAGCAACTTTAGTGATAAGGATATCGTCTTCTGCAACGCTTTCCACGCCTGACATTGCGTCTGTTCTGAAATCAAGAGCGTACTCTTTGGCTTCGGAATCGGCGGCCAGTATATTTGAAAGGATCAACCCTTCCATGTCTGATATGGTGCCACTGGCAACTAACTCCAGTAGAGGATCACTACTTTCAGCGAACGGCTTGTTACTGATATTATATAAAGCAACACGGAGGTGGGTGCTGTCAAGCCACATCGTTTCTATCGAGTGATTTGCAGTTCTATTTCGGGCCTTTATCTCAATTTCCATACCCTCGGGTAGAAGAATGTCGGATTGGAGAGCTACATATTCACGGGAGTTGTCAAGGTTGATAGGAACTGCGATCCTACCGTTGTCGACTGCTGACGCTGCTCCTACCACAAGTGCATCCGAAGAATTTCTGGACGCACTGTAAGCTTTGTGAATACGGTTTTTGGTTGTAGTGGCTACCGGCTGTAAAAGGGCGAGCGTTACTGCCGCTGACGCATCCGCAAAGGTGATCCTTCCATCCTCGCTCGCATTTGCGTTTGCACCTACATTATAAAACTCTGTCCATTCCTCCTTGTCCCATTTATCCGGTACATTCTTCTTTTTCACGACATAGTTTGAGATGTCAACGGCATCCGTGATTGTGATGGCGCCGTCCCAGTTTGCGTCGCCTGTCCGAGGATAGCTCTTAAACGCACATTCAGCGGATGCATTGCCGCATGAGGCGGTGATTACTGCCTTGCCAACGCCTTCAGCTTTGACCTTGCCGTTTCCATCCACCATCGCCACAGACTCGTCACTCGAGGACCAAATAACAGTCTTGTCCTTAGCATCGGCCGATAGAACAGTGGCGGTCAAAGTAGCAGCCTCGCCTTTGGTCAGTCTTAGTTCAGTATCGCTTAGTACAATGTTCCCGGTTAGCTCATAATTGTATGTGAGAAGAAGGTGATTATTGATGGAATGAGTTTTCCTAACCCCGTTATGTATAACAGCTAATTCATCCTCGTTGAATGATATGTTGCTAATTCCATCAAGAGTATATTCTCCGACCTTAGATCCGTTATTCCATAACTTAAGATAATTATAGCCTGTATAGGTGAAGTTCTCCGGAATCGTCTCTAATTCGGTGTAGTCATCCTCATCTACTTCAGCGATTTTCACATAGGCCTTTTCCAGCATTATCTCGGCAAACTGGTTTTCATCGGATACATCAGATAAATAGAAATCTTTTACTGTCAGCTCCACATTGTTGGACAGACCATTCCAAACAATAATGTTTAAATCTCTGTCAATAATTACATCTCCTTCCGAAACGCTTACATTCGGAATATTGTAGCCGTCAGGTACACACATAGTAATCCTATCCATATATCCCGAAGCTACCTTAAACGTCACACGGTTGCCTTTGTTTATCCTACAAATGCTTGTTGTTTCAGACACTTCCGGTACGTAAGCACTTCTTCCTTTAGCTACATCAAGCGTAATTTTTTGCACAGCCAGACTAATTTCATCCTCTGATTCACTCCATTCATCAGCTGATTTCCATTCCACAGGTATTCCTTCATACTGCACTGTGGATGCTCCGGGAACGACGGTAGATGGACCTTCAAGGTATTCCATTTTTACAGAGAAGTCTTGGGATGATTCCAAGATATCGTAAATCTGGACATAATATTTCCCGGTATAGTCAGATGTAAATTCAGTTTTAACCAACTTATTATCAAAAAAGGTTGTGTCAACCGCTGTACCCGATCCATCAAACCATCTCACTGTTGATTCCCATCTTGGAATAAACTGAACATGATCGTTCTTTTGTACGGGGACTTGTGCCCATAACACATGGTTGGGAGTCACTTGTCCAAAATCATACTGTATTCCTGATTGTAGAGTCGGAGGAACAACAACTTCTGCCTTGCTATTATCTCTGTAGTAAGAAACAGTATCAGTCTTATAACCTCTATTACTTACAACTGCGACTCCGAGATTAAAGTTTGGTGTAACCGTTATTCCCTGGTCGTTGAGTTCTACATTATAATCACCGGTAGGGACAGAAAGAGCAGACATATCGAGATCAGCAGAGTATACAAAAGGCATATTGTCTTCCGGGATAGTGATCTCTTTCTTCTCTTCCACACTATCATTTAACCAATAATATATACTCGTAACACGCTCTCCGCCTATAGGCAGTATGTTCATCAATGAGCCCGTACCGGCTAATTGCGCTTGATTGGCGGTTTTTAGACTAACATTAATTGGATATATACCCGGCTCTAAATCGGAAACGTCTATGTCAATGTCCCGCGTTTCCGGTGTAATCTGAATTTCTTTTCTGACATTACTGCGGGATGATTCTAACGAAAGCAACAAATTATTTCCAATAACAGAGTTTTTGAAGAATATTTGATTGGCAGGCATTATATTACCTGCATCATCTAATATAGTGACATGGTGTGTCCCATCAATCAGATTCTCTATATTAATATATGGATCCGATATATCTAAGGGGAGGTATGATCCCTTGCTGTCAATATCATACAATAGGCTCAATTCCGTGCTTTGTCCTAATGTAAATAGACTTGTATAGACTCCAGACCACTGGCCTTCCGCATCCTTAATCTGCATATTCAACTGATGTATGGCTTTATTTGATAGCCCGTCTTTTGGTATTGACACTTCTATATTTCCTGTAGTTACCGTACAGGTATACATATGGTCAGAATCATAATCAATCCAATATTGGGCTTCAAACTCCTTGGCAAAAATATTACCATAAGCCATTGATAGCGCCGAACAGCAGATAAGGATTCTATGAACCTTTATCTTAGTTGTTCGCATCTATCTCTATTTCAATTTTTAGTTTTCCGTCTGATGTTGATTCAGGTGCCACAGTGAACTTCTTTATCTGGGGATAATTAGTTTTCAAAGAGAATGGGAGAGCACCGCCGTATAAACCCACTTGTTTGCCATCGCTTCCAAGGTATTTAGCAGCCTCATCTGTAAGCTGATAATATGTCCCGTCTGCAAAAACTTTCATACCATCCGGAAACAGACGATTGTTTCTTTCCGGCAAAGCATTGTCTTCACAAAATGTATTTTCATTTCCCCCAATCACTACACAGTCATATATTTTTGGGTCTCTGATGTAGTCTTCGGAAACTTCCAAAAGATTTATAATACAATTATTATATGTGATCGCCGACCCCCCAAGAGTTTTATAACTATTTTTTTCTAATTTAATAAGACAATTATTTAGAGTAAATGACAATGGAGAGTTGCTAGAGAAACCTGGGACAATACAATTAAATAACTGACCTGTTACATCAGAATAAACCACAAGTTCGCCTATTATACAATGTACCAAAGTCAAATTTTCCATTTTTGAATCAAGTGGACTTTCTTTATCAAGAAAGTTTATTCTCATTTTAGAGAAAATTGGATTATAGACTTCTTTAATTTTTATCACATCGCACTCCATCCCTTCCATCGATAAAACATTCCCGTCCTCGTTTTCTGCAATTTCAATCACAGTGTGACCTGTCATAGTAGTGCGAGCAGAGCCATTTGAAGTATTTCCCTCAAGGTTTCCTATGCCTACCCCTCGCACACTAACCGGCACCTGAATGGTCGCACTATTGAATGTACCAGCCGAAAGATTGATGATATCACCTGGCTGAGCCTCTGCAATAGCCTGTCGGAAGGCTGTGGCGGAATAGAAGGTTTTTAACTCGTCGCCATGATGTAGCGTAGCGGTGGGAATACCTTGTGCCCAGATGCCAAATTGGCTAATGAGCACCGAGACAATAAGCAAGATAGTTCTCATTGTTGTTTGGTAAATTTTAGATTTACCTTTGGATTCCCCTCATCGGCAAGATTAGTTTATATACAGAAAAAGCGTAGGAATCTGTATCTGTTACCGTCCTTACCTTTCGAGGCTTCTCGCATTGCCCTATCTATGTCGGACG
>CAZJKZ010000020.1:0-39013 GCA_964546885.1 uncultured Bacteroides sp.
GATTTGCATTGAGATAGAATCCCTGCCCGAAATCCTTGCCACGCTTACTGCGTGAAAGGTCAATCTGCTCAATAGCTACATTTGAGCCGTGATAGAGTCGTATCATATCTTACCTCCTTCCCGTTGGCAAATGACTTGGAGGTCAGAAACAGCATCGTCTATGGAGAGTGTATGCTCGGCAGCATAGCAGTCGAGAAGAAAATCTATGCCTGTGAAACGTCGCAGATATGCATAAGCTTGCATATTGGAGAGGTTATATCGCTGTGCGAAAGCTCCAACACAAGCTACTACATATTCTATTCTGTTAAATTTATCTTTTTTGTCCATCACTATGCTTTGTTGCTTACAATTAAGTCTTTAACATCAATATCATGTAACTTAGAAATCCTCACAAGCGTATCAAGGGAGGGCTGCATCTGGTTAGAACACCATCTGGAAACGGTAGCTTCATTTTTACCAACCTGCTCAGCAAGCCATTTACCTGTTTTACCGTTTTTAACTAACGCAACTTTTATCCTGTTTATCTTCTGTGACACTATTCCATTTGTTTTGCTTACTTATTACAATACCTTGATGTTTGATGCAAAGTTAACACTTTTCTTTGATATGACCAAATGAATTAAGATCTTTAAAAAGAAGAAAAACAAAGGAATACAACAATTATCCGCTTCACTTTAAGTACAACATATATGCACTTAGACTAAAGTCAAGTTCCGGGAAAGTTACGTTCCGGAAGTGGCACAACCGCCCATGTTTGTAGAGCCAAGTTAGTGATAACCTGCGCTTTACAAAATTCCAACGAAGGGAAATCAGAAAAAGTTTGTTACTAACATAAAAAATTATTATTTTTGTATTCAAAAATTAGTTCAAAAATGAAATGAGGATACACTTAGGATTATGAACATACAGTCTAGATTCTTAGTTATAGTGGCAATTTTGTGCTTTGGCATACTTACTGCAAGTGCTCGAACACGTCATATTGTCGTAGCTGACTCACTCACCCATACTCCGTTGCCCAATGCATCAATATTCAACAATAAAGGCTCTTTTATAGGCACCAGCAGCACGAAAGGACACATTTCCTGTGCTTTACTCTCCGACTATCCCATCACAATCAGGTATATAGGATATGCAGAGCGGTCAGTGCCGGAGGAATGCGGCGACACAATCTTTCTAATAGAGAATATATCCGAGCTTCCCGAGGTGATTGTCGAGTCAAAACAGAGAAGCATGCTACATATCTTAGCATACATGCGTGAATATTCATCTCTTTCGAGCTATACTGATACCATCACAATGTTCCGCGAAAAAACGGTCGATTTCATGTTGCCAACAGAGAAGAAGACCAACTTCAGAGGGTGGAGTTATCCCCGGCCTCTCAGCACTCGCTCATACTACCATTATACCAACTTCTATGGTCTTGACAGTGTAAGCGACCGATGCAGCCACCATTTCACATGGTCCGACTGGATTGGCATGATTCCCACAACACAATTACCAATCCACATTGCCAACATAAAGGACGGAGTGGACACCATATATGGCAAATATGGCCCCACTGAAATATGGATAAAAAACGATGACCGACTATCTATAGACATTGATGTATTAGCCGATACAGTAAGCAGAAAATGGGTGCCGAATATTTCATTCTTTTTCAGCAAAGAAGACACTGATTTTGAGCAATTCCGTCTTAAAGTCAATTATACCAATATTTTAGGTAATGAAATCAGCCCGCTCGACCTCACCGGATTTTCCTACAATATAGAATCGAGAGGTAGAGGCCGAGGAATGTTCCAGTTTAACCGTCATGACCAGCCTTTCTTCGTAACCACTTATGCGGAGGTTTACATTCTTGACAAGGAGCTTATATCCGCAAAAGAAGCAAAGAAATGGGACAAACTTAAGTTTCCTGCCGATGAGATAGGAATCATTGAGCCGCAGGAAGCGCCAAAACCAAATCCCTCCACTATGACACTAATCAATCGTGTCAACAATATTGATTCGGACCAAGTGCGATTAAGCATTAGGCCAGATGAAAGATTGACAGGACAGAATGGAATGAGAAGAAAAATCAGTGTAGGACGCCGTGCACTAAACATGCTAAAAGAAGCCACAGGTATCTCAGAGTACAAATATCGAAAAAATTTAAAAGATAAATGGGGTAAATTCCGTGATAATCAAAGGCAACGTAGTAGAGACGATAAGTAATGAGTGTTCAAGAAATACCCTTGCATATATCGCACTGATTAGTTAAGATATGTGATAAATTATTTAAATTAGTAAAATTATTTTTTTGTGTAAGTAAAACAATGTAATTTTATCAATAAATATGCGGGCACTATTATATATCGCATGGCATATTGAAAGATATTCGGCGCTCATCCGAAACACATAATGAACACTCAGTCTCGGAAAGCGCATTAACTACCTGATATAAAGCTAACAATCTCATCAGGCAGGATTATTAAGGTGCGTTTATGAAAAAAACGATATCGCTACTTATACCCACATTTAACGAAGAAAACGAAATACCCTCACTCTACTCTGCCCTTTCATCTTTGACTGAAGGCGAGATGGGTAGTACTTACGATTTTGAAATCCTTTTTGTAAATGACGGGAGTACGGATCGCACGCTAGAAATCATCAAAAAGCTCCGAGAACAAGACAAAAGGGTCAATTATCTGAGTCTGTCGCGAAATTTCGGGAAAGAAGGGGCAATGCTTGCCGGTTTTGACTATGTGAAAGGCGACTGCACTGTGATTCTTGACGCTGACCTACAAGATCCTGTAGAGGTGATACCGGAAATGGTAGGATGGTGGGAAAAAGGATATGAGGACGTGTACGGTTGTAGAGTGACGCGAGGGAAAGAACCATGGCTAAGAAAAAGCCTATCACTCGCATTTTACAATTTCCTTCAAAGTTCCACAAAATTTGACATACTGCCTAATGTGGGCGACTTTCGTCTGCTCGACCGCCGCTGTATTGAAGCTTTAAGAAGCCTCCGCGAAACCCAGCGCTACACCAAAGGTCTTTTCTGCTGGGTAGGATTCAAAAAGAAAGAAGTGCTGTTTGACCGCCATGATCGTAAAGGCAGCAAATCATCATATAATTTTCAAAGTCTGCTCAATCTCGCCATAGACGGAATCACCAGTTTCAGCACATCGCCGCTCCGCATCGCCTCCATCTTGGGCTTTGTTATAGCACTCATCGCCTTTGTTTATCTTATAGCCATATTTACCAAAACACTGATTTGGGGCGATGACGTGCCGGGCTTCCCTGCACTTATGTGCGTAATCCTCTTTCTTGGCGGCATACAACTGCTGTGTCTCGGAATCATAGGAGAATATGTGGGCAGGATATTCAATGAGAGCAAGAACCGTCCGGTGTACATAGCCGACAGCTACAACGGCGAGCGCATATGACTGTTTCCCTACCAAATAATATACGTCCACGATGAATTGGGACATAGAGATAAAACCACACGTAAAATGGTACGACATTGACCTCAAAGGCATATGGCGATACCGCGATTTGCTGTACATGTACGTTAAGCGCGACCTTAAAGTACAGTACCAACAGACTGTGCTCGGTCCGCTTTGGTTCTTGCTGCAGCCTCTCATGACAACCCTGATATATATGGTAATCTTCGGAGGACTTGTAGGTATCGGTACCGACGGTGTGCCAATGCCCCTTTTTTATATGTCCGGAATCATGGTATGGAATTATTTCGCAGCGGTGTTTAATTCCTCATCAAATCTGTTCGTCGCAAATGCGGGAGTATTTGGCAAGGTGTACTTTCCGCGACTGATAGTGCCCATATCAGTAGTGATCTCATCTTTGGTGAAATTTCTCATTCAGTTTGTATTATTCGGTGTGTTTTACGTCTACCTGCTATGGAATGGAGCAGACATTCATGCCAACATCACCATCCTCCTTCTCCCTTTTGAAATACTTGCCGTGGCTCTGTTCGGTATGGCATCAGGTCTGATAATATCTTCTCTTACTGCAAAATACCATGATTTATGCCAAGTGGCCAACTTTGGGTTGCAGCTCTATATGTATGCCACCCCGATAATCTACCCTCTTAGCGCAGCCTCGGAGAGCTATCGCAAACTGATAATGCTCAATCCCCTATCTTCGTTGTTTGAAAGTGTGCGCTACTCACTTCTTAGCTGTGGCACCATATCCTGGAGCTGGATGCTTTACAGTTGCGTTTTCATTGCCGTTACTATCGTATTGGCTTTACTGCTCTTCGGCAAGACGGAACGCACATTTATCGACACTGTTTAATATTTTAATAAGATGTCGCAAATAGCAATTCAGTTCGACCATGTTGGGAAGATCTACCGTTTAGGCACAGTAGGCACCCACTCTCTGGTAAACGACCTCAACAGATGGTGGCACACAAAGATATTGCACCATGAAGACCCGCTACTGAAGATAGGCCAACGCAACGACCGCACAAAAAAGGGAGAATCAGATGCTGTATGGGCATTAAAAGATATTACCTTTGACGTGAACAAAGGTGATATTGTGGGAATAATTGGCAGAAACGGAGCCGGAAAATCCACATTGCTGAAACTGCTGTCGAGAGTAACAGCTCCAACTACCGGCACCATAAGAGCCCGCGGTCGCATAGCTTCACTCTTAGAAGTCGGCACAGGTTTTCACCCCGAACTTACGGGACGCGAGAATATCTACCTCAACGGTACGATAATGGGAATGACAAGGAGAGAGATTGCAGGAAAATTTGATGACATCGTGGATTTTGCCGGTGTAGCCCGCTACATCGACACTCCCACCAAACGCTACTCGTCAGGCATGATGGTGCGTTTGGGTTTTGCAGTTGCAGCTTTTCTCGAACCTGAGATACTCATTGTTGACGAGGTATTGGCTGTAGGCGATGCCGAGTTCCAAAAACGCTCAGTAGGCAAGATTCAAGATGTGTCGCAGCACTCAGGTCGCACAGTGCTTTTCGTCAGCCACAACATGTCCACCGTAAATAGCCTTTGCAAATCAGGCATTGTGCTTGACAAAGGTTCAATCGTTTATTCGGGCACATCAGAGGAGGCAATAAGACAATACCGTCTTCTGGCACAGCCTACCGATGACACCACCAAGATTACAGACAAAATCATCTTTTTAAAAGCAGGTCTTGACATACAATCCATAACAATTAATGGATCGGAAAATAGCTCTTTTATCATAGAGCCAAATCAGACTAATTTAGAACTTGAAATTACAGGCCACACACCAGATCCACTAATCACTGATTTAATATTGGTGATCAAGACTCAAGACGGCATACCTTTGGCCACATTGGCAGAAGGATATTATAAAGGACTGATTCTGAAAATTCCCCCTGGAGAGTTCAAAATCTCTAAACAAATAAAACTTCCGCAATTCCTCGCCCGCGGCACATACAATATTGATAT
The DNA here is from genome assembly GCA_964546885.1 of uncultured Bacteroides sp. Classification (GTDB taxonomy): domain Bacteria; phylum Bacteroidota; class Bacteroidia; order Bacteroidales; family Muribaculaceae; genus CAG-873. The sequence goes on from CAZJKZ010000020.1 coordinate 5,439, forward strand.
TCATCTATATCACCCCATGACCGAATGGCATATGAAAGCGCCATCCTGCGCCCAAATGGAAGCAATGGGGAATCAAATATTTACCGGACAACCACTTGAATTAAAATACCACGGGATTATGGGTCTTGAAACGCTCAATAGCGATTCCCGAAACGGACTAAATGGAAAAGTCAAAAGCTAACACAACGAAGGCCTTACGCCAATCCAACATGGAAGCAGTAAGAATTATTGCAATGTCGATGATTCTTACTCTTCATATCATAGCCAACACTTCATTTATCCGTTTATTCACTGCGGTGCAGTATTTTATACCCGTAGTGATAGGCGGAGTAGACTTGTTCGTTCTGATATCAGGATATTTCTTGATAAAACTTAACTGGAAATCACTGCTAAGGCTAACTTTACTACTATGGATGTTTCAAACCTTTATCTATATTTCGCTGTATTACTCGGGCAATATCAGCGATATTTCATATAAGACAATTTTCGCCACTTATCTGAGTCCTTTCGTAAATAATGAGTATTGGTTCATCAAGAACTACTTTATGCTAATGCTCATCTCCCCACTTATCAACTTAGCATTAAAAAACATAACGTCGGAAAGATACATTTACATACTATGTGTGCTGACTATCCTTGAGATCTTTATATTCTGGATAATGCAGCTGTACAACAAAGAGGTGGGGACATCGCTATACAATTTCATCTATCTATACATCCTTGGCCATAGTCTTTACAAATTCAACGTGTCTGAAAAATTCACGGTACTCAAAATTGCAGCTTTCGGATTGCTCTCGTTGATATTGAACTTAATAGTGAATGCCTTTACAATCTGGTATTTCAGTGATGATTTTGGTTCGTATATAAATTCTTACACCTACAATTACTGCAATCTCTTCACTATAACAATGTGCGTTTGCATCGTGCTTCTTTTCAGCAAACGCATCTTTTACAGCGCTGTCATTAATTCAGTGGCATCTGCATCATTGGGTGCCTACCTTTTGCAAGACGGATTATTAGGCTGGCGTATAATATACCGGTATCAGTCCGACATTTTGGAGAGTTCCACCGCTCAATTTCTATTGGCAACACTCATGATATTTATATCCTTCTGGATGATATCATGGATAATAACATTTGGTACACGAAAACTATTATACCCTCCCCTTTCCAAATTTTTAGACAGGATACTTCCTCAATCACTCAAATTTAATTTTACCGACTAATGGTAGATGCCTATCAATAAAACGCTTACTGTATTTACACCGACATATAACCGCGCGCATACATTAAGCCGACTATATGAGAGCCTAACACGCCAAAGCTGTATGGATTTCAAATGGCTTATAATTGATGACGGGTCAGAGGATTGTACGGCCGATTTAGCAAAAAAATGGATTGACGAGAAACTAATTGAGATCAAATACATTCACAAAGAAAACGGCGGACTCCACACAGGATACAATGTAGCGTATGCCACAATTGACACGGAACTGTGTGTTTGCATAGACAGCGATGATTTCATGCCGAACAATGCCGTGGAAATAGTGCTGAACGAATGGGACAAAAGAGGGTCAAAGTATTATGCCGGACTGATTGGTCTTGACTATAATTATAAGGACAACACACCTATAGGAGGCAAATTTCCTGAAGATCTGAATGAATGCTTTTTCCTGGACCTATACACGAAAAAGATTCATATTGGAGACTCCAAACCGGTGATGCGCACAGATTTAATGCGAGCGGCTGGCCCTATGATAGGATATCCGGATGAAAAGCACTTCAATCCGGTGTACCTTCTGCATAAAGTATGCGATGAGTATCCGCTTTTGGTAGTCAACGCCAATTTATGCATTGTTGACTACCAGCAGACCGACAGTATGTCGGCAAATATATTCAGGCAATATGTGGATTCGCCTCGAAGTTTTTCAAAACTCCGTCGGCTTGAAATGCAACTGAAACGAAGCGACTTAAAAAACCGCATGCGCGTGACCATTCATTATATCGCCACCTCCCTTATATCAAGAAACAGGAATTTCATAAGTGAAAGTCCCTTAGCCATCCTCACCTTGGCTCTACTGCCATTGGGCATTTTGCTGTACATATACATAATGGTGAAAACCATACGTTTTTATCAATAGCGGATGAAAATACTGCACATCATCACATCACTTCTTCCCGGAGGAGCAGAAAAACTCGTATCCGAATTGCTACCACAGATTTGCGTATTTGGGATAGATGTGGAGTTAGCAGTGTTCAACGGTATTGACACGTCCTTTTTATTCACTTTGATTGAGAGTGGCATACGAGTCCATCGCTTTTCCACGAAGGAGTGCAATGTCTATTCACCCTCTCATCTGTTAAAACTTAACAGACTGATAAGAGAGAACCGCTATGACATAGTGCATTCTCACAATACGCCTTGTCAGCTCTTTCTGTCGTTATGCACAAAACCAAAGGGAACAAAATTTGTCACAACCGAGCACAACACTTTTAACAGAAGGAGAAATGCACCTATATTCAAGCACTTAGATAAAGCCATGTACGCTCGGTATGAAAAGATTATATGTGTTTCCGAGGCCGTACAGCTACATTTATCCAACTTCGTGGGTAGACAGATTGAAACAAAGTGTATTTCAATACCTAACGGTGTTAATCTCGAAAAATTTAGAAGGCCTTTCCGCCATATAGATACTCAGTATCCAGTTGTAGTGACTATGGTGGCGGCCTTTCGAAAACAAAAGGACCACCCCACCCTGCTAAAAGCATTTGCCTCCCTACCCGACAATTATCGTCTAAAACTTGTGGGCGAAGGCGAAACAGAACACGAAATCAAACGCCTTAGCTATCAACTCGGCATTATGGATAGGACTGAATTTTTAGGTTTTTCCGACGATATCCCATCTGTGCTTGCCGAAAGCGATATTTTAGTGCTTTCTTCCAACTATGAGGGTATGTCATTGTCATGCATAGAGTGTCTGTCCTCCGGTCGTCCACTAATTGCCTCCGATGTTCCCGGACTAAAAGAAGTAGTGAACGGTGCGGGATTATTATTTCGCAGAGGTGATCACCTTGATTTGAGCAAGAATATTGCGGCGTTGGCAGAAAACCCTTCAATGTACAAGCTCGTAGCCGAACGATGCCAGAAACGAGCTAGGGATTTCGATATACAAAGCACCTTACAGGGGTATATTAAAGTGTACGATCAATTGGCATCAGATGTATAGGAAATACTTCAAACGGACCATAGATATTGCTTTTGCGAGCTGGGCTTTTGTGATAATATTTCCATTTTTTATCGCTGTTTGCCTCCTACTCTCATTCAGCAATAAAAATAGAGCCGTTTTTTTCCGACAACAGCGACCGGGCAAAAACGGCAAGCTCTTTAAAATCATCAAATTCAAGACAATGAGCGATGAATGTGATGAAAGCGGCAGACTTTTGCCAGACGAGAATAGACTCACTCCTTTGGGCAAACTTATGAGAGAGACATCAATTGACGAATTGCCTCAGCTCATTAACGTTATAAAAGGAGATATGTCACTCGTAGGTCCTCGTCCGTTATTAAAAGAATACTTGCCTCTTTACACAAAAGAACAGGCACGCCGACATGAAGTACGTCCCGGAATTACAGGATGGGCACAATGCCACGGAAGAAACACAATAACTTGGGAGAAGAAATTTGAACACGATTTATGGTATATCAATAATTGCTCACTAACTACAGATATAAAAATAATATGGCTCACCATACAAAATGTAATATTACGAAGAGACATCTCTTCTAACAATTCACCTATTATTGGACCATTTAAGGGAAATTCATAACCTAATCAAGACAGCTACAACATATTATTAAAATTAGTTAAATCATTAGGATTCTCTTACTTTTGTACAAATAATTGATTAACTTCACACTCTGAAATAGATAATTTATAAATTACATCTTATACCATGAACAAAGAAATAGCACTCTGCAAAAATGCTATCGTAAGATGGCTCGACAAGGCGCCTCGCGACTTTACCAAAGACGATATAGTCCGATATATCGTAGAGAACGATATACAGATGGTTAACTTTATGTACCCTGCCGGCGATGGTCGGTTAAAAACACTGAATTTTGTCATTAACAACCGCAAATATTTAGAGACAATTTTGTCTTTGGGAGAAAGAGTAGACGGATCTTCACTTTTTCCTTTCATCTCAGCAAGCAGTAGCGATCTCTATGTACTACCCCGTTACCGCACTGCCTTTCTCGATCCTTTTGCGAAAATCCCCACAGTGACTATGTTGTGCTCGTTCTTCGACAAGGATGGTAATCCACTTGAAAGCTCGCCCGAGCATACACTGCACAAAGCGTGTGCAGAATTTACGAAAGTGACAGGGATGGAATTTCAAGCTATGGGCGAACTCGAATACTATGTAATTGCTACTGATGACAACAAATTTCCGGCGACAGACCAAAGAGGTTATCACGAATCGGCTCCGTTTGCCAAATACAATGATTTCCGTACACTCTGCATGCTTTATATAGCTCAAACAGGAGGACAAATCAAATACGGACATTCAGAAGTGGGCAACTTCACTCTCGAAGGTATAAATTACGAACAAAACGAGATAGAATTTCTGCCGGTCAACGCTGAGGATGCCGCTGACCAACTGATGCTTGCAAAGTGGGTGATACGTAATCTGGGCTATCAAGTGGGATACCAGGTGACTTTCGCTCCAAAAATATCAGTGGGCAAAGCGGGATCAGGGTTGCATATACACATGCGCTTGGTGAAAGACGGAAAGAATATGATGCTTGGAGAAGATAAAAAGCTAAGTAATGATGCTCGAAAAGCTATAGCAGGACTCATGCTCTTAGCTCCGGCACTAACGGCTTTCGGCAATACCAATCCAACATCATATTTCCGACTTGTACCGCACCAAGAAGCTCCGACTAACATTTGCTGGGGCGACCGAAACAGATCTGTATTAGTGCGTGTACCATTAGGATGGACAGCTGACCGTGATATGTGTTCGGAAATTAATCCCGGAACTCCTGAAGCGACCATTGATGCCGGGATGAAGCAAACTGTAGAGATCCGCAGTGCCGACGGTTCAGCAGACATATACCAGCTTATTGCAGGTTTGGCTGTGGCTATGCGATATGGTTTTGAGATTGAAAATGCGTTAGAAATTTCAGAAAAGACGTATGTCGACGTAAATATCCATAGTGCAGAAAATGCGGAAAAATTGAATGGACTTGACCAGCTCCCGGTAAGTTGTTCAGCCTCAGCAGACGCACTCGAACGTTTACGCTCTGTATTCGAAAAATATGGCGTGTTTGCTCCCGGCATGATAGACGGAATAATAAAAAAATTAAGGGCGTACGACCAGACAGAAGCTGATGCAGCAAAGAAAGATGATGTGCTGATGCGTGAACTTGTCAACCGTTACTTCCACTGCGGCTAATAATAAGCATGTCGTTTATTGACCTATCTTATGTCAACAGAACTTCTGCCAAAAAACTGGCAACCGTTTTTCAGAAGTCCGGGGTGTGTGACGTACCTCTTTCATTTGAGGTTGTACAGCAAGGAATCGTATTACCGTTTGTTATAGGTGGACTCTTTGACGCAATGGGAGGTGTGGAACGAAAAGATGGGTCTTTCGTTAAATCTTCAGTATTTGATTGGCGCATGCATGGCGATTACCCGTATAAAGAGGTGATTGAACGCAATGAAAAAGTTATATTCATCGCATCAATTCACCGCTGTTGGGGACATGTAATAACTGATGCCATAAAGCGTTTGTGGTTTATTCACACTGAGGAATACGTCAAACTTAAATCCAAGGGATACCGTCTCGCATATATTTCTTATCCCGATATCCAGGGCGAAGATTATACCTATATACATAGAGTATTAGAGCTATGCGGGGCGGACTTATCCGATATGATATATGTAACTCAGCCCACAAGGTTTGTTGAAGTGGTAGTGCCGGATTGTGCCTATATCCAGTATCCCGACCATGACTGCTGCACTAAGGAATTTGTAGGACTAATAAATAGAATGAAAGCTAATATCAATGTAAATAATAAGTTACAGCCTACAGAGAAGATATACCTTACGCGCACTAAATTAGGGACCAAAAAGGATTGGGGCGAAGAAGAGGTGGAAAGTCTATTTCATGCCAATGGTTATCACATTATTTCACCGGAAACCCTCAGTGTGGACGATCAGATTTATTTGATGATGTGCGCTAAGGCAGTTATAACTACAGAAGGGTCGATCGCGCATAGTATGATATTTGCCAATAGTGATTGTCACTGCACCGTTTTGCGCAAAGCCGACTACATAAACAAGTACCAGATACTGATCGCTAATGTTTTCTTAAACCATTTCACATACATCGATGCCAACCATTCGGTATGCGTAAGGAGAAAGAGAAAAGAAGATGGACCGTTTTTTCTTTTCCCAACTTCACACTTACTTAACTTTCTCGGCACAGATTTCCCATATAAAAACTATTTTCAGTATCCCAAATTTTGGAAATATCTGACTCATAACAACACCATTCTTCTTCATTTACGTAATTTCGGGATTTTTGTAACATCTCCAATAAGTACAAAAAAGTTGATTATTAAGAATAAACTTCATTTCTTAAAATTTAGATAATCCGATATGCTGATAAGTTGGATTATACCATTATATAATTGCGAACAATATGTCGGCAGATGTATCGAAAGTCTCATTAATCAGGGTATTAGAAAGGAAGATTTCGAAATTATAATTGTCGATGACGGTTCAACCGACAACAGTTGCGCAATTGTTCAATCATATCAGACACTCCATAGCAACATTGTTATTGTAAAGCAGGATCATGAAGGCGTAAGTAAGGCACGTAATCATGGTTTAGAGATATGTAAAGGCGAATATGTACATTTTGTCGATGCTGATGACATAATAAGGCAAAATGCAATAGGTGCAATATTCAAAAACATAGAAAAGCACGATTATACTCATCACAATATAATCGGCTTTACTCATCGCAATTTCAATGACCTTACACAAATCTCATCTTGCCTCCCCACTGAAACAATCACCTTTGAGCGTTACAGATTATATGATTTCTGCTGCACTTATGGCTTTAGACCTAATGCATGTGACTATTTATTTAAAAGAGAATTACTCATGCGTAATAGTTTAAGCTTTTCTACATTGTCTGTAGGCGAGGATGTGATGTTTATGCTTAATATCTATTCTTTAACCGACGAAGTAATTCTATATACACCCCTACCTGTCTATTATTATTTCCAGCGTATTGACAGTACATCAAATCGGATGGACAGGAAGCATTTACTGAAAAGTTTCAACCATTTTTGTGAAATTCATGTGAAAGTGAGCCAATCAATAGAACTACAAGTCTATCCGCAAAAGATTTTAGGTCAATGTACACTTGCCTATGCCCAATGTCAAGCCATTACGGCATTATTGGCTGCATGTCTTCCTTTAGGATACCTGCGTACGTGTTATGATAAAGCCTACAAACTCAACCTTTTTCCCATTCCGACATCAGGATTAGTAATTAGATTCTTGGCCTTACTTTCGAAACATCCTTGCATTGCATATTTCATGTCATATCTTTACCGATATTTCTATGTGCCATTAATCCGCAACCGACGATTAAGCAAATGAGAATTCTGATATGTACAAATAGTATAGGTGCAAGGGGCGGTATTGAGCGTGTCACCATCATTAAAGCTAATCAATTCGCCGAAATGGACGGAGTAGAGGTAGCGTTATGTTTTACTGACAAAGGAACATACCCTTCCTACATGATACATCCTATCTCTCCAGCAGTTAAAATTATAGACTGTGGCGTCACATTCTGGGATCTCCATCCTCTATCTCTAAATAATATTCTGTATAATGTGCCGAAAAAACTTCTCTCACTGAGAAAGTCTATCGTACGAATTATAGCTGATTTCATGCCCGATGTGGTTGTCACCACCGGGAGCTACGAAAAATATGCTCTTGCCACAATTAATCCGTCCAAAGTCACTGGCAGACCATGTATAAAAATACGTGAATATCATTTCAATAGTAATTATCGCAGGTTTATTAACAGAACCTTTATCTCAGAAGTAGCAGAATTATTTGAATGCAAGGTGTTATGTAAACTATATGATATGAACTACCTCCTTACTAAGGAGGATCTTGTAAAAAATTTTGATGGCTATAACAATTTTGACTACCAGTATAATCCGCTATCATTCAAGTGCAAATATGACAATAATAGAGAAAATATAGTGATAGCATCAGGAAGACTTGTGGAGCAGAAAAATTTTTCTGCACTTATCAGAATATGGGCATCAATAGCGGATAAAGCAAATGGATGGCAACTATGGATAGCAGGAGAAGGCGAACAACGTGAGATGCTGCAAGAACTTGCCAAAAGTCTTGGAGTTAACTCTAATATAAAGTTCCTTGGCTTTTGTAACGATATGAGCAGAGTGTTTTCTACCGGAAAAATTCTTGCTTTAACATCAAAATATGAGGGATTCGGAGTAAGTATTATAGAGGCTATGGCATGTGGAGTCGTACCGGTATCTTACCGTACGCCTTATGGGCCTTCTGATATTATCTCGCACGGAAAAAATGGTATGCTTGTGGATTACATGGATGAGCAGCAATTTGCAGACGCTCTTTTACTCCTTATGCAAGACCAAGATCTAATCAATAAAATGCAAAAATCTGCGAAAATCAGAGCTGAAGACTTTGCTCCCGAGAAAATCGCCAATCAATGGATTGAAAAGTATAAAAGAATCCTTAACTGCAAGACATGTAAATAATTATCACTTTAATTGGAATATACATAATTTTTTTAAATCTAAAAAAAATACAAAAATATCAATTTATTAATCTCATTGTAGAAATCTATCGATATTTTTTATAATTTTGTGAAAAATAGAACAGTGAATATGAAAATCGGACATAAACCATTATACTACTTCTTTGTAATTAGTTTACTATTAATTATATGCGGATTTTCGTCTTGTAATAATGAAGACGAACCGGAGTCACACATTACTCAAAATACAATATTCATGTATATGCCTTGGTCCGGTAATCTGACAAGTTATTTCTACCAAAATATTAAAGATATGGAAAGTAACATATGTCAGATGGGTGGATTAGATAATGACCGGGTAATTGTGTTCATGTCAACCACTTCGACAGAGGCAAGCATGTATGAGATTGTATATGAAAATGGCATTTGTAACCATATTCCGATAGATTCCTATACCAATTACCCGTTTACAACAGAATCAGGACTGACCGAGTTGCTTCTAACACTTAAATCTATTGCTCCGGCAAAAAACTATTCTATGATAATCGGCTGTCATGGCATGGGATGGCTACCTGTGAATAAATCGAGAGCGGCATACTCTGAAGAAAAATACCATTTTGAATATGGAGACAAATCCTTACTAACTCGATTTTTCGGTGGCACCACTTCAGACTACCAGACCGAGATCTCTACCTTATCTAATGCACTTAATAATGCCGGTCTGAGAATGCAGTATATTCTGTTTGACGACTGCTATATGTCATCAATAGAAGTCGCTTACGAGCTAAAGGACGTAACTGACTATCTTATAGCATCAACGTGCGAAGTCATGGCGTATGGCATGCCATATGCTACCATGGGAAAGTATCTTTTAGGCAAGCCTGATTATAAAGCTGTCTGCGACGAATTCCACAAATTCTACTCTGACTACGAAATAATGCCTTGCGGCACTCTCGCTGTGACTGATTGCTCGCAATTAGGGGAAATGGCAAATATAATGCGACGCATAAATAATGCGTACAATATCGACAGCGAGCTTATAGGTGACATACAAAAACTTGACGGATATTATCCCACAATATTCTTTGACTATGGCGATTACGTGAACAAACTTTTGGAGCACAATGGAGCTAACTTAGAATTGATTGAAACCTTTAATCGTCAATTGAATCTAACTGTCCCATACAAAACTCATACAGAAACATATTTCACTTCAAGCAGAGGGCCTCTGCCTATTGTCGCATATTCTGGCATCACGACTTCAGATCCAAGTTATAGTTCGCGAGCATTGCAAAAATACAACACAAAGTGGTACTACGCTACTCATTAATTTGGCACCATAAATCTAAGCAGATATGAAATCATTGCTATACATAGTTCTGTTATTGATTGTCACCGGATGTAGTTATTCAAGTTCTCCAATCGTGAACGGACTTGACGAGGCTCAACTTATGTTGAAAAATGATCCGGCTAAAGCACTTGAGAAGTTGAACCAATATGACATGTCAGAAATCCAAGACTCTGCTTTGATGGCCCGATGGGCACTACTGTATAGCGAAGCTATGGTTGCCAACCATCTCACCGCTCCAACAGACACTATAATCAATATCGCCATTAATTATTATGGTTTTCATAATGCACAACCTGAATTAATTAAGGCCCGCAAGCTTAAATTTCAGTTAGCAAATGCCAACTTGGAAACAAACGCACTTGCGACGGCACTATACTTACAGAAGGAGAAGGAATTTATGGTGTATAAGGAGCGTACCAAACGACAGCAACTTATGTTTATCGCCATCATTGTAATCCTTATTGCTGCCGGGGTTATTGTTTGGCAACGTCAGCGGATGAAAATCAAGGATACGCAGAATGAGTCATTGGTGGCAGAAGTCGCATCTCTAAGTAATCACCTGTCGCTGCAGCAATCAGAATGTAGTTCGCTAAATGCTAAAATATCGAATTTGCTCATTAATCGCTTCAAAACAATAGACGAACTTTGCGAAACGTACTATGAGTCACAAGGCACAAAAACTGAAAAGAAAGCGATAGTTGACAAAGTGAAATCGCAGATTGAAGCACTGAAATCAGATGAAGGTATTTTCACCGAGATGGAGAAATGTCAAGATGATTTACTTAGGCAGCTCCGAGAGGAAATGCCGGAACTAAAACCTGAGGAATATCGCCTTATGGTATATCTCGCAAGCGGTCTTTCCAACCGTACAATCGCATTGCTCATTGGTGAAAGTATCAATGTCGCATACAAACGTAAATCACGACTGAAAGCAAAAATATCGGACTCTGACACGCCCCATAGGGCTGATTTTTTATCTAAGTTTTAATGCTGTCGAACATCGGTCAGACTTTTTCAGATTTTTCAATTATAAATAGCTAATAAACAATATTATACAAAACACGATGTCAGACTAATTTTTTGGAAAGACAGCTGAAATAGATGTAACTTTGCATCATAAATAAATCAAATTTTTTGAGATATGAAGCAAAGACTCGTTACAATCATTTTCACGCTGATGGCTACGATAACTGTAGTTACGGCACAAATTTCTGAAGCGGAGGACTCTCTCAAAAGAGAGCTTCAGGAGGTAATTCTGACTGCTAAGCAACCGGTAACAAAACTTGTTGGCACAACTCTTGTTTCTACTATTGTCGGATCCAAACTACAGGATATTGGCAATGCTCTTGACGTGTTGGCGCAGCTCCCTATGATAACAGTAACTGACGGAGCGGTGTCAGTCATAGGCAAATCAACGCCGGAAATATATATAGACGGACGCCCCATGCGTTCTGAAGAAGAGCTTTCCCAACTGCTCTCCGACAATATTAAGAAGGTTGAGCTCATGATGTCTCCGGGAGCTATGTATGCAAGTACAACACAAGCTGTACTGAAAATTACAACACGCCACAACTTTATTGAAGGTTTATCACTGACAAACGCAGCTACCGCTGTAGCAAGGCGCAAATTGTCGGCCAACGATTTTATAGATTTGAATTATCACCTGAAAAATTGGGACTTTTTCGTATCAGGAGGTTTCGCTCATAACAATAGTCTGATAAAAGGCACTACCACAAACATGCTCAAATACAAAGGGGAAGAAGCTATTGTGGGAAGCTCACAGCATAAAACTTATCCATCAAATGTTGGAGTAGCAAAAGGAGGTTTCAACTATGCTTCAGGCAATCAGTCATTTGGAGCTTATTACCGCTTTAATCCTGAAAAAGGCCATTTCAGCAATATAGGCCAAGAATGGCTTAACCAAGATCCTCGCATCAAAAGAAATATTTCTACAGGAATCAACGCACACAGTAATCAAGCCTCCGTATATTATGAAAATACTTTTAACGAAACATATTTAATTCATTTTGACGGAGATTTCAAGAAGTCTTATTCTTCAAATGATGTCATCACTATTTATCCCGATGAAAACACCAACGATGTAAACTCTACCGATACCCGACATTCCTCTCTTTGGGCCGGCAAAATATATCTATCATTTCCGATTGCTATGGGTAATCTCACCCTCGGCACTCAAGACTCCTATACCCACTCAACTCTTGATTATCGTATGCTCAATCACAATATTAGCGAATATATACCATCATCGTATACAGATGCAAGACAGACTTCAGCCGCGACATTCGTTACATGGGATAGGTCATTTGGTAGTTTTTCTCTTTCAGCCGGTCTACGCTACGAATACTGCAACTATCTATTCAAAGTCAATGGTCAAAAGGATAAAGATGTGAGCCGAACAGACAATATACTTACTCCTGACATTTCCTTCAGCTACTATTTTAATGACCAATCACAGATGAGCCTAAGTTATAAAATGGCCACTGTAAAGCCTCCGTATTCTCAACTCACAGGGAGCCTTAGCTATGTAGGAATGCACGAGATAGAAGGAGGCAACCCCACACTAAAGGATGAACACATGCATGATTTGCAACTTTTTGGTATGTGGAAAGGATTCATGATTCAAGCAGATTACACGAGAAGCATAGATACCTACGCATACGTAAAGCGTGTATATCCGGCCCCTACCCTTCAATTGCTGATGAGGCCGGAAAATATCAATGTCTCTTCATTGGATTTATACCTCGTATGGAGTAGGTCAGTGAAAGCCTGGACACCAAACATTACTCTCGGCATGCACAAACAATGGCTCGAGCTGGATGGCACCCACTATAATCGTCCTATATTTTCATACTACTTTGACAACATGATTTCATTGCCCAAAGGATTGATTTTCACTCTTAACGCAAACGGAGCGACCAAAGGAGATATGCACACCAATCGTTTTGGCACCACATGGTTCACCCTTAACGCATCTGTCTCTAAATCATTCTTAAATAAGGCTGTTCAAGCAAAAATCTCAATCACGGATATATTCAACAGCAGAAATAATGACTGGACAATGAACACTTACGGAGTGTATGTTGACAAACGCCAGACATACGATCACCGAGGTGTCTCTATCTCGCTTACATACCGTTTCCAGCCACGTCAAAGCAAATATAAAGGAAAAGCCGCATCAGAAGCGGAAATGAACCGACTATGATTATGAAGATTCGACTTTATTCTTAAAGTTCTAATCAACTTTAATTATCGGCTAAAAAAAATTGGCAGTCATATTTGCGAAATATGAAAAATAATTTGTATCTTTGCGGTCTAAATCCAGCTATCGAATCAAACTTAATCAATTATAAGCTTAATGAAAAAAAGTGCATTACAGAAAGCTCGTGCCGCATACTTACCCAAATTGCCGGTAGCACTCACGAGCGGTGCAGTGAAGGTAGTGGAAGGCAAACCCACTCAGTCAGTTGCTGATCAGGAAGAAATCAAGAAACTCTTTCCGAACACCTACGGCCTTCCCGAAATCACTTTCGAAAAAGATCCCAATCCGGTAGTAGGTAAGCCCGTCAATGTGGGTGTAATCCTTTCAGGCGGTCAAGCTCCCGGCGGTCACAACGTGATTTGCGGTATCTTTGACGGAATCAAAAAGATCAACCGCGACAGCCGTCTATTCGGTTTCCTCATGGGTCCCGGCGGTCTTGTTGACCACAACTATATCGAGTTAACATCCTCAATTATCGACGAATACCGCAACACCGGTGGATTCGATATCATTGGTTCGGGTCGTACAAAACTCGAAAAGAAAGAGCAGTTTGACAAAGGTCTTGAAATCATTAAAGAGTTAGGCATCTCAGCTCTTGTAATCATTGGTGGTGATGATTCAAACACCAACGCAGCCATCCTTGCTGAATATTATAAGGCTATCGGAGCAGGTGTACAAGTAATCGGCTGCCCGAAGACAATTGATGGCGACCTTAAAAACAAGCTCATCGAGACATCTTTCGGTTTTGACACAGCTACTAAGGTATATTCCGAAGTTATCGGCAACATCCAGCGTGACTGCAACTCCGCAAAAAAATACTGGCACTTCATCAAGCTTATGGGCCGCTCTGCAAGCCATATAGCACTTGAATGCGCTCTTCAGACTCAGCCTAACGTGTGCATCATCTCTGAAGAAGTGGAAGAGAAGAATATGACACTTCAAGAAGTGGTGAACTATATCGCCGACATCGTGGCTCGCCGTGCTGAAGACGGAAATAACTTCGGTACAGTGCTGATTCCTGAAGGCCTTATCGAATTCATCCCTGCGATGAAAAATCTTATTGGCCAGCTCAACGATATACTTGCCGCTAAACCTGACTTCGCAGAACTCAGCCATAAGGAGCAGCGTGAATACCTTCTCGCAAACCTTTGCGCCAATAATGCTGCTGTATTTGAATCACTTCCTGAGGCAGTGGCTAAACAGCTGACTCTTGATCGTGACCCCCACGGCAATGTACAGGTGTCGCTCATAGAGACCGAAAAGCTGCTTAGCGAAATGGTGGGCAAGCGCCTTAAGGAGATGAAGAAGGAAGGCAAATATAATGGCAAATTTGCGCCAATGCACCACTTCTTCGGCTATGAAGGCCGATGCGCTGATCCCTCCAACTTTGACGCTGACTACTGCTATGCCCTCGGCTATAATGCCGCATGGCTTATCAATGCCGGCGTGACAGGATACATGTCATCCGTACGCAACCTCGTTAAGGCTGCAATCCAATGGACCACCGGCGGTGTACCCATCACTTCTATGATGAATATGGAGCGTCGTCATGGCGAAATGAAACCCGTAATCCAAAAGGCTCTTGTTGACCTCAACGGTGCACCTTTCCTTCGCTATGCTGCAAAGCGCGACCAATGGGCATTGAACACAAGCTTTGTATATCCAGGCCCGATACAGTACTTCGGTCCTGCCGATGTATGCGACCAGCCTACCAAGACTCTCCAGTACGAGCATCTTGACAAATAAGAAATTCCCTAACTTTCAGCTTGCAGATAGCCGCCTCGAAGTCTTATCTTCGAAGGCGGCTTTTTTACATACATAATCAAATGTCATCTCACATAATCCAACATGGTACGCAAACGTAACAACACGTATTATATGTTCAATTATATATGGACTAATGCAATGCGTTCACTTCCCGTTCAAACTCTTGTATGCCAGGGAAACCGGTCTCTTTACGAATAGAATTGTGGTCTTTGGATATGAAAAGATATGTGGGAAAGGCAGTAAAGCCATATTTGTCCATCAGCCCTTTCATTGCGGCGTTGGACAGGCGGATGTGCACCCCTCCGATTCTCCTTGACAGAGTCTCGTACTCCTTCAATGGCGACGTGTCGTCGCTGATATACAAAAAGGCTATTCCACTGCCGCCAACGGTATGCTTTAGCATCTTGGTCTCTTCGATTGCCGCCAGGCACGGGCCGCACCACGTTTGCCAAAAATCAACCACCACAGCCTCGTCTTTATAATGGCTGTTTATAAAGTCGACGAGACTGAATTCCGGCTCTGACGAGTAGTCGTAATATTCGAAGCTCTGCTGAAGCTGCTGTTTCAGCTCCTGATTTTTTCCCAAAACGATAGCGCCCAAATCATCGGAAAAAGCGTTGGAAATATTTTCAATTTGCGTGTCAGTCAAAGGCCGGTTGTCCTGCAGCTGCATCATGTAGGACGAGGCGAGCAGGAAGTCCATAAAGTGCGGCGTAACTTTCATGCCTAATTTTGAAAGCCTCTGTTGGGCCTTTTCTTTCCAGGCTGTACAATCCGATTCGCCCGCGGGCTGAATGTCGTCTTTAAATCGATCCAAAAGTTGACAACAAAAATAATATGGGGTAAAGCTGCCCGGCATGTGCACTAAAAAGTTGTCATCCGACAAATCTATGTCTTTAAGAAAAGTGTAGTACCGGTCAGGATACACCGGAACGCTGTCATAGGGAATACTGTACCACCCATTTGCCCGCTTTCTATAGGCGAGTTGGTATGTCGCCGCATAGCCATGCCTTAAATTGTTGACAAACCATGCTCTTGTGCTGTCAGGCAGGTTGGGCACGCCGTTTTTAATGTACTTGTCATAAAATATTCCCTCATATTTTTCATTGAGTTTTCTGTAGTCGCTGAAATCCGAACGTTGGGGAGTTGATCCGCAGGTCATCCAACTCATATCAGCGGCTATCCTTCCCAGTGTGGTTGCCATATTGTTTTCCGTCGCGGTTGAGTCGCTTTCCCAGCGTTTGTTCCTTAAATCCGAGGAGGCAATATGATATCCAACCTTACCGTCGGGTTTCCGGAGCCCCTTGATTTCAATCGTGTCTCCCTGCGTAAGATACAGCAATTCCAATCCTAAGCACGAATCCTCGGACTCATCTATTCTAAGTGTTGCGATTGACTGTTCCATTTCCATGGGTATATCCATACCCCAGCTATTGTCGGCTGTCCGTTGCATAGGGATAGTCCTGCCGGACAATGGTTCGCCAAAAATCGACGAGACTATAACTGTAGGGGTGACAGTCTGCAAATCAATCGAATCAGATGGCTCAATAGAGAGGGACACGAAGGATTTCCCTAATTTGATTGGAGATGCAAAGGGTGCCCCAAAGAATAGAGTCAGCATTGTGGCTGCAAGTACAAGTTTTTGGCCCATGGTATGTTATTTTTTATATAAATCAAAAATGTTATCTTAGAGATTGCAAATTTAATTAGTTGCAAAGCTTACCATTCTTACCATTGCGGTCCGCCTCCTCGTTAAACCTCTCTGCATCTTCACCCCAAAGTATGGGAGTGGCTTTAATTGTCATTGCCATGATTATATCTCCTATGCTAATTGAATACAAAGATACAACAAATTTTCAACATAATAAGATTTTAAACTCAAAGATTTACGTAATGCCAAAATTATGTGGGCTTTGTGGGCTTTTTCGATTTAAGATTTGTTATTGACGGCAAAAAACATTAACTTTGCAATATCAATACTTAATATTTATATCACAAGTATGCTTTTTTCAATGACAGGCTTTGGAAGGGCCATTGACGAGACTTCCGGAAAAAAAATTACAGTGGAGATTAAGTCGCTTAACTCCAAACAGATGGATCTTTCGGTGAGACTACCACAGCAATACCGAGAGTACGAGGCCGAACTGCGGAGCACGGTGGCTCATGAGCTGCAACGCGGTAAAGCCGACCTGATCATCACAGTTGAGTCAATGGGCGATACAGCATCAATGGAGTTTAATCTCACTGCCATGAAAGCTTATAAAAAACAATTTATGGAGATGTCGCAGGAGCTTGGCATACCCGCACCATCAGATTGGTACAACCTGCTGCTCCGCTTTCCCGACTCGATAAAGACTGACACAAAAGAAGACGTGGAAGAAGAAGAAATCGCGACCCTAAAAGCCACTACGAAAAAAGCCATTGATGCCTTGATAAGCCATCGCCGTGAAGAAGGCAAGCGACTTGAAGAATTTTTCACACTGCGCATTAACAAGATAAAAGGCTACCTTGATCTTGTGCCTAAATATGAGACAGAGCGTGTGGAAAAAATACGTACACGCATAGAAGAAAACCTGTCGATGCTACCTTCCGCCGAATATGACAAGAATCGCTTTGAACAAGAGATGATATTCTATATCGAAAAACTCGATATCAACGAAGAGAAGCAGCGTCTGGCTCAACATCTGAAATATTTTATGGAGACCATGGATGCTCAGGAAGGAGGACAAGGCAAAAAACTCGGGTTTATTTCGCAAGAAATGGGAAGGGAAATAAACACCCTTGGCTCCAAAAGCAACCATGCCGAGCTCCAAAAGCTTGTGGTGATGATGAAAGACGAGCTCGAACAGATAAAAGAGCAAGTGCTAAACATAATGTAATACAGAGTTATGAATCACGAAGGTAAGATAATAGTGGTTTCTGCGCCATCGGGTACGGGCAAGTCAACCATAATCAAAGCGATATCAGAAAAAGGCGATATTGATATGAAATTCTCTGTGTCCGCCACCAACCGCTCGCCCCGCCCCGGCGAAGTGGACGGCGTAAGCTATAATTTCCTGACCACCGAAACATTTAAAGAGAAAATTGCGGAAAACGCTTTTGTAGAGTGGGAAGAGGTATATCCCGGAAGATATTACGGTACACTCAAATCGGAAATCGACCGCACTTGTGATGCCGGACATAATGTTATTCTCGATATAGACGTAAAAGGCGCTCTCAACGTCAAGAAATTCTTTGGAGATAAAGCACTCACCATTTTCATACAGCCGCCGTCGGTGGAGGAACTGAAAAAACGTCTTGAGGCAAGAGGCACTGAGACTCCGGAAAGCCTGAACCAACGTCTTTCGAAGGCCGAATATGAGCTAAGCTTTGCACCTCAATTTGACCGTACTGTAGTAAATGACAATCTTGAAACAGCAGTAGTAGATACCGAGGCTGTAATCAAAGATTTTCTTGCCAAGTAATATCGGTTCACAACTTTCATTAGAAATTTGTCAGAATAAAAATGGAAAAAATAGGCATTTTGGGGGGCTCCTTCAACCCCGTGCACATCGGACATATAATGATTGCCGCCTACCTCACACAGTGGGGTATTGTGGATAGAGTGTGGCTCACTATTTCGCCGCAGAATCCTTTAAAAGACGCTGATACGCTTATCCCTGACCTCAAACGGCTCGAAATGCTACGCATTGCGTGCCAAGGATTAAAGAATGTGGAAATCTGCGACATCGAACTCACGATGCCCCGTCCATCATATACTATCGATACCCTCAACTATCTGAAAAAACGCTATCCAAACAAACGGTTCAGATTGGTAATAGGAAGCGACAACTGGAATGCCTTCGATCATTGGAAGCAGGGGGAGGAAATCCTTGATGAGTTCGGAGTGATTGTATATCCACGACCCGGCAAAGAGGTGAAAGATATCTGCGTCGACGGGATGGACCTTGTGCACTCGCCCTCGATTGACCTGTCAAGCACGTTTATTCGTCAAGCCATCGCTAAAGGCAAGGACGTAAGCGCATTTCTGCCAAAAGGCGTCTATGACTACATTATTAGCAACAAGCTCTACCAGGTAAATTAACTCTTATTTAAGACACGTCTTATGTTATCCAACAATATATTGGCTTTTCTCGCACTATCCAACGAATATTGCCAAGCTATAGAAAACGCCGGATCGTCCACAAAGATGGATTTTATAAACAATATGCTGCGTCTGTTGCCGAGAATTTACATATCAGCGTCGGACCTATCGTCTCCTGCTGTAATCTCTGAGGCATCTTACATACCTGCTGCGCTCGACGAGGATTATTATGACTCCGTGCGCCGGGCTATGGAAGCGCTTTTGGGCGAAGACGACACTTATCTTGAAGTGTTTGAGTCGGATATGAAATACTCCGACACCCCCATTGCGGCAAGCATTTCAGAGGAATTGGCCGATATTTTCCAAGTGCTTTTTAACTTCGTGGAAAATGTCAAGGACGCTCCCGAAGGCATAATTCTTGACAGTATTGACGCTGTAAAAGAAGATTTCAAGATTTATTGGAGCCAGACCCTGTGCAATGTGCTCCGCCCACTCAATTCAATCCGTAATCAAGAGTAAAATAGCGTAGATATGATTGACCTTATCGATTTCATGAACAACTCCCCGGTCAACTTCCTTGCTGTGGCCACAATACGCAAGCAGCTTGAAGAAGCCGGATTCACGCGTTTAAACCCCTCAATGCACTGGAATCTTGAGGAAAACGGCAAATATTATATTACCAAAAATGACTCCGCAATATTTGCGTTTATTGTAGGATCTGATCCCGTGGCAGGATATAAGATCATCTCCGCTCACAGCGATTCGCCCGGATTCCGCATAAAGCCAAACGCTGAAATGCTCGGCGAAGGCAATATACTTCGCCTCAATACCGAAGTGTACGGAGGTCCGATTCTGTACACATGGTTCGATCGCCCTCTGTCACTTGCAGGACGCGTGATACTCCGCAGCGACGATCCTCTGCGCCCGGAGTCTCATCTTGTAAATTTCCGCCGCCCGCTCCTCACCATCCCGCATCTTGCTATTCATTTCAACCGCAATGTGAACGACGGCAATCCACTTTCACGCCAAACCGACATGATGCCTATAGTGGGTATTCTCAATAAAAAAGCCGAAGCTAATAATTTTGTCCTCAATCTAATAGTAGATGAATTGGGTGTTGGTATCGACGACATACTCGACTTTGACCTTAGCCTGTACGACACTACGCCCGCATGCTTGTTGGGCGTTAATGAGGAATTCATTACTTCAGGACGCCTTGACGACCTCAGTATGGCGCATTGCGCACTTTCTGCCTTGGTCGGTTCGAGTTCCCAACCGTCAGAAATGACTCGTGTAATGGCAATTTTTGACAATGAAGAAACGGGATCAGGCACAAAGCAAGGAGCTGCCTCACCCATACTCACCGATTTGCTGCAACGCATCAATATAGCCTTAGGCGGAGATCATGAGTGCTATCTTAGATCAATAGAGAATTCTTTCGTGGTGTCGGCAGACAACGCACACGGCCTCCACCCCAACTACGTCAGCAAATACGATCCCACCAACCATCCAATGCTTGGCGGCGGACCGGTGATCAAAATCAATGCCAACTGCAAATATATGACGGACGCTGATTCCGCAGCCGTGTTCCGCACCATATGCGAGAGAGCGAATGTTCCTTATCAATATTTCGTTAACCATTCCGACGTGGCGGGCGGATCAACATTAGGCAATATACTCACGTCGCAGATACCACTGCGAGGCGTGGATATGGGCGCACCGCTTTGGGCTATGCATTCTATAAGAGAGACCGCCTCAGTTGACGACCATCTCTTTACCGTCTCCGCATTCAATGAATTTTACTCTCTATGACCCTTCCCCAAGGATTTCTTGATAAAATAGCAAAATTTCCGGCGCTTGAGATATTATCAACTTCCCTACTCACTGCGCCGGATGTTTCGGTACGCATAAATCCGCTCAAATCATCAATTAACGATTTGAGCGGATACGATATTGTGCCTTGGTGCGAAATGGGCGTATATCTCCCGAATCGTCCGAAATTCACGTTTGACCCTAAACTGCACCAGGGGTTATATTATGTGCAGGACGCATCGTCAATGGCCATCTACTCGGTGATAAAAGAGATTGTAAAAGGCCCGGTGAAATATCTTGATGCGTGTGCTGCTCCCGGAGGCAAGACCACGGCGGCAGTCTCTGCGTTGCCTGAGGGTTCGGTAGTTGTAGCCAATGAGTACGATTATAAGCGTGCGGAAATCCTTGCTGAAAATATTGCTAAATGGGGAAGCGGAAATGTAGTGGTGAGCCGTGGCGAAACATCAAAACTTAAAAAACTTAAAGGCTATTTCGATATAGTTGCGGTTGATGCTCCATGTTCAGGCGAAGGCATGATGCGCAAAGAGCCTGTGGCTTGCGAACAGTGGAGCGAGTCGCTTGTAAGGCAATGCGCCGACACGCAGCGTGAGATTCTGTCAAATGTTTGGGAGGCACTGCGACCGGGAGGCTATCTAATATATAGTACCTGTACATTCAACACACTTGAAAACGAGGGAAATCTACGTTGGATAATCGAAAATTTGGGTGCCGAACCAGTGAATATATCTTCTCTTGAAAAAAATAATGATATTGTGCATGGCATTGAGTGTGATTATCCTTGCTATAGATTCCTCCCGGGCAGAATACGCGGAGAGGGGCTGTTTTTAGCGGTTGTAAAGAAGCCCGGCAATGGAGTGAACGTATCACCACGGTCAAAGACTGACAAATCTTCTTCACTGCATAAAGAGGTTGCCGGATGGGTAAAGCCAGGCTACACCTTGATTTGTGAAAACAACGAGATATTTGCCCTACCCACTCATTCGTTGTCTTTTATACAAGATTTAGACGCCAAACTTGACTTAATCGGGAAGGGAACACACGTAGCTACCCTGAAAGGACGCGACGCGATACCTACTCATGACTTAGCTCTGTCGGCAGCGCTTAACGCTTCGTCATTCGCGACATGTGATATATCAAAGGATCAAGCCTTGACTTATCTCCGACGCGAAACTGTCACTCTCCCCGACGGCACGCCAAAAGGAATCGTGCTGTTGACATATGAAAATCGTCCATTAGGTTTTGTAAAAAATCTCGGCAACCGCTCCAATAACCTTCTGCCAAAAAACTGGCGGATAAGAGCCGCATGGTAATAATGCATTCTGCATGCATCTCTTTTAAATTATATTATAATCTTTTATATCTTTTAATATTAAAAAAATGCGTAACTTTGCATAATTTTCTAATCAAAGGCAATGGACAAAAACGCATCCAAACAATCGGTGCTTGACCGAAGATATCTTCGGATGACTGCTATCTGGGCCGAAAACTCTTACTGCGAGCGCAGGAAAGTGGGCGCTTTGATAGTGAAAGACAATATGATAATTTCCGACGGGTATAACGGAACTCCTGCCGGATTTGAGAATGTGTGTGAAGACGAAGAAGGGAACACTAAGCCATACGTACTGCATGCGGAGGCAAACGCAATAACGAAAGTGGCACGAAGCAACAACTCCAGTGATGGAGCCACCCTCTACGTGACAGCATCGCCATGTATAGAGTGCGCCAAGCTGATAATCCAATCAGGCATCAAGCGCGTCGTTTTCAAAGATCTATACCGCCTTACTACGGGAATCGACCTTCTCAAAAGAGCCGGGGTAGAATGTGTGCATGTCGACAATCAGAATTAATAAGATAGATTTAACACTATGAACAAAAAATATTGGATGCCGCTGGCATTCGCGCTCACACTGATAGCCGGACTTCTCTTAGGCTGGTACATAAGTCGCAGCAACCATCTATCAACATCAAGTGAAGGCAAGCTGCTCAACCTATTTTCTATTATCCGCGACAAATACGTGGAGGATGTGGATATGGACTCAATGGTGGAAATGACTATCCCTCTTGTGCTTAAAAATCTGGATCCCCACTCATCTTATATACCCGCTAAAGAGCTTGAAGACGCAAATTCGGAACTCGAAGGTAAATTCAGCGGTATAGGTATTTCATTCAGAATCCAAAACGACACCCTTTATGTGGTGGAAGTGATTACTGATGGTCCTTCCGAAAAGGTCGGTCTGCTACCTGGCGACCGTATAATAAAGGTTGACGATGACAATATTGCGGGCACAGGCATTAGTGAAGATGATGTGTTCAAAATGCTTCGCGGCAAAAAGGGAACTAATGTACAACTTACGGTAAAACGCACAAATTCAAAAACACCGCTTGTTTACAACATTACTCGAGACGACATACCTGTAAAATCGGTGGACGCCTCTTATATGATCACTGACTCTATAGGCTATGTAAAGGTGTCGAAATTCGGACGCAACACCTATCGCGAATTCCTGCAGTCGCTCAACTCGCTGCGCCTTCAGGGAGCCAAAAGCTATGTAGTGGATCTTAGAGGCAATGGCGGCGGCTACCTCGAATCGGCGGTGATGATGGTAAACGAATTTCTCCCTGCCGGCAATCTCATAGTATCGACACGCGGACGCAACTCCAACAACAATCAGGTGATACTCAGCGACGGCACAGGTGCGTTCCAGGACTTCGGAGTGGTGGTGCTCATCAACGAGTTCACAGCGAGCGCCAGCGAGATATTCTCTGGTGCGATTCAGGACAATGACCGCGGCTGGATCGTAGGTCGCAGATCTTTCGGCAAGGGCCTAGTGCAGCAGCCTATCTTGCTACCCGACTCAAGCGAGGTTCGCCTCACCGTACAACGCTACTACACGCCATCAGGCAGATGCATACAGAAAGACTATAAGCCTGGGGACAACGAAGACTACGATCTCGAGCTTATCAACCGCTTCAACAACGGAGAAATGCTCAGTGCCGACTCCGTTAAGCTCAAAATCGACGAGAAATTCCTCACAAACGGGGGGCGCGAAGTGTATGGCGGCGGCGGCATCATGCCCGACTATTTCGTGCCGGAGGACACTGCATATATCACATCTTATTATGTAAATGTAGTGAATCAAGGACTTCCCATCCAATATGCTTTCGAATACTCCGACGGCAACAGAGATCAGCTGTCCACCGCAAAGAACGTGGACGAGCTGCTAACCATGCTACCTCCCGACGGCGTACTTCTCAGCGATTTCGTGAAATATGCAGTAAGCAAAGGCTCTCCGGCCAGATGGGCCTATATCAACAAATCCGCCCCACTGCTTGTTAATCAACTAAAGGCTTTGATAACACGCGGTATATTCGGCATAGAGGGCTACTATGAGGTGGTCAACACCCAGGACACCACAATCGACGAGGCTCTACGCCATGCCGCGATGCCTATCCCAACCGAATAACATCAACCTAAGACAAGCATTAATTATGGATAAGGAACGAATTCGCATAAGAGTAAAGACTCAGAAAAGCATGCTCTCCGACCAGGAAAAAGAGAGCGCAGCAGCAGCAGCTTTTGAATTGCTCGAACGCCATGCATCATTTCTAATGGCCGAGAATATCTTAATGTACCACTCCCTCCCCGACGAGATTTCCACTCATCGGTTTATCGAGAAATGGAGCGGACGCAAGCATTTCTATCTGCCGAGAGTCAACGGTGTAAATCTTGATATACTTCCTTACGACAAATCCACCCTGCGATACGGAGCATTCCATATCGAGGAGCCGTCGGGGAGCGACACCGCAAATATATCGGACATCGAATTAATCGTAGTGCCCGGCGTGGCTTACGACAGACAAGGCAACCGTGTGGGCCGAGGCAAAGGCTACTATGACCGACTGCTTGCAAGCACCAAGGCAACAAAAATAGGCATGGCATACGATTTCCAGCTCATTGACGAAATTGATGCTGAGTCGCATGACGTGAAAATGGACATAATTATCACCGACAAAAGCGTCATCACCATAAAAAAGACACGCAACAATCGTAAATGATATCAATCAACAATCTTTCTGTAGAGTTCAGCGCTAAATCGCTTTTCGATAATATCAGTTATGTAATCAATCCCCGCGATAAGATAGCCCTTGTGGGCAAAAATGGCGCAGGAAAGTCGACTATGCTAAAAATCATAGCCGGACTACAGAATCCGACATCTGGCAGTGTGGCGGTGCCACTCGACACCACCATTGGCTACTTGCCTCAGCAAATGGAGGTGTCGGACACACTGACAGTAGTGGAAGAGGTGCGAAAAGCTTTTTCGCACCTTAAAGACATGCAGCTGCGCCTTGATGCACTAAATGCTCAGCTTGCAGAACGCACCGACTACGACAGCGACGAATATCATGCCATCATAGACAGAATGACCACGCTGACCGATCAACTGGCGATGGAAAGCAGCGACAACTGCGAGGCGGAGATGGAAAAGACATTGATGGGCCTTGGTTTTGTACGGTCAGATTTCAACAGACTCACTTCTGAATTTTCAGGAGGTTGGCGCATGCGTATAGAACTCGCCAAATTATTGCTCTCGCATCCTGACGTGCTTCTGCTCGACGAGCCCACCAACCACCTTGACATTGAGTCAATACAGTGGCTTGAAAATTTTCTTATAACTAAGGCAAAAGCCGTAGTGCTGGTGAGCCACGACCGCGCATTCATTGACAATGTCACTTCTCGCACCATAGAGATATCCCTTGGGAAAATATACGACTATTCAGTGAACTACTCCCATTTCGTGGAACTACGCAAAGAGCGTATCGAACAACAGATGCGCGCCTATCAGAACCAACAAAAACAGATTCAGGACACGGAGGAGTTCATCGAAAGATTCAGATATAAGGCTACAAAAGCCGTGCAAGTGCAAAGCCGCATGAAGCAGCTTGCCAAAATCGAGCGTATAGAGGTTGACGAGGTCGATAATTCAGGACTTAACCTTAAGTTTCCTCCGGCTCCACGATCAGGTGATTACCCAATAATCGCTGATAATGTAGGCAAAGCGTATGGCGATCATCAAGTGTTTGACGGCGCCACTTTTACTATCAAGCGCGGAGAGAAAGTTGCCTTCGTGGGTAAGAACGGCGAGGGAAAGTCCACCCTCGTAAAGTGCATCATGGGCGAGATCCCGTTTACCGGTAATCTAAAAATCGGCCATAATGTCAAAATTGGGTATTTCGCTCAGAATCAAGCACAGTTGCTTGACGGAGAAATTACGGTGTTCGACACAATTGATCGAGTGGCAGTTGGAGACGTGCGTCTCAAGATTCGCGACATTTTGGGTGCTTTTATGTTTGGGGGCGAAGCTTCCGACAAGAAAGTGAAAGTACTGTCGGGAGGAGAAAAGACACGCCTTGCCATGATAAAACTTCTCCTTGAGCCCGTAAACCTTCTCATACTTGACGAGCCCACTAACCATCTTGACATGCGCACTAAGGATATCCTCAAACAGGCCATAAAGGACTTCAACGGCACTGTGATAGTGGTGAGCCACGATCGTCAATTTCTGGATGGGCTTGTGGAGAAAGTGTACGAATTCGGCGGAGGCCAGGTGCGCGAATGTCTTGGAGGCATATACGAGTTTTTGGAAAAGAAGAAACTCGCCTCTCTGCAAGAACTTGAAAAGAGCCCTACCCTACCAAAATCCACAACCCCTACTTACAATCAGGATATCGCTCAATCTGATGTTTCGCAACAAAAGCTTTCATATGCCGAACAACGCGAGCGCGAGAAGGCAACTCGCCGCGCACGCAAGCGTATGGAAGAGGCTGAAAATAAAGTGATGCGCCTTGAAGAATCGAAGAGCGCAATAGAAGATAGATTTGCCGCAGGCGAAGCCTCCGACGAACTTTACAAAGCACATGCAGACACCCTGAAAGACTTAGAAGACGCAATGAACGCTTGGGAACAGGCGACAATGGAATATGAAGAGTTATCTTCAAATTGAAAATCCACTCACGGATTAACTTAAAAACAAATATAAATCACTATGTTAAAGAAAACTGCTGTCATTCTTTCTGCAGTAATTTGCACGATGACTATGACTAACTGTTCGACCAAGACAGCACCTGCAAGCGGTATCGATAAGACTAATCTCGATACCCAGGTATCACCTAAGCAGGATTTCTACCAGTACGCTTGCGGCGGCTGGATGGTAAACAATCCCCTTCCTGACGAATTTTCGCGATTCGGCACCTTCGACCAACTCGCAGAAAACAACCGTGAACAGCTCAAAGAACTTATCACTGGCCTTGACCGCACCACTGCTGCCCCCGGGTCTAACGCCCAGAAAATCGCCGATATGTACGCTTTGGGTATGGACAGCGTGACGCTCAACCAACAAGGCGCCGCTCCAATTGCAGCTGATATAGCCACAATCAACAGTCTTAACAAGGACTCGCTCACAATTGCCGTGGCCACAATGCCGGGCATTTCGGCTTTCTTCGCCACAGGAGTTGAGCCCGACCTTGCCAACGCATCTGTCAACGCCATGTATATGATGCAGGGCGGCCTCGGTCTTGGCGATCGCGACTACTACCTGCTCAACACTGAGGAGGAGCAAAAGGTGCGTGATGCTTACCAGACATACCTTACGACACTCGCTACCCTTGCAGGATACAGCGAAGCAGATGCCCAGCGTCTCGTCAACAACACAATGGCTATCGAAAAACAGCTTGCACAGGCCTCAATGTCGAGAGAAGAGCTTCGCAATCCGGCTGCATCCTACAATCCTACCTCTATCACAGATTTTGAAATACAGTATCCTAATCTCAACCTCAAAAACTACTTCAAATCGCAGGGCATAGAGAAAATAGACACTATTATCGTGGGACAGCCCGCCTTCCTATCTACCGTCAACTCTATCATAGCCAACACCGACATTCAGGCTCTGCGCGATTATCTGACTGCGGGATATCTCTCGTCGGCAGCAAGCTTTCTTAGCGACGACTTTGTCAACGCCGCATTCGAGCTGTCAAA
The DNA here is from genome assembly GCA_964546885.1 of uncultured Bacteroides sp. GTDB lineage: Bacteria > Bacteroidota > Bacteroidia > Bacteroidales > Muribaculaceae > CAG-873. The sequence goes on from CAZJKZ010000020.1 coordinate 33,622, forward strand.
AGTGATATCCGGAGTGCAGGAGCAGCAACCACGCTGGAAACGCGCTATGTCGGTGCCCAATAGTATTCTTGGCGAAGCTCTCGGCCAACTCTATGTGGAGAAATATTTCCCCGCCGACTCCAAAGCAAAGATGCTTGATCTCGTGGGCAACCTTCAGAAATCCCTTGGAGAACATATTGACTCTCTTACATGGATGAGCGATGCCACCAAAGCCAAAGCTCACGAAAAGCTTGATGCCTTCATCGTAAAAATTGGCTATCCCGACCAATGGCGTGACTATTCCGAGCTTACCATCGACGCTTCTAAGCCTTATTGGGAAAATATCAAGCAGTCAATCCTTTTCAACCAGAACTATAATCTCGCCGACTACGGCAAACCCGTTGACAAGACACGTTGGCATATGTCGCCTCAGACTGTAAATGCGTATTATAACCCGACTACCAACGAAATTTGCTTCCCTGCCGGTATATTACAGAAGCCCTTCTTCGATCCCGAAGCAGACAATGCAGCCAACTACGGAGCAATTGGCGTGGTAATAGGCCACGAAATGACACACGGATTTGACGACCAAGGCAGACAGTTCGACAAGAACGGCAATCTCGCCGACTGGTGGACAGAAGAAGACGCTGCCGCTTTCACAGTGCTCGCTGATAGCCTTGCAAGCCAGTTTGACCAGATTATCGTGCTCGGTGACACTCATGCTAACGGGCGCTTCACTCTCGGCGAAAATATAGCCGATCAGGGTGGTCTGCGTGTGGCTCACACAGCATATCACAACTCTCTCAACGGTGAGGACGGGGAATTAATCGACGGTTTGACTCCTGACCAGCGCTTCTATCTTGCCTATGCCAACGTTTGGGCTGCCAATATTCGTGATGCAGAAATACTGCGTCGTACCAAAGTTGACCCACACTCGCTCGGACGCTGGCGTGTAAATGCCACACTTCGCAATATCGAGCCCTTCTTTGCTGCTTTCGATATTGAAGAGGGCGATCCAATGTACCGTCCCGCCGAAGAACGCGTAGTCATTTGGTAATCTAACAATTATTATAGTTTACTCTCTCTTTTCGCGCCTCCCCACGTTTATTTAAATCAACTATTTCAAAAGGCCGCCTGATAAAGGCTGCCTTTTGTTTTATGCGTTAATTATTGCAAATTTTAGTCACTTACGCCATCTGCTCATCTCTCATATGGTCGATAATCCAAAAAAAATCACTAACTTTGCATAATATTTACAGCCAATAAAAAGATTGCCTTTTAAAAGGCCCACATATAATACTGCTATTTAGAATGGAAGTCAACAAAGCTTTGTACATTTCACAAGAAATCAACCCGTATCTTGAATCGACGGTGATGTCGGACCTCAACCGCACTGTGCCGCAGGGTATGCAGGAGAGAGGTATCGAGGTGCGTACATTTATGCCCAAATACGGATGTATCAACGAGCGCCGCAACCAGCTGCATGAGGTAATACGTCTGTCAGGCATGAATATTGCAATTGATGACACCGACCATCCACTGCTCATTAAGGTTGCCACTCTTCAGCCCACACGAATGCAGGTGTATTTCATTGACAATGACGATTTCTTCCCTGCCCATTCTACATCCGCACAGGAAACCCTCAATCTTATCGAAGACAATGACGAGCGCATGATATTTTTCGCTCTCGGTGTGGTAGAGACTGTAAGAAAACTCAGATGGTATCCTTCGATAATACACTGCTCCGGATGGGTGACTGCGTTGAATCCCCTCTATATTAAGGTAAAATATCCCGACGACCCTGCATTTAAGAACGCAAAGATTGTATACTCGCTTTTCGGAAATGCTTTTGAAGGAAATCTGGATCCTCGAATGGTAGAAAAGCTTGAAATGGACGGCTTTAGTCGCGACCAGATTAAAGCTCTGTGCAACGGCGAAATTGACGCCTACGCGATCAACTGCCTTGCCATTGACTATTCAGATGCTGTGGTGCAAGCTACTGAAGATGTGGATCCTCGCCTTATTGAATACGCAAAGGCTTCGGGCAAGCCGTTCCTTCCTTACCCCGGTACCGACAATCCCGAGGCTTACCATCAATTCTATCTATCCTTATGAATATACGCAATATTATAATATCCGCTTTAGTAGCGGGTGCGCTTGCCAGCTGTGACGACTCATCTAAAATCGGATCATCCATCACAGAGGATAAAATCACCGTTAGCATTGACTCGTCGTTCACGGTGACAGGCGAAGCGGTAAAGACTGATAAGGTGCAGTCGCGCACAATAGCACAGCTTATCGGCAGCATAGACGCTCCGGGCTATGGTAGACTAAGCAGCGACGTGGTCACACAATTTATGCCGGCGTCGGTAATAGACACAGCCAATATAAAGCTTGATCGCATCGACTCTCTGGTGCTCGTATTGTCTATAGCCAAAGGCGAATATATAGGCGATTCGATTGTGCCCCTTGGTCTTGATGTCTTCAGGCTCAACCGCCAGTTGCCGACTCCTATTTACAGCAATTTCAATCCGGAGGATTATTATTCTCCGGACGACATAATAGCATCAAAGATATATAATGTAGCGACTAAAACTGCGGATGGAATCAATTCGACAAGCGGTGTGGACATTTGCATTAAGCTTCCGTTGGAGCTTGCCCGTAACTTCTACCAGAAATATCTCGATGACCCTGCCACCTATAGTTCACCAACAGCATTCGCTGATTACTTCCCCGGATTATATATAAAAAATTCATTCGGCTCAGGCAGATTGGCACGTGTAGGAGCCAATTACATGTCGCTCTACTACAACTATAACTACCATGATTCTACGAATGATCGCGACACGGTGCTTGTAGGACAAGGCAATTATTATGCTGTTACACCTGAAATTGTAACCAATAACAATGTGTCGATGCAGGTGGCTCCGGAAATCTCCAAACGCGTGGAGGATGGCGAAGTTATCGTAATGGCTCCAGTGGGTTTGGAGGCAAAGATGAGATTCCCTGCTCCGGAGTTAATAGCAGCTTACCGTGCCAACAACAACCCTGTTAAAGTGCTGAACTCTCTCACTTTTTCAATACCTGGCGAATCAATAAAGAACGATTTTGACATCCTTCCTCCTAATTATCTCCTTTTAGTTCTGTCTAAGGACAAAGAAAAGTTCTTCGCCAATAATTCTCTGACTGATAATATTACATCCTTCTACGCCACATACAGTTCGTCTACTGGTATGTATTCATTTGGAGACATGCGCCAATATCTGCTTTCGCTTTTGGAAAAAGATAATATTGACGAGTCGGACTATACTTTCTCAATTGTGCCCGTGGCAGCGACATTCGAAACGTCTCAGTCAAATTCGTACTATTCCTCCACGACACAGATATTGTCAAAGTTGACCCCCTATATGGCTTCCCCCGTTATGGCAAAGCTCAATCTTGACAAAGCCAAACTTCTGCTTACGTTCTCTTCACAAACCGTAGGAAAATAAAAAAATATTTGCATATTTGCCGCAAAAGTTATAATTTTGCATCGCAAACCAAGCCGCAATAGCTCAGTCGGTAGAGCATTTCATTCGTAACGAAAAGGTCGTGGGTTCGAGTCCCACTCGCGGCTCTGGGAGGGAGATTCAGGAATCTCCCTCCTTTTATTTAATTTCCAAAAAGATATAAGCTACCGAATAAATCTAAGAGTGTCGCAGCAAAGAGTATTTATGAAAAAGAGCGGTAGGACACAAGATAATTCCAGCCTTTGGGAGGAACAGGAGCATTATCTTTCCTTGAAAAGCTACCGCTACGACCTCTGAACTTCTCAGTCTCGAAGAAATGACAAATGCCTATGCCGGTGTCGAGTACAGATGCCTGACTTTTTTGCAAATAATAGAAATGCACTGTGTCGCCATCTACTAAAGCCCTCCATGGTTGGGAATTTGTAGATGATGGGGCAACGCGGAGCATTTCAAGAGCCTCATGAAACGGATTATTTTCAGGGACCGGAGTATCGAAATTACCATAGAAGAACAAATCAGAGAAAGGCTTACGATTCTTGCTACCAATAGCCAACCGAGTGATTTTTTCCTTTATTGACTGTTTTGCAGCTTTACCTACCGGGCATACGATTTTTAATTCCTCTCCATCAGGCCATGACTCCCCCTTATCAAAATCAGAGCCCTTAAATGTGGCAGCAATCCAACATGTCCCTAAGCCAAGCTGCCATGCCCTAAGCACAACCTGTTCGAATCTGAAACCGGCACTTAAAGCTGAAGCTTCCTCTGAGCCTATACCAAGCAAAAAAAAGTCCTCGGCACCTTTTATCATACCGTAAGTGCTGGGCCTATATCCACCTTTTAAATCAAATTTTTTCAGTCGTATGGTCATATTTCCTCCAAAAGGAGATTTTGCCTCTTCAATAGCCTTATTCAACTGTATATTTTGTTCGGGAGTGAGTCCTTGGCCGTTGAAGCTCCTGACAGAACGGCGCTCTTTCATAGCTTCTATAATATCCATATTCTTATTTTTTTGTAAGTACAAACTATATAACTATTTCGCTACAATAAATGTTCATATGAAAGCTTAACTATGCTGATTGTCAGCATAGATTGAGTTTTGCTTTCTCAATACGATTTTCGATTTTGTTCCGCCATTCAATATATCCATCCGGAAGCCTATGGAATACCGAGCAAGGGCATAAACCCTCAATGGTAGCAGAACCGGCTATTCCTTATAGGAGTATTGATTACCCAATCCATTTTTTCTCAAATATCCATGCAGTCTTTTCATAGTAGTTTCATCTTTATTTAGTAAATTTGATACGAATGGATATTGTGCAACTCGTAAAACGAAGCCAGTCAGGGGATAGAGAAGCCTTTGGACTTCTCTATACTCTCTATGCGCCTTCAATGGTGAAGGTCATAGAGGCGTATGTCCATAACCATGATATTGCACAGGACATATTGCATGACGGCTTCATCATAGCGTTCTCTGCTCTTGATAAATTGATTGAGCCTATAAAATTTGAGTCATGGCTCACAACCATAATGAGGAATTTGTCGCTCCAGTATCTTCGTGAGTCTTCAAACCGCATAACTGTTCCCATGACTGATACGTCCGGTGAAAGTCTTTATGAAGATAGCACTGTTGATAATGCCCTCTCATGGGATGAACTTAGTAACATTATTGACAAACTGCCGGATGGATACAGCAAGGTATTTCGACTTGCTGTATTAGACGGATTGTCTCATAAAGAGATTGGAGAAATACTTGGTATTGCTCCCCATTCATCATCATCTCAGTTATCCCATGCAAAAGCGATGTTGCGTAGACTTATAACCGAATATCGTGTTGGAATAGGTGTAACGAGCTTGTTTGCTGTGATTATCTCCATCATAATGATTTGGCTCGGTATAAACCGAAA
>CAZJKZ010000021.1:0-37798 GCA_964546885.1 uncultured Bacteroides sp.
AAAATATTGGGGCTGTTCAGAACGAAAATTTTTGCACTTCGTTCTTGAATTTACCTACCTACAATATACTAATACTCTTTTAAACATTTACTAAACTTCATGATTATACTTATACATTATTATACTTAATAAAAGTTATGATACCAGCTTATTGTTGTCAGAGGAATATCCACATAATCCTTTCCGTACGCCAATTCTGTAAGTACCGCCGCATTAAGTTTGGCTTTCTCAATGCGATTATCGATTTTATTGCGCCATTCCAAATAGCTATCCAGAAGGCTACGGATATCTATTTCTGCTGGGATTGTTGGTCTTTGACGTATTATGAGTTACCTATCAAAAGACTGACAGCTTGAAGTTGTAGTTTGTTTTTTCTTTTCGAGGAGTGAACTTGGTTTGTAGAAAGGGTTCTGCCGGACGACCGTAGCTATCGAATTTAAGCTGCTTATCCTCATCGAGATCCTGAAATGCTCGTATTGATACCTCCTTGCCGATTGACTCAGAAAAATCAACAGGTATTGACACAGAATCCTCTTCTACCTCGATTGCAATCTTGAGAAACTCTTTATCTCCGCAGGTTGCAGAAACATAAATAGTCCCCTCTGAATAAGGCAACTCACTCAAGGTGATTGTGTAAGCCGGAGTCTCGGCTTTCGCACTGACAAATATCGCTATCAATGCGCAGATGAATAATAACTTCTTCATTTCTTTACATTATTTATTGATTCGTATGTTTGAGAGTTGTTTAACTTGCGTTGGGATGCACTTCGTTTTTTACCTTTGTAGAGATTTAATGTTATCCCTACCCAGAATAATTGGTGAGTTGATGACACTTGATAATCTCTGTCAAATCCAGCGATAGCGTTCAAATCCCTACTTTTAACACTGATACTTCCAATGGGATTGAAAGCTCCTGCCATAAAAGTCGCATTACTGTAAGTATAGCCTACGCCGAGATTCAGCATATTGTTATTCGCGCTGACAACATCTTCTCCCCATAAAATATTATATGTAGTATTATACTTCACCATAATCCACCATGAACCTTCAATATACATGAGTTGAGCGTTTATAAATGGCTGAGAATAATCATGCCGATAGTTGAGCCCCTTGCTGGATATCTTATGCCGACCTCCTTCTAAAGAAAGATTAAGTTGTTTTATGAAAACAGGAAGTCTAAGTTGAGATTTGACTATAAAATCGTTGTTATACCCAGAATTGTAATATGACTTGACGATTTGATTGTCAATATAGGTCTTAGCACCCATTATTGGACTATGGTTGTAGGTATTTGCGACTGTAAACTTTAGTGACATATCCTTAAATCTACCGTCAAATTCTAATTTTGTGTCATATTGCTGAAAGGCGGAAACACTGGGATTGCCCTTGCTCCATTGGTAGTTGTCAACTTGTTGAATAACTGGATTAAGTTGATTCACCGTAGGAGACACTGTATTTACATTTCCGATAATGGAGATTCCGCCCCATGAGACGGGGGTATATCGTAAGTATATACGAGGATTAGCATTTAAATATATTTGTTTCAATGGCCTTTGTACGCTAAAAAAAGTTCCTCCAATTCCGATACTATACTGAATCTTATTCAAGGCCTGTTTCCATTCGGCAAATACGCTATTCGTATTACTTTTTTCACTTAAAAATCCATAATGATCGTAATTTGCATCGTTCCATTCTCCAAAACTTCTTATGCCTGATGAGAGGATGCCGTTCTCAATTCGACATTCCCAAACGCCCTCACCAAACAACCTGTATCCACGGTTGGATATGGTAGTATATAACTCTACCTCCGATGTTTTATAACTGCGATCATTCGAGCCACTCATTACTGTTGGAACTAAGTTAAAATACAGCTTATTGGATTTATTTACTTTCCAATGAAAATAGACATCCAAGTCAATCTGAGTAGACTTTATCGGAAGTACTTCCCTCTCAAAATCATCTGAAGCTTGATTACCAATCATGGTGATTATTTCTCCTTCAGATATATAGCGATCGTTCTTGCGAAATAAGCGTAGTTGGGTATTAAACAGAAATTTACTTCCTATTGCATAGGAATGTTGCAAGGACAATCTATGTGAGGCCATACTATTGGGAGCCTTTATTCTATTCTCCAAACGTAGTATTTCTGTCCCGTCTGATAAGATATAATGTTCAGAATTGTCACGGGAAGCAGACATTCGCCACATAGGATTGGACTGGAAGTCAAGAGTCCATTCATTACGACCGGATGTATATTTCAACGCTCCGGTATAGTTACCCCAGCCCCGGTTAACTGATTGGAGTAGATTGAGGGAAACGCCATAGCCAGTTTCGCGCCGTTTTACAAATATATCTATCACACCCTTTGCCTCCCCATATCTCACACCGGGATTGGGAGTGTATTCCACTTTTGTAATATTCTTGGGGGACAGAGATATAATATCTATTTGAGAGGCAGGACGGCCGTTGATCCTTATTGATAACTCGCCCCCACCCAATCTTTCAATAGAGCCACTGGCCGGATTTATAATTAAATCAGGGATTTGCAGACCAGCAAGCAGTTGGACTCCGTTGTTTGTGGCATTTTTAAGTTCCCTTGTAGGATAGAAAAATATCCTGCTGCCTATCGTCTGATTTTCAGGAACCGTCACTACCACTTCATTAAGTTCATGTGAAATATCCAAAGAATCCGGCAACTCGTTCTGCGCAACAGCATTTAGGGATGCCATCGCGTATAAGAACAGTATGTCAAGATATAATCGCATAAACTTAGTGTTTATTTTCATCTATAATTTATTTCTATTGCATAGAAATGTATTGTTTCAGTGCTTCGACATATTCTATAAAGGCATTCCGGCCTTTTGCGGTTATTCGGGCTGTTGTCCGAGTCCTCTTACCGACAAATCCTTTTTCTACGGATATATACCCAGCGGCAGAGAGTTTGTCAAGCTGCACACTTAGATTTCCGGCAGTCGATTCTGTTTTCTCCCTAAGATAGACGAAATCGGCTTCCTCTACATTCATGAGAATAGAAATTATGCCCAATCTCAACTGAGAATGCAGTAATGGATTCAATTCTCTCATGATTGACGTTTTGCCTTAGAGTTCAATATGTGCCCGGGAACAATCATCATTGATGCAAATGCCATAATGAAAAGAGGCATGAACCAAGTTGCCATAAGTACTACATGAGCCGAGATACAACACATAGTGAACAGCCCAATTAAAAGTCCAAAACCGCCACCGGTAAGGAGAGAATTTTCTTTGATAACCAATCCCTGCATGATTTCCGCCATGGGGACGATAATGAGAGCGAAGGCAAACATCATGCTCCACGAATCTTTTCCAGCGATAAAAAGGAACCCGAAACATAATATAGCGGAAATGATGGCTGTCAATCCGACAACACACCATATATATGAAGTCAATTTGTCAGTATAGCTTTTTGAGCCTGTTTCTATGCGTTTTCTCTTAGCCATAACAGGAGTGGCGATACCGCCTATCAACCAGATGAGAAACCACAACCAGTTTACGGCAGGGTTATTAGTTTTAACAAGGAGCACCCAAATAAGTGCCGTTACTGCAACGATTAAGTATCCCCACATTAGGAGGATATTGCCACTGCCTTTCACGAGACGGTCTTTTGTACGTGAAATCATAGAGGTTATGATTTCGATGCTCTCGGCTTCAGTAATCTTTCTTTCTTCCATAGTCGGAGTTTTATAAGTTTAATAAAACGGTTTATGTTATAAACTATATTTTGAAAAAGAAAGAGCAAACTTGTAGCTGTCGCTCTTTTCTCATTTCGATTGCAAAGTTAAAACAGTTTATGTTATAAACCAAATTTTTGGATGCTTTTTTTGATTTTTTCGGTGATAAAAAATATAAGCACTTAAGTAGAAGTTTAATTCCTGATTGCAAAAAGTATAAGTGAGTGAGCGAACGAAGCGAGCTGATAGCTTGCTTGCAGGGTCAAGACCTCTAACGACATGTCTTATCTCGAAATCGCGTTATTAGTTTGGAAAAATATCACATATTTATTTTGTTATATCATCAAATATCCCTCACTAAGGGATTTTAGAAAAAAACACTATCTTTGTGCACAAAGTTATACCGATTATGATTGACAATTCCTTATATACAATTATGCGTGAGCGTCATATTTTTACAAAAAATATTGCTTGATTCGTACAGATTTTGTAATTTTGTAATGAAGTTGTTTAAACTTCAATGACAAAATATTATGGAATTACGAGTTGAAAAGAAAATTTGCTGACATCTTCATATTTGGCATCATGACATTAGTAGTCATAGCTGCCTTAGGAAGCTCATTCGGTCTGCATTCTTTCACCCTCATAGAGTGGTGGAAACCGGCATCTATATGTGCTATCCTTGCACTGCCAATATCATTTTTGCTGGCAAGATATATGAAGCGTGTTACTCGTCCAATCCTCGCATATCTGGAATATCCCGTTTCATTTATCTTATCATTTTCAATTTTATTAGCGGCGTTCTACCTTTTGAATTTTAAAATTTCCGACCCTTCAACAGGATATGAATATCAGACTCCAGTGGTAAGAAAATACAGCCAAGTTCGCACTCGCATATATAAAACTGGAAGACGAGGCTACAAGGAAGAGAAATATACCGTTTATATAATAGAGATAGAATTGAAGGATGGGAAAATTAAAAAAATGGAGAGGCCACTGAGCGAATATGACAAGATAAAACAGGGATCTTCGTTAAATCTCCTTATTGAAGAGGGTTTATTCTCCATCCCTGTTATCAAGCCTCGGCATGGTATCTATTATGACCACATCAAAAAACATAATAACCAATAATCAACCACCTAAATAATAATTTTAAGAATGAGAAAACACTTTGTAAAAGTGCTAATGGGAGTTATAGTCCTCAGCTGCACTAACATCGCACACGCACAGATCAACTTTAAGAAAGCCGTGGGTAGCGCAACCAAGGCAGTACAAGCCTTTACTCTTACAGACCAGCAGATGGCCGCCTATGTCAAGGAATCCGTAGACTGGATGGACAAGCACAATCCGGTTCTTCCTGATGATGATCCGTACACCCAGCGCCTCAATAAACTGGTAGAAGGCATTACAGATGCTGACGGCATCCCATTGAACTTCAAAGTCTACAACGTTATCGATGTCAATGCGTTCGCATGTCCTGACGGTAGCGTACGCGTATTTGCAGCGCTGATGGACATAATGGACGACGATGAGCTCGTAGGGATAATCGGCCATGAAATCGGCCATGTAGTAAAACGCCATTCAAAAAATGCATTCAAGACAGAACTTCTGACAGGTGCTCTTAAGGATGCGGTAGCATCTACGGGTGGCAAAGCAGGAGCCCTTACAGAGTCGCAGCTCGGCACACTCGGCGAGTCATTGATTAACGCCAAATACTCTCAGAAACAAGAAAAGGAAGCCGATGATTGCGGATATGAATTCCTCGTTGCCAACGGACGCAATCCTTGGGGAATGGTAAAGTCTTTTGAAAAATTGCAGAGCCTCGAAGGAGGGATAAAATCATCAACTGTAGACAAAATGTTTTCCTCTCATCCAGAAACAAAGGAAAGGATTGAAAGAATGACAAAACGATGTGAAAAAGATGGAATCGTACGTCCGGAGTCAACAGAAAAATAATACATATTTACTCTGATTTGCCAAGGCCTCCCTTTCGGAGGCCTTTCTTCTTGACAAGCGAATATATGATAGGATAATTGATGCAAACTTACCATCGTAACTATTATTGTAGTTAATAAACATTAAAAGTTTACAAGAACTATTGCAACTACAAAAATAGTTCGTAACTTTGCGCCATAAACTACAATAATAGTTATGAGAGCGAAGAATTCAAAAGATCAACTTACACCAAAGGAAGAAGAGCTGATGCGTCTACTTTGGGAGAATGGACCGATATTGATTAGTAAACTTGTAGAGCTGTATCCGGATCCCAAACCGCATTTCAATACGGTTTCTACAGTAATGCGTAGATTGGAGTCAAAGGGCTTTGTGGCTCATCAAGAGGAGGGAGGTTCATTCCATTATTATGCCATTCCAAAAAAAGAGGAGTTCAGAAGTAAAAGCTTAGGCACCTTTATAAAGAATTATTTTGGTGGAAGTTATTTCGGCGCAGTCTCATCTCTTGTTGCCGAGGAAAAAATTACTGCTGAAGAGTTAAAGGAGCTGCTGAATATAATAGAGCAAAAAGGAAAATAATGGGAGAGTTGTTATCTTATTCGATAGTGAGCGGAATGTTTCTACTATCAATGTATGTTGCCTTTAAAATATTTCTTTCAGGAGAAAACCAGCATGCATATAATCGCAAGGTTTTGCTACTGATTTATGTGATGTCATTCACAGCACTTCCGATTACCTCACTTGTACAAAGGCTGCTACCTTCCCGCCCTAATCATAATGTGATTTCTGAACTCACGATTGTAAATGGACCTCTTGTTGGTGTAGATTCTCATCATACCTGGAGTATAGTACTCTTATGGTTATTTGTAATTGGTATGTTAGTTGTAGCTCTCAGGACATTGGTAATATGGTGGCGACTCATATCATTAATACGCTGTGGAGAGAAGATTAACCATGAAGGCTATACCATTGTATTGACAGATAATTCAAGGTTTGCGCCTTTCAGCTGGATAAAATACATAGTTATAAGTCGATCTGACTATGAAAAATATCAGTCAGCAATCGTAGCGCATGAGATACAGCACATTGCATGTCACCACTGGGTGGATTTATTGATAGCGCAGGGTGTATGCGTGATTAATTGGTTCAATCCCGCAGCATGGCTCATGCGTAAAGAATTAATGCTGGTACATGAGTATCAAGCAGATATGGCCGTGATGGATAGCGGATATGATATCCGTGAGTACCAAATGTTGTTAATAAAAAAGGCCGTTGGCGCCAGATTCCCGTCCTTAGCCAACAGCCTGAATCATAGTAAACTAAAAAAACGTATCACCATGATGTACAAAGAAAAAAGTGGTGCCGGGCGTAAACTGAAAGCCCTTGCACTTGTGCCGATGTTCGCGTTGGCACTGAGCGTGGCCTCTGTGCCATCTGTTCAAGCTGCGATTTCCACAATTAGCAGCAGTGAGATTTCTGTCAGCAAAGGTAGTGAAAATCTGCCACATGACGAAAATATCATTCAGGTTTATAAAGTCAGCAAAATCACGAGTGATGGTAATGAGACTACCGTAGTTATCAACGGCAAAAATGTTGGAAATAGTGTGTCGGTGTCAGGCGGAACATTCACAACAATGGGTAAAACTTATAATGCCAAGTCATTGCAGTGTAATTTGACTGATGGTGATTCCAAAATTACCGCTACTTTCCCTTTCTCAAGTAAGTTTGAGAATGCGAGTATGACATTGATAATTAATGGAGAAGAAATCCCGTTCAATCTTGAAAAATTTTTCAATAATGCTCGAGCGGTAGTTTACAGTGCCCCTGATTCGACATCAACTAAATCTATCATAATTACTGACAACGAATCATCTTCAAGCATCAAAGATTTAGAGGTATATCTCGATGGCAAGAAAATTGATTATGATGACATGAAAAATATATCTTCGGATAATATAGCATCAATCACGGTAGATAAGAATTCCGGTAGAATTATAATAGTCAAAAAAAATAAATAGTTATAATACATGTAGTTTTGGAGATGCAATTGGGAAATTGCATCTCCTATTATATTGATTCCTAATCCCACCCAACAACATATTTAATTTCTTTGCCATTACATTTCTCATAATAATTCTCGACCGTTGAGTTACGTACAGAAAGAGATAAATCGTATGAGAAATATTTAATATAGTCAAATGATTGAGGTTGTGAGACTGTGTAGGATTTAATTAAATCCTCTGATTGTTTGCCTAACACACCTTGATATTGTAATGGTAAATAATATGACCGTAATATTGGACGGTTCAAAATGGGCATATAATTTATTGTAGTCCCATCATAATATGAGTATGTTACATCAATATAGGGTGATGAAGAGTTGTGAAATTCTGAGTAATTTTTCAGATTATTGTTATCCCATGTTAATTTCACACTCCAATCTAAGGAATTTGATTCCTCCCATCCATTGTCATTCGCTCTTTTCTCCGAAATTGATATATCAGTAAGCTGATTTAATGAATTATATTTAAAGTTAACTATATAATTTTTTATTAATACTACACGACTTGGATCTATGGAGTCATAAACTCTAGCTCTACCTTCAGCACGATTTGCTGTTCCATTAGGGTTGAGATATAACCTCTCTTCATAATGCCAATTCCTTTTTATTTCATTACAGGCAATTAGAATTGTATCATCACGGTATTCATATGATGATCTAATTGCGTCATCATTGTTTTCATCCTTATACTCCCAGCTACTTATGAGATTGTCATTAGTGTATTTAAACACTTCACAGTATCCCGCCTCTTGATTTTCATCTGAAGGAGCGATAAAGGATATTTTTAGGGGCGTAGGGCTTAATTCAGGCTCTTCTTTCTTGTCACATGCTGACATAACCAAAAGAAAAGTAAATATGGGAATATTAATGAGTTTCTTCATAACGGAGATAACTTGATGTTTCAACGTTGTAGGTCTATTCACGAAAATAAATGCGTTTTACACGAGGCGAAACAGAGGTGAGAATCTCGTAGGGGATGGTGCCAAGAGTTTCGGACAGTCGCTCAATTGGAGCATTCGTACCGAATATCTCCACAGTATCTCCTAAGTTTGCATTTGCGTCAGTAGCATCAACCATGCATTGATCCATACATATATTACCTATTATCGGACATTTCACACCATTGATCAGTACATAGGCTGCTCCGTTTGACAGATGGCGATTTAAGCCGTCGGCATATCCTATAGGTACAGTAGCAATCACTGATGGTTTCTTCACCACACCTTTTCTGCCATAACCTATAGTTGCGCCTTCATCCCAATTTTTTATAGAGATAATTGTGGAAAGTAGTCTTGCCACCGGTTGTAATCTGTAACCTTCGATAGGCGACACCCCGTAAAGTCCTATGCCAAGACGGGCCATATCGTACTGATGTTCAGGATATCTCAGTATTCCGGCAGTATTGAGCACATGACGAAGCACTTTATAGGGAAGTTTATTCACGATTTTGTCACTCATCCTCTTAAAAGTGTTGAGCTGCATCTCAGTATATTCGTCCTGGTCAAGGCAGTCGGCAGTGGCGAGGTGCGAAAATATTGAGGCGGCCTTTAGTGTCGGTTTCTGTTGCAGGGTGCTAATGAGTTCGTCAAGCTCGTTTTCGAGAAATCCCACTCGGTGCATGCCTGTATCGAGCTTTATGTGTATAGGATAGTCGGTGATTGAGTATTTCTTTGCGTTGTCGTGCAGCATTTTGTATTCACGCATGGAGAATACTGAAGGTTCAAGTCGATTGTCAAAAAGAGCTTTATAGTTGGTGCTTATAGGATTCATCACTATTATGGGCATAGTAATCCCGGCTCTCCTTAACTCTACTCCCTCATCTATCACTGCTACTGCAAGATAGGAGGCACCCTGATTTTGGAGAGTTTTGGCTATTTCAAGCGATCCTACACCATATCCGGCTGCCTTCACCATTGCCACTATACCTGTCTCTGGTTTTAGCTTGGACCGGAAAAAATTGAAGTTATTAGTCAGTGCTCCTAAATCAACCTCCATCACTGTCTCATGTCTTGGTGCTTCAAGCATTGTCTTTATCTCGTCTGCTCCGCTTCCCAAAGAGCCTTTTACAAGAATCACTTCATTCTCGAAATCGGAAATTGTGCGGCTATTGATAAAGTCCTGTGCACTATCAAAGGCTTCGCAAACAATTCCTTGGATTGTGAAATCTTCAAACGACGGACCAATCCCTATGAAGCGGTCAACTTTCTTAGCAATAAGGAGTTGCGATAACTCATGGACAGGTATGTATGAGTGTGGGTCTGACAGAATAAATGTAAATTTTCTGCCTTGGGTAAGATGACGGTAAGTAAAATTGAGTGCATCGTGTACCGATCGGAGGTCAGTAGTGAATGAGTCGTACACGATAAGACAGTTTTTGAGAGTTTCGGTTACATCGATTCTTGAAGTGATGTTATCCGCAAAGGTAATGTCTGCGTCAATATCTAAGCCTTTTTGCATAGCAATATATGTTGCAACGGCTCTTGTCAGTTCTTTTTCGCCACCGTCTACTTCAATTATTTCTGCTTCAGGAGCATTTGCCTTTACAGCGTGCAGAATAAGCGGACAGTTAGCCGGAATAAACAGTACCTTAGATTTAGCAAAAAGTTTGGCTTTTTCATTTGCCTTCTGAGTCATAGACTCAAAGCCCGAATCATGCTCGTCGGTCAACGAGGTGAAAACGCCTATTTCGGGACGTATGATTTTTTGCAGACGTTCCATCTCTCCGCATTGTGATATTCCTGCTTCAATGATAGCAACGTCCGTATCCGCATCAATTTCCCACAATGACAAGGGCACGCCTATCTGTGAATTGTAGCTTCTTGGCGATCGGATTACGTTTGTTTTTTCTCTAAGTATATCGTAAAGATTCTCTTTAAGCACCGTTTTTCCTCGGCTGCCTGTTATACCAATCACAGTGGCATTACTCTCATTCCTCGCATGTCCTCCCATCGCTTGCAATGCGTCTAGTGCGGAGTCAACCTTTATGTATATTGAATCGCTCAATATCGACGGATCATTTACAGGCTCATCACACACAAACACTCTTACGCCTTTGACATGAAGGTCCGACAGAAAATTATGACCGTCGTTAGCTTCAGTTTTAAGTGCGAAAAAAACGGTGTCGGTTGGATTCGTCAGATCGCGACTGTCGGTTAGCAAAGTAGATACTATGGAGTGTTGAGGAGTACCTTCGAAATAATTCGCGTCAACTATTTCCGGTATTTTTGTGGAATCAATTTTCATATTTGGTTAAGAATTTGACGATGTGATGTGCGCTTGCTCTCTTTCCGGCTTATGAGAGCTTGGTTTATTGTTTTGGCTGACATATAGTACTTTTGGAAAGTGTCGTATATGTACTCTATTGCCATCGTTGAGGGATGCTTCAGATCATCGGTATAAAATCTATAGTCGCGAAGATCATCGATCATTATCTCATATGCCGGAAAATACAGATAGCGATTTTCGGGAAGAGATGCTATGCCAAGCTGAAGTGTGGCTTTGCTGATTTGGTTGCCATGCAATGTGTCGGCTGTGTGCCTGATAGGACTCACCGTAAATATTGCGTCGGTATTCTCAGGAATCATTGAAAGTATCTTAGCAAGATGGCTTGCAACCTCATCTACGGAAAGCCTTACTCTTGAAAAATCGGAAGATGGGAATTTGTGACAGTTACCCACTATCGTTTTGTCCTCGAGCTTGAATACATAGGCTGTGCCCAATGTGATTATCAGAGTGGAGCAGGTTCGGATATTTTGAGCTAACAGGTCAAGGTCGGCATTGACTTTGTTCAATAGTTCACTCTTGTGGCGAGCGGTATACCGAGATGCGAAATCGAGACAGTGCCAGTTTCCGGAATTATCCTCTTTCAGGTTAAGTACTCGTTCCGTGCTTAAAGCAAGCGAAACTGCCTGTGCTATTGATGCCGAATTATACAGTGGTCCCATTGGATTGTGGTTCACATGGAATCCGTCGCGTTCAAGCATTTCTCCTATATTGTCGGTAAAGCATGACCCGAGCATCACGATGCTTGAGTCGTGATTAATATCCAAAGGATGCTTTGCAGGTATCTCTATTTCTGTACGAAATTTCATTTTTTTATGCTCTAATACATTTCGTAGTCAATTGACAACACTTGAAATTCGGTGCGTCGATTTATCTGGTCGGCTATTTCCTGGTCTTCTTCACTAAGTTGCTCAATATATTCTTCATTAAGCACGTCGCCTTCTTTGAATTGTGGATACTGGCGGGCAAGCTTCTTGGTTATAGTCTTTGGGCGCGATTCGCCATATCCTTGTGATTGCAGACGATCAGCCGGAATACCTACTGATATGAGATAATCTATGACCGATTGTGCTCGCCTTGACGAGAGGTTAAGGTTGTATTCATCAGCACCTTTTCGGTCGGTATGTGAAGCCATCTCTATTGTCACGTTTGGGTTGTCACGGAGCACTTCTGCGAGAGAATCAAGTGCAACAGTTGACTCAGGGCGCAATGTCGCTTTATCAAAGTCGTAGAAAATATTGTCTATCACCACCGGCTTGTTGATGGATGCAAGTATGAAATCGATTCCGTATTCCATGTCCACCTCCGTGGTGTCGCTTGTGAACTCCTGACGTGAGTTGAGATAACCTTTGGCTCCGGCAAGCATAACATAGCTGATGCCGCGATTAAGCGGGAAGGAGAATGAGCCGTCAGGTTTGGCTATCTGTTTTTGATTAGAGCCGTCATTCCCAATAATTCGTATGACTGCGTTAGGTACTGGTTCTTCATCTCTGTCAAGTACCCATCCGGATATAAGGATTTTTAGTTCGGGAAGTTCAAATTGAAATATATGGTCGTAACCTCGAGCGTCGCCTCTATTGCTACTGAAAAATCCGCTTTCGCCTTCGCCGAAGGTAATGCCGAAGTCATCGCCGGCAGAATTAATTGGGGTACCCATATTAGTCACTTTCCAACCACCGGAAGGCGTAAGCTCAGCACGGTAAATGTCAAGGCCTCCGTAACCCGGACGTCCGTTTGAAGAGTAGTAGATTACAGAGTCTGTGCGTACGTATGGAAACATATCGTCGCCAGGCGTATTTATCCATTCTCCGAGATTTTCAAGCGATCCTCCTCTCTCTTTCAGATTTATTCGCCAGATATCTTTGCCTCCGCTGCCTCCGGGCATATCGGAGGTGAAATAGAGCCAAGTGCCGTCAGGCGACACTGCCGGATGACCATAGGAGGATAATGTGTCAGCTGTTATTTCAAATTTCACCGGTTTGCTCCATGATGCATCTGATCTTTGAGAGGTATAAATTTCTACGCCGGTGTTTGAATTAGGCGATCTTCGTGCCACAGTGAGATACATCGTAGAACCGTCCGGCGAGAATGAAACACATCCTTCGTCAAGCTCCGAATTGAGTTCGCCTTGTGCTGCTTCGGGTTTGGTCCACTGTCCTTTCTCGTCTTTTTTCATAAACCAGATGTCTCCCTTTTTTTGCCCCGTGATTTCACTTTTATCCTTTCCTGTCACTTTCTCATTTGTGGTAGTGAAATAGAGCTGATCCTGATTGCTGCGTTCCAAAAACTGAGGTGCGAATTCCGATCGGCGTGAGTTAAGAAACTTCGGACTTTTCACAATATATCTTGTTGATCCGGATTTGTCTTTTGCGGCGCGGGCGCCTGAAACACCGTTTATGGCAAGTTCATTTTCAGGATCAAACGTGAGATATTTTTCATATTCGGCAATTGCTGCCGCATATTTGCCCTCAGCATGAAGAGCCTGCGCCAGCCGTAGGTGGGCTATCGAGTCCGTTACGCCGTAGCGAATCGCATTTTGATATGCAGCAGATGCTTTGGCGTTCTGGGACAGCTTAAGGTGGCATTCTGCCATTTTGAATGCTACTTCGCCTCTCAGCGGACGTTCTTCTTTTTTTGTAAGTTTATTATAAACCTTGCGGTAGGTTTTGGCTGCCTCGAAATATTCTCCTCTTGCCATTTGTTCGTCGGCTAAAGATAGTTTAGGTCCTGAGCAAGATGCTAATATAAGCATCGCAGTCATTATCGCAAAGATTTTTGTATGTCTCATTTTTCGGTGATTACTATGTCGTCTTTAAAAATTCAAACGTTAAATTCATCTTATTATTGCGTGTTTAAAGCAAAAAATCCCCGGATAAATTGCTTATCCGGGGCAGGGTATAAAGTATGTGGACAATTCTGCAGTTTGTCAATTATTTGCGATAGTATTCCATCTGTGCAGGAGCGAAGTTGTTGATGAAATCTACATGCTTGGCTATTTCAGCCTGTGCCATTTTCACATATACGTGCAGGGACGCTGTGAAGTCCTCATTTCGGTTTGCATCAAGAAGAAGCAGATAGCTCATAACGAGATTACCTGCAATCTCAACAAGGCGACGAGCCATGAAATCAGTGTATTCCTGATTGTCAGCTGCGCTGACAGCTGCTACAACATCAACATATTTTTGTGTCAGTGAAGCCAACAGATCTTTTACAGGCTGCAGAGATTCGCTCACCTCAGTAGCGGCATACATATCGATAAGTTGCTTGTATGTGCCTGTCACAACGTGGCGGATAGCAGCCACAACCTGAAGCTGAGTAGTACCCTCATAGATTGAGGTGATGCGTGCGTCGCGATAGATACGTTCGCAAGCGTATTCTTTCATGAAGCCTGATCCACCGTGCACCTGGATACAGTCGTATGCATTCTGGTTGCAGTATTCGCTGGACATACCCTTAGCCATAGGAGTGAGAGCGTCGGCAAGTTTTTTGTAAAGCTTCATCTCTTTGCGCTCATCACCTGTCAGGCTGCGTTCGCGTGCTATGTCTTCATAGATTTTGTAAAGATCTACATAGCGTGCGCACTCGTAAAGAAGGCTACGTGAAGCATCGAGTTTGGCTTTCATAACAGAAAGCATTTCTGCCACAGCAGGGAATTCGATGATAGGTTTGCCGAATTGCTTGCGGTCTTTTGCGTATGCGAGAGCCTCGCGATAGGCGTTTTCGCTAACACCAACTGACTGAGCAGCAATACCAAGGCGTGCACCGTTCATCAATGCCATTACGTATTTGATAAGACCCATACGTGTATCGCCTACGAGTTCAGCCGGTGCGTTTTTGTACACAAGTTCGCAAGTGGGTGATCCTTTTATACCCATCTTGTTCTCTATGCGGCGAACGTTCACGCCGCCATTACGCTTGTCATAGACGAACATTGACAGTCCGCGGCCGTCGCGTGTTCCTTCTTCTGAACGTGCGAGTACAAGGTGAATGTCGCTGTCGCCATTGGTGATGAAACGCTTAACGCCGTTGAGCACCCATGTGCCGTCTTCTTTCTTTGTGGCTTTGAGCATGACGCTCTGGAGGTCAGAACCTGCATCAGGCTCCGTGAGGTCCATTGACATGGTTTCGCCTGCGCATACACGAGGGATATAACGGTTGCGTTGGTCATCGTTACCGAACTCGTATAGTGTCTCGGCGCAGTCCTGAAGACCCCAAAGATTTTCAAAACCGGTGTCGGCACGGCTTACTATATCAGCAGCCATGATATAAGGAGTGATCGGGAAATTGAGTCCTCCTAAGCGGCGGGGCATAGCCATACCCATGAGTCCGGCTTTGCGGCATGCTTCAAGGTTCTGTTGTGTGCCGGGTGCATAGCTTACACGTCCGTCTTTTACAGTGGGTCCGTCGTGGTCCACTGACTCTGCGTTGTCGTGGATAAGGTTGCCGCAAAGGTCGCCTACGATGTCGAGTATTCGGTCATAGTTATCCATGGCATCCTCGAAGTCACGGGGAGCGTAGTCGTATTTGTCTACTTCGCTAAAGTTGCGTTCTTTGAGTTCTACGATCTTACGCATCAGGGGATGAGTAAGATGGTGCTTCAGCGCGGGATTGTCGTTATAGAAATTAGCCATTATATAGTCGTTTACTTCGAGTTTTTCTTGTAATATTTTATGAGTTTAGGCACCACGTCCTCAACATTGCCTGTTATCACATAGTCGGCTATCGTGTTGATTGGTGCGTTGGGGTCATTATTTATAGAAATAATGATGCTGCTCTCTTGCATGCCGGCGATGTGCTGGATCTGTCCGGAGATACCGCATGCGATGTAGAGTTTCGGGCGGACAGTGACACCTGTCTGACCTATCTGACGAGTATTCTCAACCCATCCGGCATCAACGGCAGCGCGTGAAGCTCCTACCTCTGCACCAAGCGTATTGGCAAGATCATATAGCATATCAAATCCCTCTTTGCTGCCCATACCGTAGCCGCCGGCAACGATGATTGGAGAGTTCTTGATATTGACTTTTGATTTTTCAATGTGGCGGTCGATGATTTCCACAACGAAATCCTCATCCTTCACATATTTAGCGGGATCAAGATTGATTACTTCGGCTTTGTGATTGGGATCATATATTTCCTTCTTCATTACGCCTTCGCGTACTGTGGCCATCTGAGGACGACACTCCGGGTTGACGATGGTGGCCACGATATTGCCGCCGAAAGCGGGACGAATCTGGTAGAGCAGATTCGTGTATTCTTTTCCGGTTTTAGCATCCTTATGGTCGCCTATTTCAAGTGAAGTGCAGTCGGCAGTAAGTCCGCTGTGAAGATGTGATGACACACGCGGTCCTAAATCACGTCCAATGCATGTGGCACCCATAAGGCAGATCTGTGGCTTAATTTCCTTAAAGAGGGTGGTGAGCACTGATGTATGGGGTATGGAGGTGTAAGGATAGAGGCGTTTGTCCTCTACTTTGTACACCACGTCAGCTCCGTAAGGTGCCAATTGGTCTTCTATTCCGTCAAGTTTGTCGCCAATAGCTATGGCTTCGAGTTTCACACCGAGCTTGTCAGCGAGTTTACGTCCTTTTGTGAGAAGTTCGAGACTTACATCGGCTACTTTCCCGTCGTCGATCTCGCAATATACTATAAGATTGTTATTGTCCATTTCTTTACGTTTTTGTGTTTCCGCGTTAGGCATAATTGCCAAAAGCGAAAATCTACCAACTAAAAAATTAGCCGATGGTATGGTTGGTGATAAGTTCTTTGATGAGGTTCTCTATCTGCTCGTCGTTGTCTTCAAGACGAAGGTTCTCTTTGGCTGTGAACACTACGTTCTCAACCTCCTTAACTTTTGTGGGCGAGCCGGGTAGACCTATCTGTGTGGGATCGGCTTCTACATATGCTGCTCCCCATTCCTGAAGGTTGAGGTAGGGGCGTGATTCTACGAAAGCCTGCATTTCTTCGCTGAGTTTTGCCTTTTCGCTCGGGCTAACGGCATATTTATATTTCATCACGCGCTGCGCATTTCGGGGGCGGCATTCAGGTGCAGTACCGGTAACAGTGACAACGCAGGGGAGGGGGGCTTTCACTGTCTCCACACCATGCTCGAGGCGGCGGCGCACAGTCACTTTGCCGTCTTCAATACCCAAGATTTCTTCAGCGTATGTCACCTGAGGTATACCAAGCTTCTCGGCTATCTGCGGACCCACCTGTGCGGTATCGCCGTCGATGGCCTGACGTCCACCAAGTATTATATCATAATTTCCGATTTTTTTTGCTGCCTGAGCGAGAGAATAGGATGTGGCGAGTGTGTCAGCTCCACCAAGTGCACGGTCGGTGAGTACTATTCCACCGTCAGCTCCACGGAATATTGCCTCGCGGATGATTTCTGCGGCGCGCGGAAGCCCCATGGTAAGAATTGTGACAGTAGAGCCGGGATTTTCATCCTTGAGGCGCAATGCCTGCTCCAGTGCATTCAAGTCTTCCGGGTTGAAAATTGCCGGAAGAGCGGCACGATTGATGGTGCCGTCCGCTTTCATTGCATCTTTACCCACATTGCGGGTGTCGGGTACCTGCTTTGCGAGTACAATGATGTTTAAACTCATATCGATAAATTTTTAAATTTATATTCGTTTAAGGTTGTCGTCGAGGCAATGTTCAATACCTGCCCACTTAGGGCGGCTTTGGCATGAGCCTTTTTTACTATTTAGGCTGCAAAGTTAGCAATTTTGTCGCATTTGACAAAATTTTACTATTTATTCTTTGATTTTATTACATTTTAAGACCTATCTTATGCCGGTTTACATCTGTTTTTTCTTGAAGTTTGATATGAGGGTGGTCATATCCTCCGGAATTTCCGATGTGAAAAACATCTCCTTTTTTGTTTCGGGATGCACAAATCCGAGTGTGCGAGCATGCAGAGCCTGACGAGGACACGCTGCGAAGCAGGTGTTTACGAAATGGGTATATTGCCCTGTGCGTGACCCTCTGAGTATTTGGTCGCCTCCGTAGCGCGCGTCATTGAAGAGCGGATGTCCGATATGCTTCATATGCACGCGTATCTGATGCGTGCGCCCTGTCTCAAGTACACATTTAACCACCGACACCGGTCCTAAATCCTCTATCACCTCGTAATGGGTCACTGCGAGCTTGCCTTGGTCGCTGTCCGTAGGATAAACCGCCATCTGTAGGCGGTCGCGCACAGAGCGTCCTATATTGCTTTCTATACGCCCGGTTGGCGGTGAGGGCACTCCCCACACGACGGCGACATACTCTCGCTTAGTGGTCTTGTCAAAAAATTGCTTGCCAAGGTTAGTCTTGGCATATGGGGTTTTGGCCACGACCAAGAGTCCGCTTGTGTCTTTATCAATTCGATGCACTAATCCCATTCGCGGGTCAGTTACATCGTAGTCGGGATTGTCTTTGAAGTGCCAAGCGAGTGCGTTGACCAATGTGCCCGAATAGTTGCCGTGTCCGGGATGCACCACGAGTCCGGCTGGTTTGTTCACCACTAATACATCGTTGTCTTCGTATACTATGTCGAGAGGAATATCTTCGGCAAGAATCTCGAAATCATACCGCGGACGGTCCATCACGATTTTTATATCGTCAAGTGGTTTTACACGATAGTTGGACTTCACGGCCTTTCCATTGACAAGTATGCATCGGGCTTCGGCGGCTTGCTGAATGCGGTTGCGTGATGTCTTGGGGATACGGGTGGTCAGAAATTTGTCAATACGCAGCAAATCCTGACCTTTGTCGGCCACGAAATGAAAATGTTCATAAAGCTCGACACCATCTGATGTCACGATAGTGGGCTCGTAGATGGTGTCGCCAGCTTCGATAATATCAAAGTCGGGGGTGTTTTCCTCTTTGGTCATGTTGTGCTAAATGTTGATTTGCAGATGCGGCCATACGCAGTTGGGTATCATGCGCCACAGAGTGTCTATGATGCTCCATCGTAAGTCGATTGTAGCAACACGACTTCCGCGCAAAATTGCTTTTTCTATCTTAGGAGCTGCATAGTCAACAGCCATAGTCAAAGGATATGCGCGGTTTGGGTCAAGCAGGTCAGTGCGTATGAATCCCGGGCGTATATCGGTTATGCCTACATCAACGTGCTGTATATGCGCAAGTTGGTCTATAGCTTGGAGATAATTCTGCTGGTATCGTTTCGAAGCGCTGTACGTGGCTGCAATGCCTATGCCTTTTGTGCCGGCTACTGATGTGATAGCGGCAATACGGCCTCTGCGCAGATTGGCGGTGTTTTTAAAATATATATATGCGGCATTTATTATGCGAGTAAAACCCTTAACATTCACCTCGAGAATTTCATCATCTTTTCCGGGCAGAAGTTCTGGATTTGTAAATCCCACACCCGAAGCAAATAGAAGTACATCCATTCCGCCGTTTTCTTCTATAAGATCATTGAAACGCTCTACGGCATCGTCCTCGGTCACGTCAATGGCTTTATAAATCATGCTTTCGGGATATTTTTGTGCTATCGCTTTGAGTTTGTCGGCTCTGCGTGCGGCTATAGCCACGTCCCATCCTGCCTGTGCGAAATCCTCCGCCACTTTTTTACCGATTCCTGAACTCGCTCCAATAATTACAATTCGTTTCATACTCTTGAATATTTATAGTTAAACCTCTACCTTGTTTATATAAACTTTAGTCAGCTTCATTCTCGTTGTTCATAAACACTGGTTGTGCCTGTTCTTCTTCCGATGTAGATGAAGTGATGCCCGGTGTGTAGGGATCTTCTGTTTCCGGAGTTGGGATAAGTATCTCCGGTCCTGATGGATTAACGGATGGTACGGTTTTTTTGTTCAAATCAAAAGTATAAGATATTGTGAACGAACCTGTAATTTTGCCCCCGCGCGACCCGTATCCTGGTATGTACCATGGTTTGCCGTACGGGGTCTTTGATTCGTGGGCAATGCCGTGGAATCGGAATGTCCACCCTGCATATATGGGACCCCAGAGTTTCACTTTGAGTCCCATCACGAATTCATACCAGCTCACAAACGGGCTTTGCGTGGGCAGAGAAGGGTGTACCGGGTCGTCCCAATAAGTGGAATTGATAGTGATGTCTTCTATCGAATATGAGAATTTGGAGAAGCCAAATCTTATGCCCACAAAATATTGGTAGTCAGGTGTGGAGTTGTATAGGAAATTGTAGTCCATACCCAGTCGAGCGTAAACGCTTAGGGGTGATTTATATGTGAAGTTGTTGCCGACTGGTGTGTTTTTTGCAATACCTAAACCGGTTTCAAATGTCGGTTTATAGCGGTTGTGAAGACTTAGCTGCGCGCAAAAATCAATTAGTCCGTAGTGCTGTCCGAAAGCTCGCATGATCGGATTCCATATATCCACACCCACCGAAGCCGATTGTAGCAGAGGATACTGCATGGGCTTCTTGGTTGCTTGTATGGCCACTGAATCGCGCCATTCCCTTCCTGTCACTGTATCAATATACACGATATTTCCATTTTCGTCGTGATAGTGTGCCATCGTTGCTCTTATGCGCGCATTTATGCGAGCTGTGTCGCCTTCAAATTCATTGATTGGCTGGGTGGCTGTCTGCGGAGTATTTACAGGGGTGATTTTGCGTTGTGCGACAGCCGTTAATGTTGTGGCGCTGATTAGGAGTACTATCAGTGCCAAAAGCAGTGTGTTAGGTGTGCGTTTTGTGGTCATTGCTTGGATCATTCGTCGGTGTCGTCTGTGCGGAAATATATTTTGATTTGTTGCTTGTCGATATTTGTAATTAGCGAATCGAGAATCTTTATCGAGTCAATCAGATGTGTGGTGTAGTCCATACGCGTGATTGAATAGCGGTAGATTACGCCGCATTCGTCGGATGCGAAATAGGGATTGGAGTCGTAATAGAAAGTTATCGTGTCGGCAACATTGTAATCGCTAAGATATTTCCATTTGTAGGCGAACTGCCATGAAGTGTTGTCCTTAGTGGCACGCATCGGCAGATACACTTGGTTTATACGAGTGCCTTCCTCGCTTAGGGCCGGGACGGAGTCTTCTGCGATACCGGTGATGCGTATGGAGTCGAGCGTAATTAAGCTGCCATCGTTGTCGTAAAACCCCGCAAGCGGTATTGAGCTGCGGTTTTCCAGACAGCCGTCACTGCTGCAAGCGTACACTATCAACGATAGCAATGCGGCTGCGGCAATTCGGAATAGATTTCTCAAATCGTCAATCATTATGAGTCACTGATTCTTTGTATAACTGCGGCTAAACTATTCTGAGGATATCATCCATTGCTTTGCGCTTCTTCTCAGTCACAATTGAATTTTCAGCAGGATAGCCTAATGGGATTATAGCTATTGGCTCGTGCTCAACAGGCAGATTAAGACATTCCACAGTGGCATATGTGTCAAAACTGCATACCCAGCATGTGCCCAATCCTAACTCTGCGGCAGCAAGGCATAAGTGTTCTACAGCTATCGACACATCTACATCAGTATGGTCTTTACCATCGCTTGGACGATGCCACGCTTCTTCGTGTTTCCCTACAGCCACTATCAACACTGGAGCTTCGATGAATGCAGGACGAGATTTTGCAAGTATCTTCTTGCGCATTTCTTCGTCGGTCACAACATAAAACAGCCAAGGCTGCTTATTGCATGCTGATGGCGCGAGCCTCACTGCCTCCATTATTTTATTAAGGTCTTCTGTCTCTACTTTGCGGTTGCTGAAATTTCGGCATGAATACCGTTCTTTTACCAAGTCTTCAAACATAATATTAAGCAATTCTTATTAAGATTAATAAGTGGATTATTCTATTGTCTCGTTTATTTCATATTGGTTGCGAGAGGCTGAATTTCGGGCAATCATTTCGCCTATAAAGCCTGCTAGGAAAAGCTGCGAACCTAACAGCATCATTGTGAGGGCTATATAGAAGTAGGGCGAGTCCGTGACAAGGATATAGTGGTTGCCATTATACATGTTGTAGAGTTTCAAAACTCCCACCACTATCACGGCTATAAATCCTATGATAAACATAAGGGTGCCGAGCAGACCGAAGAAGTGCATCGGTTTTTTCCCGAATTTCCCTAAAAACCAGAGGGTCGCCAGATCGAGATAGCCATTCACGAATCGGTCAAGGCCAAATTTAGTCTTACCGTATTTTCTTGCTTGATGGTGCACCACCTTCTCTCCGATGTTGTTAAAGCCTGAGAGTTTAGCCAGATAGGGGATATATCTGTGCATATCGGCTCCGAGTTCTATGTGTTTCACCACCTCTCCGCGATAAGCTTTTAGTCCGCAGTTGAAATCGTGCAAATTGTGGATGCCTGTCACTTTTCGGGCTGTGGCATTGAAAAGTTTAGTCGGTATAGTTTTTGACAGCGGATCATAGCGTTTTTTCTTATATCCCGACACTAAGTCATATCCGTCTTCAGTAATCATCCTGAAAAGTTCGGGTATCTCGTCAGGACTGTCCTGCAAGTCGGCGTCCATGGTGATTACCACATCGCCTTTTGCCATGGCAAAACCGTTGTTTAGGGCCGGCGACTTGCCATAGTTGCGCCTGAAAGATATACCTTTCACTGCTTCCGGATTCTTTTTTTTGAGTTCTTTTATAACACGCCATGATCCGTCGGTAGATCCGTCGTTCACATAAATTATTTCGTAGCTGAATCCGTGCTCGTGCATCACCCGTTCGATCCACGCTTGGAGTTCGGGAAGCGACTCCTCCTCATTATATAGTGGTATTACAATAGATATATCCATAATTGTATTATTTTCTTCTATTTCGTATCGGTAGGTACTTTACGATGATTGAAAGAATTAAAGAAAGCATCGACCCGAAAAAACTGCAGAACCACACTAGCGAGAACGCCATCTGAATAGCCGATGGCACGAGGTGGTACTCAATCAATCTTTCGAATTGATGTGCGAATGCCTCGGCTTCTGGTGTACCAAGCTGACTATATGTGTTTGATAATAGATGTATCTGATCCACAATAAAATTGGTATTTATGTATCTCAGATACACATAAGCCATGATTGCCATAATCAAGCTACCGCAAAAAAAGAATATTATGCCGTGCAGCCATATCCCTGAGAATGGGGTCTTGCCTTCTGCCTCTATAAATTTGCGCCGCAACAGCCAGTAGGCCAAAAAGGGAATGCCGAGCATCAGGATATTACCGATTATCAGTCCCGGTATCCACTTCATGCCGGTGGCCTGAAGCAAGAAGACTGCGGATAGGTACAATCCCATCTTCCATCCGTCGTTAGCTCCTATTTCGTATATTGATTGTCGTTGGCTCATCAGTTATATGTTT
This sequence comes from uncultured Bacteroides sp., assembly GCA_964546885.1. GTDB lineage: Bacteria > Bacteroidota > Bacteroidia > Bacteroidales > Muribaculaceae > CAG-873. The sequence goes on from CAZJKZ010000021.1 coordinate 23,319, forward strand.
TAATTTGCAAATTTACAAATTTTGCTAAAATTATAGGAGTATTTCCTCAAATTATTTTGATTGGACGTCGCTTAGTAGCTGTTTATCGACATACGGCCTCCCGGAAGCATGGTGATGAAGTCGTCTAATTCAAGCTTGAAAAGCATATCGCTGACAATAGAGTAGGATTTGCTCAGTTTTACACAAAGGTCATTGATGCTTGCCTCTGGATGCGCTGTGATGAAGTCTATTAATTCTTGCTCTTCTTTTGTGAATGCTCTAAATAGTTGTGGGCTCTCGTTTTCCTCAATAGGTCGGTTCTCCCAGCCCATTTGTTCTATTAAGTCGTCGGCGCATGTTATTAGAGATGCCGTATGGTTGGCAATCAAGTGGTTGGTGCCTCGGCTTTTAGGATCGTTTACTCGTCCGGGGAGTGCAAATACTTCTCTATTGTAGTTCATGGATATTCGTGCTGTTGACATCGAGCCTCCTTTATAGTCAGATTCTACTATCACTAACGCATCGCAAAGGCCTGCAACAATACGGTTGCGAGCCAAGAAATTGCTGCGGTGAATTCGAGAGTTGGAACAGTATTCCGTCACCAAAGCCCCTCCGCTCGATGCCATCTTTGCAGCTACAGATCGGTGATCGGCTGGATAGATGGTGTTAAGTCCGTGAGCCAAAACACCAATTGTGGGCACTCCTTGAGCAAGCGATGCCATGTGCGCCGCTACGTCCACTCCATAGGCAAGACCACTTATTATCACTAAATTATCAACTTTCTTTGCTAATTCCTCCACGAGATTAGTAGTAAAGCCAATACCGTAAGAAGATGCGCTTCTCGTTCCCACAATTCCCACGGTGTGTGCCATGTCGAGATCGCAGCTGCCCACTCTGTAAAGGAGTAGGGGAGCGTCTTCGCAATCAACGAGCCGCCGGGGATAGTTTTCGTCGCCAATGAAGAAAGTATCTATATGGCTGCGCCTTACAAATTCAGCTTCTTTTTCAGCTTCTGATAATAGTGCCTCTCTGTAAGAATCAGAGAAAATATCGCTGCTAACACCCACAAGACGATTTAACTCCGCTTGCGAGAGCGAGAAAAAAACGTCCAGAGTGCCCACTCGTTCAAGTATCTCACGTAGAGTATGGGCGTGCATTCCTTTAGCGTGGCTTATGGCTATTGCCTGCTGCAGATGGTCGTGCGCTACCATTAGTCTATGAGGTTAAATGCTTTTGCGAGAGTCTCTCCTCGCGAAAGGCGACCGTTTTCTATACACGCTATTTTCACTATGGCTGTGGTCACCGGCGTGCCGTCGGTGCGGTAAATGTCTTGGTTGAAGATGAAGAGCGGGCCTTTGCGGCTTATGTTAAGGCAACTGATAATTTCGTCACCCGATTTCAGCGGATTTTTGTAAAATATCTCCATACTCGACACAACAGGCATAATGCCCATGTCCCTCATCTCTCCGAATGATATACCAGCTTGTTTGCAATATTCGTGGCGGGTGTATTCCATATAGTTGAGGTATACCGCATTGTTCACTATGCCTTCGGCATCTAATTCGTAGTCACGTACTTGTATAGCGAGTGTATATGTGTAGTCTTGGAAATTCATTATCTGGTTTGGTTAATTCAGACAGTAAAATTACTAATAAGTGTATAAATACCCAAACTTTTAGTATTCTTTTTGCTCTTAAATATGAAATAAATCGTAATTTTGCAGAAAATTAGAAATGGATATGATAAAAGTAATAAAAAATAAGTTTATTATTGTCCTGAGTTTGCTGCTCTCGACGATTATAAGTGCGGATGCCTGTACATCTATGCTTGTATCTGCCAAGGCTTCCGGCACTGGACGCCCTTTGATGTGGAAGAATCGTGACACTGATCACGAGCAAAACTTTATCGAAAAAATACCGGCGAAGGGAGGCAATTTAGGTTATGTTGCCTTGTTTAACGGCGGCGACACAAAGCTTGCTCAGGCGTGGATGGGAATGAACGACGCGGGTTTCGCAATTATGAACACTGCTTCCTACAATCTTGCTCCTGATACGGCAAAGATTAAGGACCGCGAAGGCTATATTATGTCGTTTGCTTTGAGAATGTGCCGAAGCGTTGACGATTTCGAGCGTATTCTCTCCAATATGAAGAAACCAATGGGAGTTCAGGCTAATTTTGGCGTAATGGACGCTATGGGCGGACTCGCTTATTTTGAAGTGAACGACAGAGCATACAAGCGTTTTAATGTGTCGGATAGCCCACACGGTTTTATTGTGAGATCCAACTATTCAGTGGCTGGCGTGAAAGGCGGAGGATATGGATATTTACGCGAACTGAGCCTTAAACATGTTCTTGCCGATGAGTTTGCTAACGGCGGTTTCCGTCCGGAGAGCTTCACTGAGAAGGCTTCCAAATCTTTTTATAATGCCGTTATAGGTAAAGATTTTGAGGCTGATACATGTTCGTGGGCAGTGGATCAGGATTTTATTGCCCGCTATACGTCTTCTGCATCAGTGGTGATTGAGGGCGTTACTCCTGATATGCCGGTGTCTGATATGATAATGTGGACTGTTCTCGGTTATCCTCCATGCGCCTTTGTCACTCCGGTTACATTAAATAGTGTACCTGAATTGCTTCGACCCACAGGTGAAGGTTTTACCAGTCCGTACTGCACCAATGTGCTGGCTTTAAAGGAGAAGATTTTCCCCATAAAGTACGGCAATGGTAAAAGGTACATAAATATGAAAGCTTTGCGACCTGTTCTTATTAAAAGCCGACAGAAGAGTAAAGAGATATATGATAAGGTCTACGAGTTAAGAAATAATCATTAATTGGTTTACATTAATTCTTGAACTATGAATCCTGCAATTACTACTGTTCTGCTTCTCCTTGTGTCGAATGTGTTTATGACACTTGCTTGGTACGGACACTTGAAACTCCAGACATCCGGCATTTCCACAAACTGGCCTCTTTGGGTGGTGATTCTTTTTTCGTGGGGAATCGCTTTGTGTGAATATTCTTTTATGGTTCCGGCTAACCGCATGGGTTTTTCAGGCAACGGTGGACCGTATTCTCTCGTTCAGCTAAAGGTCATACAAGAGGCGGTGTCTCTACTGGTATTTACAGTGGTGGCTATGCTGCTGTTTCAGGGCATCAGCCTAAAATGGAATCATTATGCGGCTTTCGTATTGTTGATTTGCGCAGTTTATCTTGTGTTTATGGATAACTGATAATCTTCTCTACTCGTCAGCCTTACAATAACTTTGCGTGTCTTTATATCTCTAACATCATTTCCCCATAAATAATCCTAACTCAACACATATGAGCGACTTCTTTTCAAAACTTATGCGTTTCTATCGCGGTCACTACATCTTGTCTCATATGATATTGATGGTGGTCGCCGCCTTCTTTATCGGTCTTTTCGCTCTGTTCTTCCTTGATGTTTGGACTAATCACGGACGCTCTACCGCCGTGCCGGAAGTTAGGAAAAAGTCATTTGAAGAGGCTGCCCGTATTCTCGCCAACAGCGATCTCGGTTATGAGATTTCCGACTCTATTTATGATTCAAATCTTGCTCCGGGAGCTGTCAAAGAGGTTTGGCCTCATCCAGGCTCTATGGTAAAGCCGGGTCGTACAGTCTATCTGACTATCAACTCATTCGAGCCTGAGAAAGTGACAGTGGGAATGCCGCTTACAGGCGTTTCGCTCCGTCAGACCATAGCTTATCTTGAGTCTATAAAAATCAAAAACGTGCGCATTGTGTATGTGCCATCCAACTTCCCCGATATCGTTGAGGGTGCTCGCTATAAGGGTAAGAGCATTGAGCCGGGCACGCAGATACCCGTGAATGCGAGCGTTGTGCTTGAGGTAGGCACAGTGCCTGTAAGTACTTATGATGAAGATGAGAGTTATGAAGAGGAAAGCGGCGCATCTGAGCCTGTAGAAGATGTCTCCTCCGAATTGGATATTATCGAAGAGATAGAGACCACTCAGGCCGTAAGCGAATAAGCACATTAGCCGATTTCAGAGCGAGCTGCTTCGAGCGATTCTGGTTTGCCGATATCGTGCCACTTATAAGGCTTTTCAGGAGTAAAACCGGCGATTTTGCATCTCTCGCAATTCTTAATATAGAAGTCGATTATTGAAAAAGGCTCATCAGGGGCGTATTGCTCTTCGATGAGCTTTATCATTTTGGTGGATAATATATGTACGCCGCCAAAAGCCAATGGTGTGAAGACTTCTGCCGTAATATTGTGCGGTCTCACTTCTGCTGTCTTTTTATTGGTCCAGCCTCGCATACGCATATCGTCATCGAAAAGAAGGTAGCGCGAAGTGTCCCTATAGTCAACGAGCAGGGTGGCATCATTATTAAGCTTTACATGAGTCTCAACCATGTCGAGTATAGGAAAGTCAGTAAATATGTCGGCATTGTGCAGTATTACGGGGTCGTTGTTGACAGTGAGCAAATTGGCGGCTTTGCGCAGTCCTCCTCCTGTGTCCAACAGTCGTTCTGTTTCGTCGCTGGTTTGGATGTCGATACCGAAATAATGGCGTTCCTCCAGATATTCTTCAATTTGGATGGCGAAATGGTGAATGTTCACCACCATAGAATGTACGCCTGAGTCTTTGAGCTTGTTTATCACATTGCCGAGCATGGCTTCTCCTCCCACCTCCACTAAAGCTTTCGGGTGAGAGTCAGTCCAGGGTTTTAGACGGCTGCCTATTCCGGCAGCAAAAATCATGGCTTTCATCGAGGGTAGTGCAGTGTTGATTGAATGCCGCGTTCGCGGTGTGAGAGTTCTACAATAACACCGGGATATCTTGCGGCTATGTGCTCAGCCATGTGCTGTGCGCTGTACACTGATCTGTGTCTTCCTCCTGTGCATCCGAAAGATACACTAAGGTCGGTAAAACCACGTTCTATATATCGCTCCACAGTTGCGTCCACAAGAGCATAACAATGATTGAGAAATGTGAGTATTTCACCGTCATCTTCAAGAAATTTCTTCACATTGGCGTCGAGACCCGTGTAAGACTTGTATTCATCATAGCGTCCGGGATTATGCACGCCCCGACAGTCAAAGACGAATCCTCCGCCATTGCCTGAAGTGTCTTCAGGGATGCCTTTCTTATATGAAAAGCTTGCCACTTTTACGGTGAGTGCGGGTCTCTTTTCGGACGTTGAGAATTTGTCTGAGGCTACCAGTCGTCTGAGCAAAGAGTCTAAATATGGATATTCGTCAAAAGGTTGTACAAGGAGGTCTCTAAGGTTGGCGATTGCAAAAGGCACGCTTTTGATGAAGTGCTCCTTTTTTTCGAAATACCCCCTGAAGCCGTAGGCACCCAACACTTGCAAGGTGCGGAACAGGACAAAATGGCGAAGTGTTTTGTTAAATTCTTCAAGTTCTACATGACGGTATTCACTCAAAGCTTCTACATAGTCTTCTATAAGTCTGTCACGCAGACTTTGAGGAATATTGGCTTTGGCTTGCCATAGAAAAGATGCCACATCATAAAATATCGGTCCGCGTCGGCCTCCCTGAAAGTCTATGAACCAGGGCTCGCCTTCTTTCAGCATTACGTTTCGGCTCTGGAAGTCGCGGTACATAAATGTGTCGCTGTCCACGCTTAATAGCTTTTCGGCAAGAGCTTCGAAATCGTCCTCCAGAGCTGATTCGGAAAATTCAAGTCCGGTAGCTTTTAGAAAGCAGTATTTGAAGTAGTTGAGATCCCAGAGTATAGATCGTTTATCAAATTGCGAAGATGGATAGCATTTCGAGTAGTCGAAACTGTTAGCACCGGCGTATTGTATCTTTGACAAACTTTTTATGGTCTCTTGTAGGAGGTGTATTTCTTGCGCAGTGAAATTTCCGCTTTCTCTTCCTTCTTTGATAGCGTCAAAAAGCAAAGCCGATCCTAAATCTTCTAGGAGATAACTCATCTTGTCATCGCTTATTGCAAGCACCTTTGGCACATTCACTCCTTTTGACATGAGTTGAGAGCCTATGCTGAAGAAGGCTTCGTTTTCTTCTCTGTTTGTTCCGCATACTCCGATAAGGGTGGGGTTGCCTTTGATGCGGAAGTACTTCCTGTTAGAACCGGCAGCCGAAAGCATTACAATGCTTTCGGCTGCCTTACCTGTATAATCTGAATATAGTGCGCTGAGGATTACGGTGTAGTCCATCTTAGTTTTGATTTGCAATGATCAATATCCGTGTTCCGAAAGGAAATGGATTCGCAGTAAGCGTATTTCCTCGTCGGTGAATTCGTCGCCGAACTCGGTTATTGCAGCTTCAAGATCGTCTTTTTCGCTTGTTCTGAAAAATTCATACATCTCTTCTTTTGAGTCCTCGTCAATGATGTTGTTGATGTAGTAAGATATGTTGATTTTGCTGCCGGAGTACATTATGGCTTCGATCTCGTCGAGAAGTTCATTAAATTCCAGCCCGTGTGCTTCTGCCACTTCGTCAAGCGGTATGCGGCGGTCGATAGCTTGAATGATAGCTATCTTCTGCTTGCTCTTATTGGCTACGCTGCGCACGCGCATGTCTTCTGGACGTTCGATTTCGTTGTCCTCGACGTGTTGCCTTATAACCTTTATAAAGTCTTCGCCGAATCTCTTGGCTTTACCGGCTCCAACGCCTGAGATATTCTGCAACTCTTCGATGGTGACAGGGTAGGTTGTTGACATAGCCTCCAAAGAGAAGTCCTGGAATATCACATATGGTGGCAGATTCATCTTTTTCGCCACCTTTTTGCGAAGATCCTTTAATATATTGTAAAGCTCAGGGTCAACTGTGCATGCCGCGCCGCCTTTTACGATTGTTTCCTCCTCGATGTCGTTGAAATCACAATCTTCCGTGATCTTGAATGATTCGGGGTGCTTGTAAAAGTTTTTGCCTTTAGAGGTTACGCGTATTATGCCGTAATTCTCTATGTCGCGTTCGAGGTATCCTGATAGAATGGCTTGGCGTATGATCGCATTAAGAAGTTTCTCATCAGCTTTTTCCGTACATCCGAATACTTCAAGCTCGTTGTGTCCGTATGACTTTACATCGGTAGTAGCCCGACCGCGCATTATGTTGATAACGTGGTCCGACTTGAATTTCTCTTTCACGGCGGTTACCGTTTCGATAACCGCCAGTAATTCGTCTTTTGCTTCCACTCTTTTTTTAGGGTTAATACAATTGTCGCAACTTCCGCAATTATCCTCTTTATACTCTTCTCCAAAATAGTGGAGCAGAGTGCGCCGACGGCATACCGACGATTCGGCATATGACGCCGTTTCGATCAGTAGCTGCTTGCCTATCTCTTGCTCCGACACGGGCTTGCCTTGCATGAATTTCTCCATTTTCTGCAAATCTTTAGCAGAATAGAATGTAATGCATCTGCCCTCTCCGCCGTCTCTTCCGGCTCTACCTGTCTCCTGATAGTATCCTTCAAGTGATTTAGGAATGTCATAGTGTATCACAAACCGGACATCGGGCTTGTCGATGCCCATACCAAAGGCTATGGTCGCCACTATTACATCCACTTGCTCAAGAAGGAATGCATCTTGGTTTCCCGAGCGTGTAGCGCCGTCCATTCCAGCGTGGTAAGCGAGAGCTTTGATATTGTTCATGCGCAGCAATTCGGCAAGTTCTTCCACCTTCTTACGGCTAAGGCAATAGATGATGCCCGACTTGCCTTCCTGGCTCTTGATGAACTTTATTATGTCTCGGTCCACATTTGCTGTCTTCGGACGCACTTCATAATACATGTTAGGACGGTTGAACGACGATTTGAACACTTCGCAATCAAGTATGCCAAGGCTCTTTTGTATGTCGTGCTGTACTTTAGGGGTGGCAGTGGCTGTGAGCGCTATTATCGGGCGATAGCCTATCTCGTTTATGATAGGGCGTATCTTGCGGTATTCAGGTCTGAAATCGTGTCCCCACTCTGATATACAATGGGCTTCGTCTACGGCGTAAAAAGATATTTTCACGCTTTTCAGAAAGTCGATGTTCTCTTGTTTGTTTAGCGATTCAGGAGCTACATACAGCAATCTTGTGCGCTTTGCCACTACGTCTTCTTTCACCTGGTCGATGGCAGCCTTGTTGAGCGACGAGTTCAAGAAATGAGCTATGTTGTCGTTCTCGCTAAAATTGCGCATGGCGTCCACCTGATTTTTCATCAGTGCGATCAGCGGTGAAATCACGATAGAAGTGCCGTCCATCAGTAGTGCCGGCAGTTGATAGCACAGCGATTTACCTCCTCCCGTGGGCATAAGCACAAAGGTGTCGCGTTCCATCATTAGGTTGGTCATGATGGCTTCTTGATTGCCTTTGAAGTTGTCGAATCCGAAGTGCTTCTTTAGCGCTTCATGGAGAAGGGTACTGATTGTGGACATGGTTTGCTACTATGAAATGAGGAGATTATTGTTATTTATGATTGGTTTGAAGAGTATATATGCAGGTTTTATACTGAGGCTGCCTCAAAGTTGGCCTCGGCAAGTTTTTTACTTGCGTAGTCTTTTGTAACAGTGAATTTTTTCTTTTTGGTGGACGGCACCTCAAACATAGCGTCGATCATTATCGTCTCTACAATCGAGCGTAGTCCGCGTGCTCCGAGTTTGAATTCTATTGCTTTGTCTACTATGAAGTCAAGTGCGTCTTCATCAAATGTAAGCAGCACGCCGTCCATTGCAAACAATTTTTCGTATTGTTTGATGATAGAGTTTTTGGGTTCTGTCAGCACACGGCGCAGAGCTTCACGGTCAAGAGGCTCGAGAGAGGTGAGTATTGGCAGACGTCCTATAATTTCCGGGATGAGACCAAAAGATTTCAAATCTTGGGGTGCCACATATTTTAGATAGTCGTCCTTTTTTATGCTTCTGCGGGTGCCGTCTGTTGAGTATCCTACCACATGCGAATTCATGCGGTGAGCGATCTTGCTCTCTATGCCGTCAAAAGCGCCGCCACATATAAATAATATGTTCTTGGTGTCAACGGGTATCATCTTCTGTTCAGGATGCTTGCGTCCGCCTTGTGGTGGCACATTAACCACCGAACCTTCCAAAAGCTTGAGCAGACCCTGCTGAACGCCTTCGCCGCTTACGTCGCGGGTAATGGATGGGTTGTCGCCTTTTCGTGCGATTTTGTCTATCTCGTCAATAAACACAATGCCTTTCTCGGCTTTGGCCACATCATAATCGGCCACTTGCAGTAGTCGTGTAAGGAGGCTTTCAATATCCTCGCCCACATATCCTGCTTGTGTCAGCACGGTGGCGTCAACTATTGTGAATGGTACGTCGAGAAGTTTGGCTATTGTTTTGGCTAATAAGGTCTTGCCTGTACCTGTTGGACCCACAAGAATTATATTGCTTTTCTCAATATCTGTATCGTCATTTTTTTGAGCCAGACGCTTGTAATGGTTGTATGTGGCGACCGCAAGATATTTTTTTGCGCTGTCCTGGCCTATTACATATTGGTCAAGGAATGCTTTGATTTCCGCGGGTTTGGGTACTTTGTCGAGGTCGATATCATTGCCCTTGTCATTTTTGGGTTTACTCCCTTTGTTGATGGATTGGTGATAATCAGATATCATCGAATGTAGCTGCTCCACACAATCCGGACAAATGAAAGCTTTTTCGTCAGATGTTGGAATCAGAAATTCCGCCATATCTGCCGGGCGCCCGCAAAATGTGCATGATGGTTGTTGTTTCTTAGCCATGATTAGATAGACTGTCTGTTTTTACGATTTTATAAATCAAAGTTACGAAAAAAAATTTATATATGTAGCCTATTGTATAATTTTTTTCAAATTTCTTTCAAAATAATTTTTATCACTGACAAAAAAACCTCGCAAAAGCGAGGTTTTACACATTAGTTATATAGAGTATTGCTATTTATTAGTCTGGTCGATGTCCTCCACAGATGAGTCGTCGCCTTTAAAGGGTGGGGGCGTTACATCTGAATTGTCTTTTGGAGCCTCTTCTGATGTTTTGCCGGTTGCCGAAGGTAAGGCCGTCTTGTCAGCGTCTTTCTGAGCGATGATTTCGTCAGTGCGCGACAACCATTTGCGCGGCCCGAATATTTTCTGCACGTCGGCGGTGAAGATTACCTCTCTTACGTAAAGTTCGTCGGCAAGTGCAACGAGTCCGTCGCGGTATTGACGCAGAATCGACAGCGCGCGGTCGTATTGCTGGGTCAATATGTTTGACACCTCTTCGTCTATCACCTTGGCGCGGTCTTCGCTGTAAGGTTTTGAGAATCCGTAGCCCTGGCCCGATGAGTCGTAGTAGCTGATATTGGGGAGGCGTTCGCTCATACCATAATATACTACTAATGAATATGCGATTTTCGTAGCGCGTTCCAAATCGTTCAGAGCTCCGGTGGCTACGCTGCCTAAAAGCAGGTCTTCGGCTGCACGTCCTGCCATAAGGGAGCATATCTGATCGAGAAGGGCCTGTGCGGGTATTCGTTGGCGTTCTTCAGGCAGATACCATGCTGCGCCGAGAGCTTTGCCGCGCGGCACGATTGTAACCTTTACAAGCGGATCACCGTATTCCAAGTGCCATGACACAGTGGCGTGTCCGGCTTCGTGGATTGCCACGGAGCGTTTCTCTTCGTTAGTGGTGAGTTTGTTCTTCTTTTCCAGACCGCCGATTATTCTGTCGACGGCTGCGTTGAAATCGGCGAGTCCTACACTTTTCTTATTATAGCGTGCGGCTATCAGGGCTGCCTCGTTGCACACGTTGGCGATGTCTGCGCCTGAGAATCCTGCTGTCTGGCGCGCAAGGAGTTCTATGTCAAGATTGCCGTCAATCTTAATATTGCGCAGATGCACCTTGAATATTGCCACACGGTCGTTGACATCGGGAAGCTCAACATAGATTTGGCGGTCAAAACGTCCAGCGCGCATAAGAGCTTTGTCGAGGATATCAGCGCGGTTGGTTGCGGCGAGAATGATTACGCCGCTGTTGCTGCCGAAACCGTCCATTTCGGTAAGAAGCTGATTGAGGGTGTTCTCACGTTCGTCGTTGGCGCCCATGTTGGGGTTTTTGCCTCTGGCGCGGCCCACTGCGTCAATTTCGTCGATGAACACTATACACGGTGCTTTCTCTTTTGCCTGACGGAAGAGGTCGCGTACTCGTGATGCGCCCACACCTACAAACATCTCCACGAAATCTGAACCCGACATGGAGAAGAACGGCACGTTTGCTTCGCCGGCCACTGCTTTTGCAAGCAGGGTCTTACCCGTACCGGGAGGGCCAACAAGGAGCGCTCCCTTGGGTATCTTTCCTCCAAGTTCGGTGTATTTACCGGGATTCTTTAGAAATTCCACAATTTCTTCTATCTCGGTCTTGGCTTCGCTTAGTCCGGCTACGTCTTTGAATGTCACTTTGTTGGCACTGTCTTTATCAAACATCTGAGCTTTGGATTTGCCTACGTTGAACACGCCGCCTCCGGCTCCACCGCCGCCCGACATGCGTTTCATCATGTAAATCCAAAAGCCTATAAGTATGATGATCGGGCCAAATGTCCATAGAACAGAGGTGAAACCTCCGCTACGCTCGTACTTCACTTCGCCGTTTTGCGGGAACGCGCCAGTGCTTCGCCATTCTTCGATTTTCTCGTCGATTTTGTCAGCGCTGGGTATGTCGGCTATCACTATAGCGTCAAGGCCTTTGCCTTCCTCGTATTGGCCTGGGAAAAGCTTTTGGGCAAGTGAATCGGTAAGATATCCTTCGGCAATGCGTTTGTCGGTCTGCACCACAATTTTGCGTATGCCGTGGTCCTTCACAATGTAATTTTCGAATTGGGAATAGCTCACGTCCTTCGACAGCGATGCGTCGTCGAAGTAGAAGAGGGTGCCAAGCACAAGCAGCAGAGCAGCGTACATCCAGAACGGGCTGAATCCGAAATAATTTTTCTTTTTGTTGGGGTTAGAAGGTAGGGTAGGCATGTCTCGTTTAGTCTAAATCAGGGATATGATTGATGATTGCGTCGTTCCAGAGTTCTTCAAGATTATAGCGTTCGCGTATAGCTGGCTGGAATATATGCACCAAGATAGTTCCATAATCTATCACAACCCATTCTGAGCATGTATATCCTTCATAATTATAGGGCTTAATGCCCGACACTTCCTGTACGTATTCTCGTACATTATCGGCAATACCTGCCACATTTTGTGATGAAGATCCGCTGGCTATAATAAACTCAGGATAGGGCGCGGATTCTATGGCAGACATGTCCACTACAGCAATATCCTTGCCTTTACGGTCCTGAATTCCCTCTATTATCAGCTTTTTTAAATCAAGTTTATTGTCCATTAAAATGATACTATTTTTAATATGAAAACACAAAGTTAATAAAAAATATTTAATTAGATAATCACTTGGCTGGTGTATTTGTGATTTCTTAACCTTAAAAACAATTAATGATATTAAAAGTTTTGATTATTCATATCTTATGGTGGAGGCGGGAGAGATGCTTGAGGCCACATGAGATGGAGCTATAAGGATAAGCCATGTCATTATTGCTACTCCGATGTTGAGAAGGGCAATGTAAAGCCAGTTGAGTTCTACGGGCACATAGTGCATATAGTACATGTCTGCGTCAAGCGGTATTACGCGGTAGGACTCTTGTATGGCAATAAGCGTTATACCAATGATATTGCCGATAAGCATGCCGATGCCCACTATTCGCATCGCCATATACACGAATATCTGTCTTATTTGCCGCTTGGTGCTTCCGAGAGATCGAAGTATTCCGATTGTGGGTATGCGTTCAAGTATGATTATGAACATGCTTGATATCAGTGTGAATCCTGACACGCATATCATCAGCACGAAGATGGCCACTACGTTGGTGTCAAGCAGATCAAGCCAGTTGAAGTAGATGGCACCGGTGTGGCGCACATTGTCCACCGGATATAATTTGTCAGTGGTGCCGTTCTGATAGGCGTTGATTAAGGCGTCTTGTAGTCTTGCCGCCGATTTCTCTATGTCTGTGCCATCGGGTAGTGTCATTATCAGACGTGTGCCCGCAAGCGAATCAGCTGCCGCCACTTTTTTCAATGTGTGGGTCGATGCCAAGGCTATGGTTTTGTCGTAGTCGGAAAATCCGCTTTCATATATAGCCGCCACTTTTAGCTTTCGTGATTTTATGCTTCCGTCAATAAAGAAAAACGCGTTGACTTTGTCGCATGTATCAATGCCTAACTCTATTGATGTAGTTTTTGAGATCACTATATTATTGGCGTTGTCTACGTCATTGAAATCAGGATATGTGCCTGCGATAATGCATTCGCTTATGCGTTGCGATAGCTCGCCGTTGTCTTCTCCTGTAAAATATATTCCGGCGAAATCATCGTCTGTTTTTAGTAATCCGGGTTGGCTGAAACGCATGTAAGTGGTAGCGTCCGGCAAAGTGGCTTGTACGATGCTGTCAAGGGTCGCGTCGGGCATCATGAGTGGGGCTGACGATCCGTCGGAATAGTAATAGGGCGGGAGCACCCACACGTCACCTTCAAATCCGGTAATGCTTTTAGATATCGTGTGTTTGAATCCAAGCACAATGGCGATGGTGAGTTCCATAATCACAATGGCAAGAGTCACCCCTGTCACAGCTATCACCACACCAGTGGAATTGGCGCTCCCCTCCGAGCCGTTTAGCTTAAGCTTCCTTGATAGTCTGAATGTGTAGCTCATAGTCTGTCAATTTGGCGGTCAAATTCGGTGTAGCCTTTTCTTGGACCAAAGCAAGTGAGGGCGTCGCCGGCTTCCACCACTGTGTCCTGAGTGATGGATATAACACGTGGTTTGGCGTGCCTAATTCCCAAAATATTTGTCGAGGGAGTCTCACGTGTCAGAGCCACAATTTTGAGTCGAAATGCGTTTTCGAGGTTGAGGTCGATGTATTTTTGCCCGACAAACTGTTTTGGCACGGTGAATTTCATTACGAAGTTTTCGTCGTCAACGGATAGCGACTGCACTTTTGATCCTATCGACATCTCGTCCGAGAGATCTTGGGCGGCACGCTGTTCGGGAGTAAGGATGCGGTCAAGATTGAAGCTGTTGAGTATCGACTCGTGCAGTGTGTCTATTGCGCGTGCGTAGATGTGCTTTACCTTGAGTTTCTTAAGCAAGGCCACTACCTTTACGCTTGCTCCGAAGTTCTCGCCGATAGCCACTATCACTAAGTCCACATTATTGAGCGGCAGGAGCGATAGTGAGGCTTCTTCTGTTGCATCTAAAAGGTACACTGTGGATATATAGTCTTTTATGGCGTCAACATTGGTTTTCCTGTTGTCCGCTCCTATTATCTCGTGCCCTTTGTCTGTGAGATCACGGGCGAGATTCGATCCATAAATTCCTAATCCTATTATGAGGTATCTCATTGCGTCTAATTTTCTTTGTTATAACAGAAAAACTCCGAGCAAAAATAGTTGCTCGGAGTTTTGGAAGTGTCCGAAATGAGACTCGAACTCACACGAGATAATTCTCACTACCCCCTCAA
>CAZJKZ010000022.1:0-11540 GCA_964546885.1 uncultured Bacteroides sp.
GTCACCGCCACCCTTAGCCCCGATGGAGCATCCGCTTCACCGGGGCTTTTTTTATTAAGAATTGTGAATGGCTTGGATTAGCCATTTTTTTTTTATATTTTTGTCATTAAATTTTCGAATATGTCAAATTTCAATGTTAATATATTAGGTTGTGGTTCGGCTACTCCTTCCTTAAGGCATTTGCCGTCATGCCAGGTGGTGAACCATAATGACAGGCTTTTTATGATAGATTGTGGAGAAGGTGCGCAGCTTCAACTGCGCAGGCAGAAATTGCGTTTTTCAGCTATCAGACATATTTTTATATCGCATCTTCACGGCGACCATATGCTGGGTCTTCCCGGACTTCTCTCAACGCTTGCACTGCACGAGATAGGAGGTACGGTGCATGTGTATATAATGCAAGATGGCATTGACTGGCTTAGAGAATTTATGCGTATCTCACGACATCATTCAACTCTTGATATCATTTTTCACCCCATTGAGCGCAAAAAGGAAGTAATTTACGAGGACGACCTTCTTACGGTGGAGACTTTCCCGCTTTATCACGGTGTGCCATGCGTAGGATTTATTTTTAGAGAGAAAGAAAAGCCAAGAAAGATTTTGGGCGATATGGTGGAATACCATAAGGTACCCGTCTACAAAAGAGCGGAATTAAAGCATGGAGCCGATTTCGTGAAGCCTGACGGAACAATTATCCCTAACGAATACCTGACTTCTGCGCCTGAACCTTCTAAAAGCTATGCATACTGCTCCGACACATGTTTCCACCAGGGTGTGATTGATTCAGTAAAAGGCGTCACCACAATTTATCATGAAGCCACTTACGCTGACGAGAAGGCTGATAAAGCTAAAGAACGCGGACACTCCACGGCTCGTCAAGCTGCCAAAGTGGCGAGAGACGCCGGAGCGCAGAAGCTTATCATCGGTCACTATTCTAAATTATACCCTGACGAGAGGCTGCATCTGCAAGAAGCCTCTGAAGTGTTTAACAATGTAATTGCCTCCAATGAAGGCATGAAAATTGATATCTGATAATGGCTGTGCCATCTGACAACGACATCCGCATGATGCAGGCTGCCATCGGCGAGGCACGCAAGGCTTTGGCCTCAGGCGAGATTCCGATAGGGGCGATTGTAGAGTGTAGGGGCAAAATCATAGGTCGCGGGCATAATCTCACCGAACGCTTGACCGACGTTACAGCTCACGCAGAAATGCAAGCGATAACCGCCGCGGCTCTCACTTTGGGAGGTAAATACCTTACGGGTTGCACCCTCTATGTCACAGTAGAACCTTGCCTGATGTGTGCCGGCGCAATAGGGTGGTCGCAAATGAGCAGGGTGGTGATAGGCTGTATCGACCCAAAACGCGGTTATACCACTTTCACTACTCGTTCTCCTTTTCATCCTAAGACAGAAGTGACGGTGGGTGTGTGTCAGGATGAATGCATTACACTTATGAAAGAATTTTTCAAAAACAAGCGATAAATCCACATATTAAGCTATAAAATTTATGCATTACTTTCTAATAGCAGGTGAAGCTTCGGGCGACCTGCATGCCGCCCCTTTGATTTCTTCACTAAAAGAAGTCGATAATGATGCAAAGTTCACTTTTCTTGGCGGAGATAAAATGGCCGAGGCAGCCGGCGTGGCGCCGGTGGTGCATTACCGCAATATGGCTTATATGGGTTTTGCCGATGTGGTGCGTCATCTCGGCAAGATAAATAAAAATTTCTCGTTGGCTCGCACGGCAATCAAAAACGGACAGCCCGACTGTCTAATCTTGATTGATTACCCGAGCTTCAATCTTAGAATGGCAAAGTACGCCAAAAAATTAGGAATAAAGGTATTCTATTACATACCGCCTAAAGTATGGGCTTGGAAGGAATGGAGGGTGAAAACAATAAAGAAAGTGGTTGACAAAGTTTTTGCTATATTTCCTTTCGAGGTTGATTTCTATAATAAACATGGCTATGAGGCGCAGTATGTAGGCAATCCATCGGTAAGCGAAATTGACAATGCTTTAAAGCATGTGGCGCAACGATCACAATTCATTGCCTCTAACAAGTTGCAGGATAAGCCCATTGTGGCACTTCTGCCCGGGAGCAGATTAGGCGAAATACGCGAGAATCTGAAAATAATGACTGAAACTATGCGGCAATTTCCACAGTACAGAGGAGTTGTTGCAGGAGCCCCTGGAGTCGATGAGGACTATTATAGACGCTATACTCATCTGCCTGTGGTATTTGAGCAGACATATGATTTATTAGCCAATGCTCGTGCCGCCCTCGTCACATCAGGCACAGCCACACTCGAGGCCGCTCTTATTGGCACTCCACAGGTGGCGATGTATCAAGGTGGTGGCTCAAAGATGCTCTACAACATTATGAAACGAGTGCTCAAAATACCGTTTGTCACTCTACCAAATTTAATCACAGGAAAGCAGATAATCCCTGAAATACTTATGCACCTGTGTACCCCCGATAATATTGCTCGCGAATTAGGCCTAATTCTCCCTGATCGACCGCCGCGTACCGCTATGCTTGAAGGTTACGAGTATATGCGCCATATTTTGGGCGATAACGACGCACCCCGCACTGTGGCGGCGGAAATAGTGGATATCCTTAGATAAAAAAGCAGGACAGCAAGGCGTATACACCCCACTGTCCTGCCCAATCAATTAAATAATCAATTCACTACATTTATTGGGTCGCCGTCTATAAAAGCCTTGAGATTGGCGGCTGATATCTTTATAAGATCCTTGCGGGCGTTATCGCCCTGCCAAGCGCAGTGAGGAGTGATGAAGCAGTTTTTGGCTGTCAGCAGAGGATCGTCAGCTTTCGGTGGTTCACTCTCCATCACATCAATCCCGGCAGCCATTATACGTCCTTCGTTTAGCGCGCGGGCCAATGCCACAGAGTCAATCATGCCGCCTCGCGCTGTGTTTATCACGATAGCCGATGGCTTCATGAGCGACAATGTCTCAGCGTTAACAAAATATTTGTTTTGTGCGGTCAGCGGAGCGCAGAGCACCAGTATATCGCTAAGAGCGAAAAGCTCGTTCTTCTCCACCGGGCGAATATGCTTTGGCAATTGCCACGGCATCTTGGACGTAAGAGCGATAATATTCATATCGAAAGCCTTTGCTACATTAGCCACAAGATTTCCGATGTGCCCCAAGCCGTAGATACCCATAGTGAGACCGGCGAGTTCCATAATTCGGCTAACACGATAGCTGAAATCGATGCAATTCACCCAGTCGCCGGCATGAACCGACTCAGAATGCTGCTGCACATGGTTGGTGATATTTAGAATATGCGCGTAAATTGTCTGTACCACTGAGACCGTGCTGTACGCTGGTACATTGCAGACAGTGACGCCATGCCTACGAGCGGCAAACACATCCACATTGTTGAATCCGGTGGCCAATACGCCGATAAACTTCAGATTCGGCAAGTTGTTGATAACGTCGGCATCCATTACCACTTTGTTGACAAACACGGCATCGGCATCTTTGGCGCGCTCGATCACCTCATTAGGGGCAGTGCGTGGATACACCGTAAGTTCTCCCAAGTCAGACAGCGGTTGCCAGCTTAGATCTCCATTGTTGGCCACGTAAGCATCAAGAATTACTATTTTCATGGCTTATAGTTTAAGAAAAAAGAATAGGGATGCGAGGTTATGCGCCTCTGATGCATCCCTTAAAATTAGTTATTATTCAAATTCTACGAGTATGGCGTCTGTTGCCACTATGTCATCAGGAGCGGCGAAAACACGTTTCACCTTACCATCGCGAGGCGACACCACGTCGTTCTCCATCTTCATGGCCTCGTACACCATCAGCACATCATTTTTCTTGACAGTGTCGCCCGGCTTTACAAGTACCTCAACGATTTTGCCGCCCATAGGCACTCTTACCGTAGGTCCGGTGATCGGCTCCATGTCAACAGCTGCCGCAGCTTCAGCCACAGTCTCTTCTGTAGGCTTATTAGACTCGTACTCCTCCTTGCGGCGGTTGCGCAGGAAAGTCTTTGCCACAGTGGGCAGCAACTCAAGCAGGAGCATCTCCTCTGTATTCGATGCCAAAGCTACGCCTCCGAGATCATCTACTATCGGATTTTCAGGTCTCTTGTAGGAAGTCACATCATAAGGCTTCTCCACAGGGCTTCCGGTGATTTTCTCGCGGAATGCTGGGTCAACCGGCACAGGAGTATGTCCGTACTCTCCTTTCACGAGAGATATGAATTGATTAGAAGGATTTGAATAGTCGGGATTGCCTTTCTTGCGGTCGAGAGCAACGCTTACAGCTTGCGAACCCACAATCTGGCTGGTAGGAGTCACAAGTGGCACAAGGCCAGCGTCGCGACGCACCATAGGAATAAGCTTCATGGCGTCTTCCAAAAGATCCTCTGCGCCGAGCTGTTTCAACTGTGCCACCATATTGGAATACATTCCGCCAGGCACCTCTGCGTTCTTCACGATCTCGTTAGGCTTCGGGAATCCGAAATATGCTTCAATAGCGTGGCATGCGTCGAGCAGTGCGGCTTCGTCATTGGCCTTTGCGGCTGATATTGCTTTGTCGAATAGAGCGTCGATTTCAGCTGGAAGTTTATCGTTAAGCGGATCAAAAGGCTTAGGCATTTTGTCCTTGTTGAGGTCAAAAGCAGCAAGAGACTTGCGGGCATCAAGCAGGCGGTCGCGGATTTCTCCCACAGCCTTCATATCGCATTCAAGCTCGATACCGAGTTTCTGTGTAAACACATAGATCAACTCAATGGCGGGAGCTGCCGAACCACCTCCGAACCACCAAATGTTGGTGTCGAGGATGTCCACGCCGTGTATAATGGCCATCAGCGAAGAAGCCAAGCCATAACCGGGAGTGCAGTGAGTATGGAAATCCACAGGCACTGTGAGGTTGGCTTTAAGAGCGGAGATAATCTCGGCCGAGCGAAGCGGTGACACCAGTCCGGCCATATCTTTAAGAGTGATGATTTTAGCGCCAAGAGCCTCCATCTGCTTTGCCTTGTCCACGAAGTACTTAGTGGTGAATATCTTTTCAGGCTCTGGAGCGGCTTCCGGCTCGCTGCTGCCTCCGAACAGTCGGGAGAAGAAGCCTTTCTTCTTGGGAGCTACGGGCGCGGGAGCCTCAGGCTTAGGATCTACGGTGTAGCACACGGCTCCGTCGGCAATGCCTCCAAGCTCGTTGATCATCTTTATAGAATCCTTCACGTTGTCAATATCGTTGAGCGCGTCAAATATACGCATTACGTTCAAGCCGTTTTTAATAGCTTCTTTATAGAAACCCTCCAGTACAGAGTTGGGGTATGGCACATAGCCGAAAAGATTGCGGCCGCGCGAAAGGGCAGACAGAAGCGACTTGCCCTTCATCACTTTCGACACGCTGCGGAGACGCTCCCAGGGTGATTCGTCGAGGTAACGCATTACCGAGTCGGGCACTGCGCCGCCCCACACTTCCATGATATAGAATCCGGCGTGCTCATAATAGGGAAGGAGTTTATCGATTTCCTGTTGGCTGAGACGCGTGGCGAACAATGATTGTTGTCCGTCGCGAAGAGTAAGATCGCGTAGTCTTAGTTTTCTTTCCATATTAAATAGGATACATAAATGAATAATACGCAAAATTAAGGATTTTTTTCCGTAATTACCAAATTATATGCGTAAAAATTGAAAAAATATGATAATTCCGATTTTTTTTGCGATAAAGAGGGTGACATTATAATTTTCTTTTGTAAATTTGCAAGATATGAACCGACAATCGTTATCCATAATATACAAGACGCTGATTACCATAGCCCTGTTGATGCCAGCCTTTGCAAGCGGGCAAATTAACACCCAGCAGGTGCTCCGGATCGGCCAGAATGCGATGTACTTTGAGGATTATGTGCTGTCCATACAGTATTTCAACAAAGCCATTCTCTCGAAGCCCTATCTGGCCGAACCGTATTTTTTGCGCGCAATCGCCAAATTCAACCTTGAAGACTATTCAGGAGCTGAAGCCGACGCAACAAAAGCCATAGAGATAAATCCGTTTCTTGCCGATGCCTGGGAGGTGAGGGGCGTGTCGCGTCAGAATCTTGGCAAGCATGAGGAAGCCATAGCTGACTACAAAGAAGCTCTTGTGGCTCTCCCTCGCAACCGCCAGATTATGTTCAACATGTCAATGGCCTACGGCGCTATGAAGAACTATGATGCAGCCGACTCCACTTTCACCCAACTTATAACCTACTATCCGGGCTTTGATAATGCTCGTCTCGGACGCGCCATGATCCGTCTCGAGAAAGCAGATACTGTGTCAGCTTTGGCCGATGTGGAGAAAGCCCTTGAACTCAACCCTAACAACCTTAACGGCCACCTCATGCGCTCAGAGATTGCTTACCAGTACGAGAAGGATGCTAAGAAAGCGCTAATAGATCTCGACCAGGCTGTGAAGCTCCAGCCAAAGGAAGCAAATCTCTATATCAACCGAGCTTTCCTGCGCTACAACAGCGACGACTACTTCGGAGCTATGGCCGACTATACCTATGCTTTACAGCTTGAGCCGCTCAACGAAGCCGCTCTATTCAACCGCGCCCTGCTCCGCACCGAGGTTAGCGATCTGGACAACGCCTTGTCGGACTACAACCAAATATTGGAAATGGATCCCACCAACGATCTCGCCCTCTACAACCGCGCGGTGATTTACTCCGAGAAGGGTGACTACCCGAACGCCATAAAAGACATAGATTTGCTGATAGAGCAATATCCCGGTTTGGGAGTGCCTTACTTTATGCGAAGCGAATGGTATAAGGCTATGGGAAATATACCCCGCGCAAAGGCGGACTATGATAAAGGCGAGGAACTCGTAAGCTCCAATCGGCCCATTACAAAGGTGGCGATGCGAAAAAACGCTTTCACTATGGCTGTCCCTGACACCACTACCGTGACCGAGGAAATGAGTCAGGAAGAATTTGCCAAGCGGTTCAATAATCTGCTCACTGTGGACAACGGCACAAAATTTCAGGAAGAATACAATAATGCCGCCATACGAGGCAAAGTGCAGGATCACGACATAAACATAGAGATAGAGCCTCTAATGGAACTGTCGTACTATACCGCCCCCAACGAGCTGAGAGGAAAGACCTACTATATAAAAGAGGTTGATGACCTCAATGCCTCCCGCATACTGCGCCATCCCCTCCTTGTGACCAACCGTATTCCCTCGCTAAGCGATGAGGCGTCGGTCAACCAGCATTTTTCGTCCATTGACTATTTCAACTCCTATATAGCCACACACACACCTCGATCCATCGACTATATAGGGCGCGCAATGGACTTTATCACTGTGAAAGACTATGCTTCGGCTATCGAGGATCTTGGAAGAGCCATTCAGCTTACCCCCGACCATCCGGTCGCCTACTTCCTGAGAGCCCAGGCACGGTACCACAATTCGCGTGAACAGTCAAAATCCGTTGCGTCCACTCTCATTCTTGCCGACCTCGACCGCACGATAGAGTTGTCGCCGCGCAACGCTATGGCATGGTACAACAAAGGTATCCTCCTTTTTGAGCTCGGCGACTATACGTCGGCCATCGCAGCATATACCAAGGCGATAGAGCTACAGCCCGACATGGGTGAAGCCTACTATAACCGAGGGTACATATACCTGAAGCTTGGCAACCGACCAAAGGGTATCGACGATCTGAGCCGGGCAGGAGAGATGGGCATCGTATCGGCCTACAACCTCATAAAGCGACTCGATAAATAAAAAGCCATAACAATCCACGTATCACTTTTAAAATTTCATATCATGTTATCAAACACCGACCTTCAATTCCTTGCCCAAAAGGGCATAAGCGAAGACAAGCTCAACGAGCAGCTCTCTCGATTCAAAACCGGATTTCCATACCTGCGTCTGGAATCATCGGCAAAGGTGGGCGATGGAATACTCCGTCTCTCTGAAGCCGACCAGGACAAAGCAATAGCTCGATGGGACAAATATCTCGCCGACGGCGGTGATGTATGCAAATTTGTGCCCGCTTCGGGTGCGGCATCCCGTATGTTCAAGGCTCTCTTCTCTTTTGTCAACGGCGATGAAGACGCTCCTAAGCCCGGCAGTGACGTGGACAAACTGATTGCCGACATCACAAAAACGCCGTTCTACGAAGAGCTTAACCAAGTGACAAACAAGCTCCACGGCAAAAGCGTGGCCGACCTAAAAGCAGAGGGTCGCTATAAAGATATTATAGGAGCGATAATCCTTCCCGAAGGCATGAACTATGGCAACCTCCCAAAGGCCGTGCTTACATTCCACAAATACGCCGACGGCTCAACACGCACTCCTCTCGAAGAGCAGCTGATGGAGGGCGCACAGACCGCTGCTACCCACGGCAACGTAAACCTGCACTTCACCGTATCGGCTTCTCACCAAAATCTCTTCGCCGACAGACTCGCCAAAGCAGTCCCCGCATTCGAGAAGGCTTCCGGCTTGAAATTCAATGTCAGCACCTCAGAGCAAAAGCCGTCGACCGACACTGTGGCCGCTACTCTTGACAACGAACCGTTCCGTGACTCAAAAGGTAATATCGTATTCCGCCCGGGCGGACACGGCGCATTGATTGAGAACCTCAATGATATTGATTCCACAGTGGTGTTTATCAAGAATATCGACAATGTGGTGCCCGACTCAAAGCGCGATGCCACTATTCGTTCAAAGAAAGTACTCGCCGGCGAGTTGATTCTCGCCCATGACAAAGTGGAGACTTATCTATCTCTTCTCCGCTCAGGCAAATACACCGATGCCCAGCTTAAGGAAATATCCGATTTCCTTGCCAACACCTTCTTTGTTAAAGCCGAGCAATTTACTTCGCTCAAGGGTGCAGAACTTGCCGAATTCCTTATTGCCAAGCTCAACCGCCCTATGCGCGCATGCGGTATGGTGAGAAACGAAGGCGAACCCGGCGGCGGCCCGTTCGTGGCTTATAACAACGATGGCACAGCATCGCCTCAGATTCTTGAATCCACTCAAATTGACACTTCTGTGCCCGCTTACGCCGATATCATGAAGCAGGCCACACATTTCAACCCCGTTGACCTCGTGTGCTACATTAAGGACGTTGACGGCAAGAAATTTGATCTGCCTAAGTACGTTGATCCCAACACCGGGTTCATCTCCTCTAAATCGCTTGACGGCCGCGAACTCCGCGCTCTCGAGCTGCCGGGTCTGTGGAACGGGGCAATGAGCGATTGGCTCACTCTCTTTGTGGAGGTGCCCGTAGAGAGCTTCAATCCGGTGAAGACTGTCAACGACCTCCTGCGCCCGGCACACCAAGCCTGACGCTATGCGTTATTTGTAAGCTGACGCATGCGCCTATGTTTGCGTCAGCTTACTCATATTAATATGTAATTGATTTGAATTAGTTGCTGGTTTTAGATATACCCAAGTTATAGATGAATACTTACGACGAAGCGTACGATGCCACCCTTAAATATTTTGGTGGAGACGAACTTGCCGCCCGTGTGTGGGTGAGCAAATATGCCTTAAAGGACTCCGATGGCAATATATACGAACTGACGCCCAATGATATGCACCATCGCATAGCATCTGAATTGGCGCGTATGGAAAGTAAATATCCCAACCCTATGAGCGAACAGGAGATATTCTCCCTCCTCAAGGATTTCAGATATATTGTGCCCCAAGGCAGCCCTATGACAGGCATAGGCAACAATCATCAGGTGGCCTCGCTCTCCAACTGTTTTGTAATCGGTCTGGACGGACATCCGGATTCCTACGGCGGCATTATCCGTATCGACGAAGAGCAGGTGCAGCTTATGAAGCGGCGCGGCGGGGTGGGCCATGACCTCAGCCATATACGCCCGAAAGGTTCGCCGGTCAACAACTCCGCTCTGACATCAACAGGCCTTGTGCCATTTATGGAGCGCTACTCCAACTCCACCCGTGAGGTGGCTCAGGACGGAAGGCGCGGAGCGCTGATGCTAACTGTGTCGATAAAGCACCCGGATGCCGAAGCATTCATCGATGCCAAGATGAAAGAAGGCAAGGTGACTGGTGCAAATGTGTCGGTGAAGATAACCGATGAATTCATGCGCGCCGCCGAAAGCGGAATGTCTTTTACGCAGCAATATCCCGTGGATTCCGATAGTCCAAATGTGACAAAGAAGGTGGACGCAAAGGCGATATGGAATAAAATTATCCACAATGCATGGAAGTCGGCAGAGCCGGGTGTGCTGTTTTGGGACACTATCATCAGTGAATCCGTGCCCGACTGCTATGCCGATCTCGGATTTGAGACGATTTCAACCAACCCATGCGGCGAAATACCCCTTTGCCCTTATGATAGTTGTCGCCTTTTGGCTATCAATCTGTATTCGTATGTGGTGAATCCCTTTACCAAGGACGCTTATTTTGATTTCGACCTTTTCTCAAAGCACGTCGACAAGGCACAGCGAATAATGGACGACATTATCGATTTGGAGATGGAGAAAATCGACAAGATTATCGAGAAAATCAGTTCCGACCCCGAAGCCGCCGAAGTGAAGGCCTGCGAACTCCACCTATGGGAGAAAATAAGCGCCAAGACTCTTAAAGGTCGTCGCACGGGGGTAGGCACTACCGCCGAAGGCGATATGATAGCCGCCTTAGGCATGCGTTACGGCACAAAAGAAGCCACCGAATTTTCAGAAAAGGTGCATAAGGCTCTTGCTCTCGCCGCCTACCGCTCATCGGTGGATATGGCTCGCGAAAGAGGTGCTTTCGAGATATACGATTCGGCTCGCGAGGCCAATAATCCGTATATCCTGCGTCTTAAGGAGGCTGATCCGGCTCTTTACGAAGATATGGTGAAATACGGGCGTAGAAATATCGCTTGTCTCACGATAGCCCCCACCGGCACCACAAGCATTATGACTCGCACCACGTCGGGCATTGAGCCCGTGTTCAGGCCCGTGTATAAGCGCCGCCGCAAGGTCAACCCTTCCGACCAGGAGGTGAGGGTCGATTATATCGACGATTCGGGCGACGCATTTGAGGAATATATTGTGTATCATCCCAAATTCCTTAAATGGATGGAGGTAAACGGCATAGAGCGGCGCGACGATTATACCCAAGAAGAACTTAATGCCCTTGTAGAGCGGTCGCCTTACGCCGGAGCCACCGCCAATGATATTGACTGGATGGAGAAGGTGCAGATGCAAGGCACTATACAAAAATGGGTGGACCACTCAATATCCGTCACCATCAATCTTCCCTCCGATGTAACCGAAGACACTGTGGCAAAGTTATATATGCAAGCCTGGAAAGCAGGGTGCAAAGGCTGCACCGTATATCGCGACGGTAGCCGCTCGGGCGTGCTGGTGGACATACAGAAGGATAGGGATATTAAAAACAATAAGAACCCTGAACCCACCGCCGAGCAGATTATAGCCGATATCAACTCGCATGTTGCAAAGCGTCCGACCGAACTTGAGGCCGATGTAGTGCGTTTCCAGAACAACAAAGAAAAATGGATTGCTTTTGTCGGACTTGTT
>CAZJKZ010000022.1:11550-35682 GCA_964546885.1 uncultured Bacteroides sp.
CGCCCCTATGAGATATTCACGGGCCTTGCCGACGATGAGGACGGCATATTCTGCCCCAAATCAGTGTCTCACGGAAAGATTATCAAGGCAGTGGATGCCGACGGCAATAAGCGCTACGACTTTCAGTTTATAAGCAAACGCGGACTGAAGACCACTATCGAAGGGCTGTCATACAAATTTAATCCCGAATTTTGGAATTACGCCAAGCTTATTTCCGGCGTGCTGCGCTACGGCATGCCTATCGAGCAGGTGATGAAACTTGTGAGCGGACTTGAGCTCGACAGCCAATCAATCAACACATGGAAGATGGGTGTAGAGCGTGCGCTTAAAAAGTATGTGCCCAATGGCGCTAAAGCAGAGCACCAGAAATGTCCGAATTGCGGACAAGAGACATTGGTGTATCAGGAAGGTTGCCTTAGATGCACGTTCTGCGGCGCATCGAGATGCGGCTAACATACACTATAACTTCTTCGATTTACATATGGAAGCATTGATGCAATATGTATGGCAATTTCGCCTCTGGCCCAGCGAGTACATGGTCACTACCGATGGGCGACGCGTGCATGTGATAGACCCGGGGCTGCATAACCATGATGCAGGCCCCGACTTCTTCAATGCTAAGGTAGTAATCGATGGCCAGCAATGGGTGGGCAATGTGGAGATACATGTGCGTGCCTCCGACTGGGTGCGTCATGGCCATGACAACGACCGGGCATACGACACAGTGGTGCTTCATGTCGTGGAATACGACGACATGGCTATACATCGTCCTGACGGTCAGCTGATACCTCAGTTAGTGATGAAGTGTGCCGAGGACTTTGCCGTGAAGTACAACAATATGGTCAACAATACCTTTCAAGAGTTGCCGTGCGGCAATGAAATCGCAACGCTGCCGCAACTGTACATCACCGATTGGCTATCAGCCCTCGCATTTGAGCGACTGTATGCAAAAGCCGAAAGAATCCATTCTATTCTGCAAGCCAATCGGTCAAATTGGGCAGAGACGATATACATCACTCTTGCCAGAGCTTTAGGATTTGGAATAAACAGTCAGCCTTTTGAACTTCTTGCCAAGTCGATGCCGCTCAAGCGTTTGTTGCAGCACACTGATAATCCCAAGCAAATCGAAGCTATGCTTTTCGGACAAGCCGGCTTTCTTGACTCTCTTCCTGAGTCCCGCGACTCTTACATTGACACCCTTTCTGCCGAGTATGCTTTCCTGCGTGCGAAATACGAGCTTGAACGCAGTCCCAACATCATATGGAAGATGGCGCGTATGCGTCCGCAGAATAGTCCTCACCGACGTATAGCCGCCCTCGCCTCCATCGTGGCTGATGGCTTCACTATCTCTAACCGCATGATAGAGACCCAGAGCGAGGCCGATGCCCGTTCACTTTTCGACATAAAACTCAGCGGCTACTGGACCTCACACTACAACTTCGCTTCTGACAGTGTCTCCGCATCCATTAAGGCACTAAGTCAGTCGTCTATCAATGTGCTCCTTATAAATGTGGTGATACCTGTGATTTTTGCTTATGGAATGTACACGGGTGACGAACGCCGACAGCATTTTGCCGTTGACTTTATGCAGACACTCAAACCTGAGAGCAATCATATCATCGATGTGTTCACCGCAGCCGGCATCACAGTCTATGATGCTTTCACGTCGCAGGCTTTAATCCAGCTAAAACGCGAGTATTGCGACTCGCGTAAATGCCTTTATTGCCGCATCGGACATAAACTCCTATCGCACAAAGTGCCTCGCCATTGTGTCGCCAATAGTTGAGAAAATGTACATAGGTCGCGGAGAATTTAGCAGAGCTTAAAATTTTGTCGTTAATTTCTTTGCAAAGTAATGGAAGTTTACTATCTTTGCAAAGCTGTAAAAGTATGTCCTCATGCTGGCAGCGTGTAATTAGATTTAACCCTTAAATTACGACATGAGTAAATATCCAAAGATTGGGATTCGTCCTACAATCGACGGTCGCCAGGGTGGTGTCCGCGAAAGCCTTGAAGACAAGACCATGTGCCTTGCCAATGCAGTGGCAAACCTTATAAGCACTAACCTTCGTTATCCTGATGGTACACCGGTGGAATGTGTAGTGGCAGACACTACAATTGGCCGTGTGGCAGAAGCTGCTGCTTGCGCTGAAAAATTCGAGCGTGAAGGAGTGGGCGCAACCATTACCGTAACATCATGCTGGTGCTATGGCAGCGAGACTATGGACATGCACCCTCACTGGCCGAAGGCTGTATGGGGTTTCAATGGCACAGAACGTCCCGGAGCCGTGTATCTTGCAGCTGTTCTTGCCGGTCATGCACAGAAGGGCCTTCCCGCATTCGGGATCTACGGGCATAATGTTCAAGACCTCGATGACAACACCATACCTGATGATGTAGCCGAAAAGCTCCTTCGATTCGCACGCGCAGCTATGGCTATGGCTATCATGCGTGGCAAATCCTACCTCTCGATCGGCAGCATGTGCATGGGTATCGCCGGTTCAATTGTTAATCCTGAATTCTTCCAGGAATATCTCGGTATGCGCAACGAGAGCGTTGACGAGACAGAAATCCTTCGCCGCATGGAAGAAGGTATATACGACCATGAAGAGTATGCCAAAGCTATGGCTTGGACTGAAAAATACTGCAAGGTCAACGAAGGCGAGGACTTCAAGAACCGTCCCGAGAAGAAGAAAACCCGTGAGCAGAAAGATGCTGACTGGGAATTTATCGTGAAAATGACCCTTATCGTTCGTGACTTGATGCTCGGCAACCCGCGTCTCAAAGAAATGGGATTCAAGGAAGAGGCTTTAGGCCACAATGCTATAGCAGGCGGATTCCAGGGACAGCGTCAGTGGACCGACTGGAAACCCAACGGAGACTATACTGAAGCTCTTATGAATACTACTTTCGATTGGAACGGTATTCGTCAGGCATACGTGCTCGCCACAGAAAACGATGCTTGCAACGGTGTGGCTATGCTCTTCGGCAAATTGCTTACAGGCTGCGGACAGATGTTCTCGGACGTTCGTACCTATTGGAGCCCTGAAGCTGTGAAGCGCGTGACAGGCAAAGAACTCACCGGACGTGCAGCCAACGGTATCATCCACCTCATCAACTCAGGTGCCACCACTCTTGACGCTACAGGTGCAAGCACGAACGCTGAGGGCGAAGCATGCATGAAACCGTCATGGGATATGACAGAGGCTGATGTGGAGGCTTGTTTGAAGGCCACCACCTGGTATCCTGCTGATAGAGACTACTTCCGCGGCGGCGGCTTCTCTTCTCACTTCCTCACAAAGGGAGGTATGCCTGTGACTATGTCGCGCTTGAATCTGGTTAAAGGCCTTGGCCCGGTGCTCCAGATTGCAGAGGGCTGGACAGTAGATATTGATCCCGAAATCAACAAAATCCTGGATATGCGTACCGATCCCACTTGGCCAACCACATGGTTCGTTCCTCGTCTTGATCCTACTCGTGATGCATTCAAGGACGTTTATTCAGTGATGAATAATTGGGGCGCCAACCACGGAGCCATCTCTTACGGACACATAGGTCAGGATCTTATCACTCTGGCATCTATGTTGCGTATACCTGTGTGCATGCACAATGTGCCCGATGACAAGATCTTCCGTCCGTCAGCATGGAATGCTTTTGGTATGGACAAAGAAGGCGCAGACTATCGCGCATGCAAAAACTATGGTCCCACTTATAAATAATATCCTTTGTACTGAAGGTTAAATTCAGCTTTAGATACCATTCGTAAGACAAACGTGGCCATGTGGCTACGTTTGTCTTACGAATTATTACATAATTTAAATCTATCTGCCATGAATCATCCAAGCGCTAATAACAAAAACAAGCTTGTAGAGAGAAAATACCTTATACCATTCATTTTGATTACCGCACTTTTTGCATTGTGGGGATTTGCCAACGATATCACTAATCCTATGGTCGCTGCATTCCAGACTGTAATGGAGCTGTCGGCCACCAAAGCCACAATGGTGCAATTTGCATTCTATGGCGGCTATGCCACAATGGCTATTCCGGCTGCGCTTTTTATACAGAAATATAGCTATAAAAGCGGTATTTTGCTTGGTCTTGGCTTATATGCCATTGGTGCGTTTCTTTTTATCCCCGCTGCCCAATATCAGCAATTCTCATTTTTCTGTATATCTCTGTATATCTTGACATTCGGACTTGCTTTTCTTGAGACCACCGCTAATCCGTATATTCTGTCGCTTGGCTCAAAGGAGACTGCAACCCGTCGCTTGAATTTCGCACAGTCGTTTAATCCGCTGGGGTCGCTTACCGGTATGGCGGTAGCCTCATTCATAATACTTCCTAATTTATGGTCTGACGCCCGAGATTCAGCCGGTAAGATAATTTTTGGCGGTCTTAGCGCTGCAGAGAAAAGTGATATCAGACTTCACGATCTTGCAGTGATAAGGGATCCTTATGTAGCCATAGGTTTAGTAGTGTTGGCTATGTTTATTGTGATATTGCTCGCGAAGATGCCCCGTACAGAAAGTAAGGGTGAAAAGGTGGACACTCGCGGCGTACTACGCCGTTTGTGGCAAAATAAGAACTACAGAAGCGGCGTACTCACTCAGATGTTTTATGTTGCCGCACAGATTATGGTGTGGACTTTCATTATCCAGTATGCCGACAATCTTGGAATTAATAAGGCTACAGCACAGATGTACAATATCCTTGCCATGGGTTCGTTTCTTATTTTCCGCTTTTTAGGCACTTATATCATGAAGCGTGTGCATCCGTCGAAATTGCTTACATTGTTTGCCATCTGTGCGTCTATATGCACATTAGGATCTATCTTCTTTGAGAATATCTATGGTCTGTACAGCCTTGTGGCAATCAGTGCGTTTATGTCCATTATGTTCCCGTCTATTTATGGTATTGCACTTAATACGGTGTCAAAGGTGGACGCTCCATTAGGAGCCGCCTTCTTAGTGATGGCTATTGTAGGCGGTGCGCTTATGCCTCCTTTGCAGGCCTATATCATTGATTATGGCACTCTCTTCGGTATGGCAGCTGTCAATGTATCATTTGTGCTTCCGTTGTTCTGCTTTATCGTGGTGATGCTTTATGGCTTATCTTGTAGCCGTAGAAGGGTAGATTGATACTTATTAGATACAAAGTTATATGAAAAGATATTGCCAATATTTGCAATTACCCGCTGACGAAGCATTGATAAAGAGATATTGCGAAGAGCATGCTCATGTATGGCCCGAGATTCAAGCCGGAATACGAGAAGTGGGAATACTCGACATGCAAATCTACCGCTACGAGCGCCAGCTGTTTATGATAGTCGATACCGTAGATGATTTTGATTGGGTAAAAGATAATGATCGTCTGGCAGGTTTGCCTCGTCAGGCTGAATGGGAGGCTCACATGGCTCTGCTGCAAGGCGCAACTCCAGAAGCAAAATCTACGGAGAAATGGCATCTTATGGATTGCATATTTTTGCTTGACAAAGGTAATTGAGTTCTGGATAATACAAAAAGCGCGGTAAGAAAACCTACAACTAAAATGTGGTTTTCTTACCGCACTTTTATTTTTTACAATGTAATTATCGGGGCCAATAGAGATGTAGCATCTCGTCGTCGCCTGTTATGGCGGAGGGAGGGAGCTGGAGATCGAGCTGACGCTTCATGAATTGCATTGCGGGAGCAGAGTGTTCGAAAAATTTTTTGTAACCTGCGCAGAGATAGTTACGGTGTCCCGGAAGGAAGCGATTTTTGGGACATTCACCGTTGCATAGATGAAGCACCGGACATGATTTGCAATCGTCTGACAACTCAAGGCGTTTTGCCAAGCCGAATGCCCTTTGCCTTTCGCTGCACATCATCGACGTGATAGAGTCGGTGTGGATATTCCCTAATTTATATTCAGGATACACAAAATGGTCGCAGCTGTACACATCTCCATTATATTCCATTACTCCGGCGTGACCGCATTCCGGGGCCATTGTGCATAGACCCGGCATGGCTCCTACGGTATTGGCAAGCGTGGCATCAAAAATTTGCACAAAAAATTCGCCTACGTCGCGTGTGACCCACAGATCGAATATTCGGCACAGGAATTTGCCCCACTGCTCGGGAGTCACGGAGAAAGGAGCCACCGAAGTGGTTGCTTCGAGGACTGATGTAGGATTGCCCTGAGCGTTTAATCTCTCTACTATAGGCGTAAACTGCAAGAACTGTGTGCCAAGCTCTTTGCGGAAGAAGTGGTAAAACTCGTCGGGATGGTCGGCATTATAGTCGTTGACTACTGCCATAGCGTTCCAGTCCACCTTGTTGCGTGTGAGGATATTGGCGGCGCGGAGCACACGGTGGTGAGATGACTGTCCGGCGGCCAGTCTGCGGTACTCGTCATGAAATTCAGCCGGACCATCTACCGAAAGTCCCACAAGCCATCCGTTGGAGGCGAAAAATCTTGCCCACTCGTCATTTATTAGCAGTCCGTTGGTTTGGAAGCAATTTTCAATTTGATAGCCTTCACCGTATTTTTTCTGCAATTCCACGGCTTTTTTATAGAATTCGAGAGGGCGCAAGGTGGCTTCTCCGCCATGCCATGTAAATTGTACGTCTTTGCCCGGCTGGGCTGCTATATACTCTTTTATAAATAATTCGAGGGTTTCATCGGTCATATATGTGCGCTTCTGCTCCGGATAAAGGCCTTTTTTGCTGAGATAATAGCAGTATTCGCAGGCCATATTGCACATGGCTCCTGCGGGTTTGCACATGATGTAGATAGGCAAATTCATTTATTATATTTTGTGAAATTTGGATTGCAAGTGGCTCTTACAAAGGCTACCAATGAGGTCGCCTCTATAAGAGCCACCGGGGCAGGCACCGGAGTGCCCGTTATCCTAAATTGGGATAAGTTTTAAAGTTGGATTTTTGAGAAAGTAAGGATTAAGCCGTCGCCGTCAGGAGCGTCTTCCTCTGTCAAGCAACCCATTGTGCCGTCAGGAAGCATGGTGATTGAGGAGTAGCAAGATCCTTCGGGCCATACAGTGATTACGGGCTCCCAGTTGTGGCCGCCGTCATAGCTCTTTGACAGAGACACGTTTCTGCGCTTTGCCGGGTCAGAGGGGACAGTATGGTAGATCACGGGTTTGCCTTCAGGATCGGTGGCAGTGATCATATCGCCGTTGCATGCAGGTTCTACGAGAGATTCTGCAATTTCTTCCTCACTCCATGTAATGCCGCCGTCAGTACTTCTTGCAAATTTTCTCGCACCTTTCTGACGGTTGCGGATACTCATCAGCAGTGTGCCGTCGGGGAGTTCGGCGATTTTTGATTCGTCTGCATTCTTGTTGGCAGGAATGGGGGCAGCTTTCCAGTTCTCGCCGCCGTCGTCGCTATAGATAGCATATGCGTACAGAGGCACGTAATTGTCAATTTTGGGTTCTCTTACGACGAGAACGAACATTATTCGACCATCTTTGGTCTGAAGCATGCGTCCGGAAGATGCGAAGCCGGTTATACCATAAGCTTTTGATGTGTCTGTGCTGTCGGTAGTAAAGATTTGGTCTGTGATGTCTTTAGGTTCGGTCCATGTTTTGCCGTTGTCTTTACTACGCATTACCACTATACGTGCATGATCACCATCCTTTCCTGTAGCCTGCCATAGGCCCTGGCCGTGAGTAGCTACACATATAGCGTCTCCTGTTTTGCGGTCGATTATTAGTGCGGGGTCGCCGTAGCCACCGTCATCGTTGTGTTTAACTACGTCAATATAATCGCTCCAAGTCTCACCGCCGTCGTTTGAGGTACGGCATACCACGTCGATACGGGCGGGCAGATCGCCGTTGTGCTCGATACGTTTGTCGGCAAGAGCGATGATAGTGCCGTCATCAGCCACGTCAAGAGCCGGGATGCGATAGTACTTAGAGTCGTAGTCGCCTTTGTTGAATACTACTGTGCGCGACAGAATTTCGGGCTCGGAAGGAGTCGAGGCTGTCGACTTTGCGCAAGCTGCAACACCGATACCAACGGCAGCAGCTGCAATCATCGAAATAAAGGAAATTTTCATGGTGGTATTATAAAATGTTAATAATAAATATACATTATTGATTTTCAAGAGATGACATTTGGTTTAAAACCATGTCCGTGCAAATTTAAGCAAAAAATACGGTAATTCAAAAAAATATTGAAAATATATCGAATTTTTTGCGAATTGAAAGGTGTGGATTATCATTACTTTTAAAAAAAAGGAATACCCCGCAATCGGCAGGGTATTCCTTTTTTTTAACCATATTTACCTTAACTAATCATAGTCGTAGCCTGTGTAATCAGCAGTACCATCTGCATTTGTAGGCCAGCCTGGGTTCTGATATATGATGGATTTACCATTATCAAGCTTTGTTAGCAGAAATTCCGAGATGGGAATTGGTTCCAGATAGTGTGCTTTGGGGAAATTATATCCTTCGTAAACGGGTGAGGTAGAGTTGATACGAAGAGGTCTTATGTAGTCGCCGTCAGACTCTTGCGACACCAACTCAGGCGTAATCTGATTGGAAGAGTACATTTCATGAATTGGTCCGCCCCAGAGATTTATACCTTCAGGCTGATAATTAACCATCTTGTCAAGAGAGCGCCAACGCTTCAGGTCGTTGAGACGTATACCTTCGGCAATATATTCGCAGCGACGCTCGCGGCGGATATTATATAGGGTGGTGGACACTTCCTGACTTCTTGACCACACTGCGAGGTCATTTTCCTTGCTGAGATCGGTAGCCTGTATGGTGGCCATATAGTTGGCATCAACACCGGCACGTGTACGCAGAGCTTTCCAGTAGGTATCGCAGTTGCCGCCGAGATTTCCGTAACGTTCGTAATATGCCTCAAGATAGTTTAGGTATGCCTCGGCTGCACGGAATATGGGCACGGCAGTTGTGGTATGGTACTGAATACGCTGTTCGGCAATGGGTGATACCCACTTGTCAAGCTCGTAACCTGTGGTAGCTTTCTCATTGCCGGATACCCATAGGTTGGGCTTGTAATAGTAAATAGTATCAGGCTGATACTTGCCGTCAACGATTTTGCTGGTGATATAGTCGCCTGCCGCACGTACGGATTTCTGGAGGCGCAGGTCACGATTCTGCATTTCTGCGTATGATGTGCTGTCGCCAGCATAGCCGGAATTTTCAGCATATATTGGCAGACCGTTGAGCATAAGGAATGAGTTGACAAGTGCACGTGTCACGTTGCAACCACCACCACTCTTAAGCAGCGCAGAACAGCTATGAGAACTTGTGCCGTCGAGATAATAACGGGCAAGAATCACTTCGTGGTCGCCGGGGAATTGACCTATATTGTTGAACATAGATATATAGTCTGGATCCAGCTTACGGTTGGATGCCACTTTGTCGGCTGCATCAATAGCCTGGTCAAGGAACCAGTTGATTTCAGCTTCAGCGCTTCCTGCCGGCCATTTGAAATCGGGCCAAGTTTCATTTCCGGGCCATTTGTTGTTGCCCGGCACGAAGCATGTATTAGCATGATATTTTTCCCAAGTGGCTTCATACAAAGCAACTCTTGATTTCATGAGAAGTGCTGCGTCACGGCATATACGACCTGCCTCAGGAGCTGTCTCGAGCAATTTTACTATTGCTGAATCAAGGTCTTCTATGATATCACGGGCAACGATATTTCGGGGATAGCGCTTGGATGCCTCTGTAAGTACAGCGGGATCATCCGGAAGCAACGTGCGGAAGAGGGGAACATCACCAAGCGATGTATATCTCTGATAATTGTCGTATGCACGGAAGAAGTATGCTTCACCGATATAATGATCGATTAGCGACTTGTCACCTGAGAGTATACTCTTATTCTCTTCTACTTTTTGAAAGAAGAAGTTGATGCCGCGCATATTGCTGAACCACCATGCTTGTTCGTCGTTCATGGTAGGTGTGCGCTTGTCGCCGGGATATAGTAGGTTTGATGTTCCTGAGCTTACCTGATTATCAGAGTTGACATCCTGTGAATAAATACCACCCCAAAAATCGTTGTTTTTAGGAAGTAAACGGTAGAAATCATTGGCTGCGAGTCGGAGGTCGCTTGCACTGAGATAGTAATTTGACTCGTTGCCGAAATCGAGAGGCTCTTTGTCTATGAAGTCGTTGCACGATGTCAACATCAACAGGGCGGCAGCCGGTAATATAAATTTTTTCATTGTGTTGTTTCGGTTTAAGATACGTTAAAAGGTCATTTCAAGTCCTACCGACCATGTGCGGTACTGCGGATAGGCTTTTCCAGCTCCCCAATCGCCGTTGATAGCTTCGGGATCAAAGATTTTCAGGTTGGTGTGGGTGAAGAGGTTTTCACCTGATACGTAGAGTCTCGCTTTTTTGATGTATTTTGCGAGATGGGTATTACGCGGAAGGCTGAAACCGATCTGTACGTTCTTCAGACGCACGTAAGAAGCATCCTGCAGGAAGTGGTCGCAGTCCTGGATATTATTGTTGTCCTTGCGAATACGTCCGTAGTAAGCATCCATATTAGCTCCGAGTTCTGATCCTGCAAAGCGGAAATAGTCAAGGTGCTCCTTATAGAGCGATCTTTGCCATTCGCCGGCAAAGCCGAAGAAAGGAGATGAGCCTGAGAACATAAAGTCTCTCTTGCCGATACCCTGAATATAGATTCTCATATCAATGAATTTCCAGGTAGCCTCCAATGTGGCGCTGTATGCGAAGCGCGGAGTGCTGTTACCGATTCTTTCAAGGTCGCCGTGGTCATCGAGTGTGTTAGATCCTTTGTTGATTTTACCGTCGCCATTAACATCTTTGTACATTACGTCACCGCCGCCCCAGTTGTCACCGATTGCGCTTTGGTCAACTTTTGCGAGATAAGCT
This sequence comes from uncultured Bacteroides sp., assembly GCA_964546885.1. GTDB lineage: Bacteria > Bacteroidota > Bacteroidia > Bacteroidales > Muribaculaceae > CAG-873. The sequence goes on from CAZJKZ010000022.1 coordinate 22,433, forward strand.
TCCATCTCGGCGTCTGATTTCGCTATACCGTTCCATCTGTAGCCCCATATTTCACCTAAGTCTTTATTTTTATAATAAGTATTAGAAGCAATAGAATTATTGGGTGAATCGTATTTTGTAACGATAGCTTTATAGTCAGATAGAGTGGCAGTGATGCCGTATGTCCAGTCGCGGTTGATCTGGTCATGCCAGCCGATTTCAAGCTCCCAACCACGGTTGCGAAGCTCGGCATTGTTTGTGTTAGGTGCGCTTGCGCCAAATACTCCTGCAAGGGCCAAAGCCGGACCCACCATGTCTTTGGTGGTACGCTGATAGATCTCGAATAGACCGTTAAGACGGTTGTTGAAGATACCCCAGTCAAGACCAAAGTTTATTGTCTCTACACGCTCCCATGTAAGTTTTTTGGAGAATGTGTCGTACATGGGGAGAGAAGATGTAGATGCACCGTTAAGCACCGGAAGACCGGGAGATATCACCATCTTCTGGAAATAAGGATAGTAAAGACTGGTGTTCTGATTACCAAGGGTACCGTAGGAAGCGCGGAGCTTCAAGTAGTTGACAGTATTGTAAAGGCTTTCCCAGAATGGTTCTTGTGCTATATTCCAACCTGCAGAGAACGACGGGAACCATCCCCAGCGCTGATCTTTGGGGAAGCGGGATGCACCGTCGGCACGGAGATTCACCTCCAACATTACGCGATCGTCAAAGTTGTAGTTGATACGACCAAATATACCAACATTAGACCACTCCTCTTTTTTCTCTGACACCATAGTTTTTTCATCACCTACAGCAGAGGGAATGAAGGGGGTATCAGGTACAGCTATTGCCCATGAAGCGGCACGAAGTCGTTCGTAATGGAAGCTTTCAGTCTGCATACCGGCAAGGAATTTGAGTTCGTGTTTGCCGAATCTCTTCATATAGTCAGTGTAGACGTTGGTTGAGAAGTAGTTCTCATAATGCTTCATTGTCTCGAAATAGCTTTCGCCTGCTGACGGCTGAACATCAAAGCTGCCATTATTTTTGTTTATAGTGTGGCTATCGGTAAGACCTTCGAGTACAGGGATAGCTTCAAGACTACCGTCCACAAGAATCTGATAAACGGGCTTGAACTGGCGTGTATAAGGATTGTGCTCGATACGTGAGCTGAGATCCACATGGATATTCCAATCATTAAGGGGAGTGATGGTGAGAGCACCTTGATTGTAGAACTGCTGGGTTTTCTGATCCTGACGGCCACCTTCCTGAAGTGCGGGGATGAGTGATTGGTAGTGGTATGTACCTGCAGCTTTTGAATCGCTGGGGAGAGTCACAGGAAGAGTGATGTATCGGCGACCAAGGTTGTGATAGAAAAGGCTGTTGAGAGCAGAAGGCTTTTCATTTTCGGTAGATACTATTTTTGTCGACCAGTTGAAACTTACATATTTGTTGAATTTTATGTTTACTTTACCGGTAAGAGCAAGACGCTGATATTCCTCGTCGGCGTATTTGAATAGACCGGCTTGATTAAGGTAGTTACCTGAGAAATAATAGTTGACTTTCTCGTTGGCGCCCGATACGGTGGCATTATGCTCCTGCGATACCACGTTCTTTTTCAAGTGCACGTCGTACCAGTCAGTAGATGCCCAAGATGCCTGATCTTTGTACCAGTGGTTCTTATCCCAGGATGATTCGGTGATACCTTCATTTTCGCCTCTCATGAAGGCCAAAATTTTCTTAAGGTGATCTGAGCTATAAGCGGGGTTACCGCCGGCATTGAGATATGCGTCGTTTGTCATAAGAGCAGACTCATATCCGTTTACCATGTGAGGCACGTTGATAGGCTGAGCTATACGCAAGTTGCCGCTGTAGCTTACTTGTGTGCCTACCTCACCTGATTTTGTAGTCACGAGAATTACACCGAACGGTGCGCGAGAACCGTAAATTGACGAAGCGGCAGCATCCTTAAGTACTGAGATATTCGCAATATCATTAGGGTTGATAGTTGACAGGTCACCCTCCATACCGTCGATAAGGATAAGCGGTGAAGAGCTTGAGTTACCGATTGTACCGGCACCACGTATATTGATTGACATGGCCTGACCGGGAGCACCACCCAAGTCGTTGGTAATGTTGAGACCGGCTACAACACCCTGAAGACCCTGCACTGCATTAGAGATAGGGCGGGATTCAAGAGCGGAGTTGTCAATGGTCTTTACTGCACCGGTAGCGTTTATCTTTTTCTGTACGCCGTAAGCCACGATCACAACCTCGTCAAGGTTTACGCCTGAGTTCTTGAGGGTAATCTCCACATGATTACGTCCGTTAAGACTTACGTCCTCTGATTGCATACCTACATAAGAAACAGTAAGCACGCTTTTAAGAGATTTCACATCTATACGGAAATTACCGTCGATATCTGTTACGACACCCTTTCCGGGATTGTCTTTCTCGGAGACAGACGCACCGATAGCCGGCTCGCCTGAGGGTTCGTATACTACGCCTGTCACTTCCACAGCAGCTGCGTAAAAAAGGCTTAGACATAAAAATGTCAAAGTTATCAAAAGTTTGTTCATGGGATTCACTATGATTTGTGAGTAGTGATTGGATAATTATTCGCCTGTACCTTTCTGATAGAAGGGTATCTTGACACATGTCATACTATCGGAGGTGAAGATATACTGGTACACCGGGCCGCGACGATTTTTGCTGCGGCTTCTCACTGTACGCAGTCCCACTTTACTGTCGCCGCCGCCACTCTGAGTAGAGTTGTAATTGTATAACCACTGCGGACCGTCGGGATCTGGCTGTTTTGCTGTCCATCTTGCGTTGGAGTATATTTCAGCAATGATAGTATCTGCAAAAGTTTCCACTACTATTGGCTCGTATTCTATCAGCACTGCCTTTTTCTCACTGAGCACGAAAGTGTCTCTCTTATTAACAATAGGTTTGCCATCAGGACCGTAAACATACGTGCTATCCTTGCCGCCGTTAAAGTATTCGAAGACGGTATCGACGAGCTCGTGTTTGTATGCGTACACTGTGTCACGTCTGGTAGCCTCTTTTAGCTCAAATACCCTTGACGGATCGCTCAGAGCCGTAAATTTTGCTCCCATGGAAATTTCAGATTTTAAATTGAAATCGCCGGGATTTTCGGGAGTGTCTTCACATGACCAGAGTAAACCGGTCGCGCCAAGAACTCCGAGAATCAATGGTAATTTTTTCATTGTGCAATAAAGGTGTTAGTGATTGATTGTTTCTTTCTTTGATTTAGTGTCGTATGGTCAGTTTTCGGCTTATTGCAGATCCATCTGAGAACACCACTTTGGCTATATATAAACCTGAAGCCACGCTGAGTCCGTCAACACGATTAGCCACCACGCTTTCTTTCCTCAGAAGTATGCCGTCTATTGTATAAAGCAGTAGTGCTTCAGGACACTTCTCGTAAGAGGCAGTGATAATTATTGAGTTGTGTTTAGGTAAATATGTCAGGGACGAATTGTTAGTCGGAGAAGTAATATCTATTATACCGCTTGATTCTATATGACGAACATCTACCTCGGTTACCAGACTGTCGACGTTGGCGTTGAGACCGTAGCTGCACCATTTTGCAAGATTGTTGGGGTGCTCTGGACGGCAGTCATTTCCCATATCCCAGTAGAAGATGCCACCAAGACGTTGATCTGTCACATATTTGGCACGCATATATGTCTGAAGTGGACCGTCGAAATAGTAAGTATAGCCTCCCGATTCTCCGAAGTCTACTTCCGGATCGGCGGTATAGCCTTCCTCCATAAAACCGTCTTTTACACCTTTTATAGGCATAATTCGCTGTCCTTTCGAGGAATATCCCTCAGATGTGGTTGTGGCATAAGAGCAAAGGATTTTCTCTTTTGGGAAACCGTAAGCTACGAATACATCAGTCATGGACTTAAAATGAGAGTATCTCGAGTGTTCGCTTTGGGGACCGTACTGCTGGAAAGTAAAGCCGTCGCAGTAGTCCATGTCGCTTTTGGGAAATCTATATGCTACATTATGGCAAGATATCATAAGCGACTTACCTTCCGGCAGAGCTTCGCGAATATCTTTAGCGAGAAGTCCGAGGTAGGTTTGCTCTCCATACATCCATTCAAGATCAAGTTCTGCTCCGTCATAGGGCTTGGATATCTCTGCCAGGTCAGCAGCAAATATCTTACGTTTTGCAGAATTTGTTATAGTACTTTCCCAACCGTTGTGACTTTTCACCGAGATGCGTGTGCGGAAGCCACGGTAGCCTTTATAGGCTTCCTCCATAATACGTTTCCATTCGTCTTGAGAGTAGGAAGAGTATCCGGGATTGGCAGGATCATCAAATTTCAGGTAGGTGTTGGCGCGTTGCAAAAGGTCGGAAGTGACTACCTTATTCAGACCCGGCATGGGCAGTCCATTCATATGTTGGGCTATATCACCACGGGCCATAGTCTTGTCCCAAATAGCAAATTCATCGAGCTTGCCTTTAAAACCGGCACCGATGATACCATGACATTCTTCGTTGCCGACAGGCTTGGAGTCGAGGCTGTCATCGCATTTAGATGAACCATATCCTACTCGGTCGCCATCATATATCCACCATAGTACTTTGCTCGGACTATCGCCACCGTTCACACCAATGGCAAGATGTGTCCATTGGCCTGCTCTCATCATACGCTGATTGTAGAAATTCTTTCCATTGATGCGTACTATGACTTCGTGGTTGGATTCGGCTCCGAGTCTTACTGAGAAGCCTTGTGTACTGTCCGCCGTTTCCTTTCTAAGTAAATAAGCTCCGGGCACCCACTCGTCAATATAAATCCATGTCTCAAGGGTGAATCCAGGCGTATTGGGGCGCATGATATCTGTGCCGCAGTCAAGAGTGGCGCTGCCATCGAATGACATTACTCCGTCTCTGCCCTCAAAGCTTTCGAGCCATTGTGCTCCGTTTATAGTGGCATGGTTGTTTGGTGTGCATGTGCGTACATGTCCGGTATTGAGAGACTCAACACCAAGGATAATAAGATCATTAGATAGGAGATACTGATCCCGTGGGATGGCACGATCATAGAATCTCTCGTTGGCGGTATAAGCAGAATTGGTAAGATATGGAAGTAGAGGATTGTCCACTGCTTCGCGTGTCACACCGGTTTCCGAGAAAACGCCGTGATTGTTGTATTCGTTAGAGTTTGGGCAGAAGATGTCCTTATAGTTCACAAGATTAGGGCATAATTCATTGTCCATTTTGTAGTACACCAACAGATCGTTGAGATTAGGACACCATTTGTTAAGTGTAGTATGTTCGAAACGATTGAACTCGTCATTTAGCGACGAGCTCCATATTCTGATTTCGTCTAATAGGCCTTTATAGCCACCGCCTAATATCAGGCTTGGATTGGACGGCTCAACCGGCATCGGATTTCCGGCCGTGCCTTTACGTTTATTATTGATATATATTATTCCGTCATTATTTCTGTAGGATACGAGACTCCATTCGCCGGTAGGTACACCGATAAGATCAGTTTCCGAGCCTCCGATGGAGAAATGCACGTTGCCTTCTTCGGCAAGGCTTATTTTGAGTCCGTCGCCACGTTGCATTATTATTGCGCCCTCGACCCATTCTGATGGATTAATCCAGAACTGTATCAGGAAGGATGATCGGTCGTCAAGCGACGGTAGAGGACCACAGTCAACAGTACCTTCCTTATCGAATCTTATGGCATAGTTGGTGACTTGTGCAACCATACCCATTGCCATGCAGACTAACAAGATTGCCGAAAGTAAAAATCTTCTCATGTATGATATTAGTTAGGGCTGTGAATAATTGTGTGTGTTAGTATTCAGCACCGCTTTTCAAGAAGCGGTAATTATATTAATGGATGTCCCCGAAGGGTGGGGGACATCCATTATATTTTGTAATATCCGCAAAGAAATTACTTAACTACGAATTTAACTGACTTACCGTTAGAAGCAGCCACATAGAATCCGTTAGCAAGGCTTACTGTCTGGCCGGCAGCTACAGCAGCGACCTTAGTACCTGTAACTGTGTAAACATCAGCAGCTTCAGTAAGAGTAACATTGTTACCGTCAACTGTTACATTGATAGCGGCAGCTTCTGCCAATACATCGTTGATACCGTTAGTGCTGGGATCTACAGTCATATATTTCCAAGTGCGACGACGTGTTTGAGGAGTGATATTCTCTTCGTCAGCGTCCTTCATAAGGAACTTGATAGATTTGAAGAATACAGTTGTGCCATCAAGCGGGGGCATCTCCATCTTTATTTTGATGGGGCAATCAGTTCCTTCTCCGAAAGGAACATCCCACTCGAGAACCATCCAACGGTTGGGATTCCAAACGTATCCATATTTTTCATCTCCGAGGCCTTCGAAGTACTCACCTTCTTGTGTGCTGTACAAAGCCTTGTCATCATCAGAAACATTAGCCCAGTCAATCTGATTGTTTTCTGCTTCAGCTTCACCCCAGTTATAGCAGAATTCATCGCTATAAATCTGGCGAGCGCATTCGTTGTCATCGTTAGGCTGCCAGTTGCCACCCATTTGGATGTAAGGCTGGAAGTGAGTTGCTGTTCCTGAAGGTATATTCTCAAAGATGTTGAGAACAATCTGTATGCGGCAAGGATTTGTTACATCACCTTCAACCTTTGAGTTATCGATTGTAGGATCTGCATGCCAGAAAGGAATTATATAACCGGGGTTAGACTCGTAAGAAGGAAGTTCGATTTCGATACCGCGAGCCTTGAGGGCTTCCTGAGCGTTTGATTCAGCACCACCGAAGCAAAGAACTTTGCCAACCTCTCCGCCGAGGTCAACGATTTTTGTGCCATTGATGAATACATCATAGTTGTTTGCAGCTTCACCAAGGATCATTGCAAGACCATCCTTGTAAAGCTCAGGATGATTTGAAATGAAGTAAGGGGTGGGGTTCCAAACACCATTTCCCCATTCAGCCTCAGCTAATCCGTTTAAGAAGGGAACGGCTTCTGTTGTGTCGAAGTCGTATCCTTTTGGAGTCACGTCGGTAACTCCTGCGCTTGCAGATGCTGCAAGGCAAGCAGCAGCAGATAGAAGTAAAAATTTTCTCATTTAATTAAGATTTTTTTGTTAAATAAATACTATTTATAGATGTTAATTAGATGTTTTTTCTGTTTAGTTATTTGGTGGTAATGTTTTTTATCTTGCGTATTAAATTTGAGGTGATTATTTATTATTAATTAGCTGAAATTTATAAGATTATAGGATAAAGTAGGCTAAAGCGTTAAGTTTTTTCGGTCGCAAAGTTAGAGATTAATTAGTAATAACTTTGTCTTAAAAAGTTAAATGATGTTAATACCCCCCCCCTATTTTAATAATATTTAACATATTAAAATAATATTAATTCAAATGTTAAATTATTACAGGGGCGTTGAAAGAGCTATTTAAAAAGGTTTTAATATCTCTGATCCTGCTATTATTTGGAGGTTGACAATTAGATAAAATGGATAAATAATAGAGGGATGAAAAAATGCTCTTGTGTAATTGCGATAAAATTATTACCTTTGCGCAGTGCCTTAATGTTTAATACCGGCTTCTTAAAAGGAGGCCAATTATTAAAATCCCGAAATCATCAAAGACAACAAAGATATATGAGAACCAAGAGTATGTTTATCGTGCCAGCTGCAGTCGCAGTGGCTGCACCGGTGTTCACCTCCTGCCATAATAAAGATAAAGCAGAGGAAGAACAAAAACCTATGAACATAGTGTACATAATGACCGACGATCATACAGCCCAAATGATGAGCTGCTATGATACTCGCTTCATGGAAACGCCGAATCTCGACCGCATAGCCGCCGATGGTGTAAGATTTACCAACAGCTTTGTGGCCAACTCTCTTTCAGGGCCATCTCGCGCTTGTATGCTCACAGGCAAGCATAGCCATGCAAACGGATTCACTGACAATACCACATGCGTATTTGACGCGTCTCAGCCAACCTTCCCCCGTTATCTTAAGGATGCAGGATATGAGACAGCCATTTTTGGTAAATGGCACCTTGAAAGCTTACCGGAAGGATTCACGAAATGGGAGATAGTACCCGGACAAGGCGATTACTATAATCCTGATTTCATCTATGCGCCCAACGACACGGTGCAGGTACACGGATATCTTACCGATATTATCACTGATAAGGCTCTTAACTGGCTTGAAAACGAGCATGATCCCGAGAAACCTTTCTGCCTGCTGATACATCATAAGGCAATTCACCGCAACTGGCTCGCCGACACTGCCCACCTCGCTCTATATGAAGACCGAACCTTCCCGCTGCCCCATGACTTCTATGATAACTATGAAGGACGCCCGGCTGCTGCCGCGCAAGAAATGAGTATCGCAAAAGATATGGACCTTGTGTATGACCTCAAGATGGACGACGGCGAACGTGATTCTCCTCTGCGTGATCGTTACCGCTCGTATATCGGTCGCATGGACTCCGCACAGCGTGCTGCTTTTGACGCATTCTACAATCCTATTATCAAGGAATTTAATGAAGCTAATCTTCAGGGAAAGGATCTCACCGAATGGAAATACCAGCGTTATATGCGCGACTACATGAAAGTGGTAAAGAGCCTTGATGACAATGTGGGGCGCGTGCTTGACTACCTGAAGGAAAATGGGCTCGATGACAATACACTCGTGGTGTACACCAGCGACCAGGGCTTCTATATGGGTGAGCATGGATGGTTTGACAAACGCTTTATGTACGAGGAATCTTTCCGCACACCGTTAGTGATGAAGTTGCCAAGTTCGCTCAAAGCCAAAGGAGACATACCTCAAATGGTGCAAAATATTGACTATGCTCCTACATTTATGGAATTAGCCGGCCTTCCTGTACCTGAAGATATGCAGGGACAGTCGCTTGTGCCGCTTCTTAAAGGAGAAAATCCGGAAGACTGGCGACCGACTCTCTATTACCATTACCATGAGTATCCCGCCGAACATGCTGTAAAACGTCACTATGGTGTGCGTGACGATCGCTACAAGCTTATGCATTTCTATAATGATATTGACGTTTGGGAACTTTATGACCTACAGGAAGACCCCAACGAGATGCACAATATTTACGGAAAGCCTGGAACAGAAGAGTTGACTGCTACTATGATGCAGAAGCTTAAGGCTGCTCAGGAATATTACGATGATCCCATCCGTCATAAATATCCCATTGAATAATCATGGTATATAGGATATTGACAATTATTGCCGCCTTTTGTATAGCATCCGGAGCCTATGCGCAATATAATATTGTGCCGGCTCCGGCTGAGATGCAGATTGATGCATCAGGAACACCTTACAAATATAAGGGGACGGTAAAACCTAAACTTGTCACAGACTCGAGTCTGCGTCCGGAAGAATATGTGCTTACTGTAGATTCAAAGGGTGTGGTGATAAAGGCTGCCGACGCAAAAGGATTTTTCTATGGCAAGCAGACTCTGGCGCAGATGCAGCAGCAGAGCGATGGAGAACTGCCCCCATGCACGATCACCGATTATCCACGTTTCGGGTATAGAGGTGTGATGCTCGACGTGGTGCGTTGCTACCTGCCTGTTGACGAAATAAAGAAAGTGATAGATGTAGCTGCAGAGCTGAAACTAAACACTTTGCACCTTCATCTTACAGATGACAACGGATGGCGTCTTGAAATCAAGAAATATCCCAAACTCACTGAGGTTGGTGCCTGGCGTGTGGATCGTCCGGAACTGTTCCCTGGACGACTTAACGCTAAATCTGCTTCAGAGCCCGCTACTTATGGAGGGTATTATACCCAGAAGGAAATGCGAGAGCTGGTGAAGTATGCCGCAGACAGGCATATAACAATAATCCCTGAGATAGAGATGCCGGCACATGCCGCAGCTGCTATAGCCTCATATCCCGAACTTGCATGCCCGGTGGTAGATAAATTCGTGGGTGTATTCCCCGGTATAGGCGGTAAAGACGCTGCTATAATAATGTGCGCCGGCAATGAGGATGTATATCGCTTTTATGAGGGCGTGCTTGATGAAGTGATGGATATTTTCCCGTCGGAATACATACATTTAGGTGGAGACGAGGCTCAGAAGAGCAATTGGGAAAAATGTCCGAAGTGCAATGAAAAACTCCATGCAGAGGGGCTGGAAGATTTTGAGGCTCTGCAAGGATATTTCATGGATCGCATCAATAGATATGTACACCAAAAGGGACGTAAGACTATTGGATGGGATGAAGTGACCTACGGCGACCCTGAAGAAGAGATGACTATAATGGGATGGCAAGGACTGGGCAATGTAGCAGTGCATGATTCCCAAAACTCAGGACGCCCATTCATACTTACTCCGGCAAAGAAACTTTATCTGATACGTTATCAGGGACCGCAGTGGTTTGAGCCTTATACATATTTTGGTAATAATACTCTGGAAGATGTGTATATGTATGAACCTGTCGACTCCACATGGTGGACACCTGCTCTTGAAAGTCAACTACAGGGTGTGCAGGCGTCTTTGTGGACAGAATTTTGTAAAAATGCCGATGATGTGGAGTATTTGATTTTCCCTCGTCTACTTGCTTTGTCGGAAGTGGCATGGAGCCCTAAATATAGTAAGGATTGGGATGGATTTCTTGAAGCGGCAGATGCTTATTTGCCATCACTTGACAGACGCGGCATAAACTACGCAAAATCGATGTATAATCTTGACCATAAGGTGACTCGTCCAGGCGACGGTGCGCTAAAGGTGCAACTTTCGAGCATACGCCCTGATCTTGAAATACGCTATTCATTAGGCGACTCTACTTTCTCTAATTCCGGCAATGAGGTGATAGTGAAAGAGGATGCGGTGGTATATGCCACCACATTCAAAGACGGCGAAAAGATAGGTCAGACATTGGCTCTCCCCTTGACATTTAATAAAGCCACATCTGCTTTGGTGACTGCTCAAAATTGTTCTAACGGACTGGCGAATGTTCTTACGAATGGATTGCGCGGACGCCGTAACAGCGACTTTGAGTGGGCCGGATGGCATAATAGCACAGCTGAATTTGTAGTGAATCTGGGCAGCCTACAGCAGATCAAAGAAGTGAAGGTGGGATGTCTGGTAAATAGCGATATATGTATTGCCGCTCCCAAAGACTTGTATCTATACGTATCTGACGACGATTCTCACTGGCGATTGGTTAGCACCATCAACAATGGTCCTGATGATGTCTATATTCACCCCCAACGCATTATCGACTATAATTTTGATGGACTCGATACAACTGCGCAATATCTTAAAGTGGTGGCTGTGAATCCGGGTGTCATTCCTGACGGGTACGCACGCGAGGGCACACCTACATGGCTATACTTTGATGAAATCTCCGTTAAATAATAAATATCTATCATAATTTGCTTATGAAATTTTACGGTAAAAAGACTTACGCTAAAACTGCAGCATTAAGCGGCATACTATCATTATTTGCTCTATGCGCTAATGCAGAAGATTATTATGTGAAAACATTGGAGTTTCCGGCGGAGGCCGACTCTATCACTAAGATAGAAATGGCCGCTCGACTCGTGCCAACCCCTAAGCAATTGGCATGGCAGGAAATGGAGCTTACTGCTTTCATGCATTTCGGTGTGAATACCTTTACATGCCGTGAATGGGGTGACGGAAAAGAGGACCCCAATGTGTTTAATCCTACCGACCTTGATTGTGACCAGTGGGTCAAGACACTCAAAGACGCAGGATTTAAGATGGTGCTTCTTACAGCAAAGCATCATGACGGATTTTGCCTTTGGCCTACAGAAACGACTGACCATTCGGTGAAATCATCGCAATGGCGTAACGGTCAGGGCGATGTGGTGGGTGAATTGCGTAAGGCCTGCGACAAGTACGGCATGAAGCTCGGACTATATCTTTCGCCATGGGATAGAAATGCCGAATGTTACGGCGATTCCCCAAAATACAATGATATGTTTGTGGCACAGCTGACTGAACTTCTCACTCGCTATGGCAAAGTGGACGAAGTATGGTTCGACGGAGCATGTGGCGAAGGCCCTAATGGCAAAAAGCAGGAGTACGATTGGGCCCGCTTTAAAAGCACTATAGAAACACTTCAGCCGGATGCTGTAATGGCAATTATGGGAGATGACGTACGCTGGGTAGGCAATGAGCGTGGACAAGGCCGTGAAACAGAGTGGAGTGCAACAGCAATCACTCCGGGCATACTCCCGGATGCTGATGCAGCCAATGACGCTTTAGGTATCAAAGCTACTTCGAAAGATCTTGGTGGGCGTGCGATTGTTGCTAAGGCCGACAAGTTGCACTGGTGGCCTTCGGAGGTAGACGTGTCAATCCGCCCGGGATGGTTCTATGATCCCAAGCAGCAGCCCCATTCACTGAAACACCTCGCTGAGATTTACCTTAATTCAGTAGGTCGTAATTCGGTGCTTCTTCTTAATGTGCCGCCGGACACTGATGGTAAAATCCACGATACAGACGTTGTGCGCCTGCGTGAGCTGAGTGAATGGATTGCTAATAATTTCTCCAATAATCTTGCTGTGACGGCTGATGGTCAGGAGGCTCGTCCTCTCAGCCCCACATTGGTTAACGCAGTGGTTTTAGCAGAGGATATCACCAAGGGTCAGCGCGTGGAGGAATTCGATGTCTTAGGACTCGTGGGCGGTGAGTGGAAACCTCTCGCTTCGGGTACAACCATTGGCTACAAGCGTATCATTACTTTCGATCCAACTGAAGTAGAGGCCGTGAAGGTGGATGTGAAGTCGCAACGCGCTGAGCCTAATCTAAAGCCTATGGAGCTCTATCTGATAAGCATGCCACAGGAGGTGACGACTTCTCTAAAGGGCGACTATGCAGAAAGCAATCAGAAATCGTGGAAATCAAAGGATAAGCAGGCTTCCAAGGCTTTCGATGGCAATTTGTCCACTGCTTATAATGCTTCCCTCGGAGCCAATGCTCTTACCGTGGATATGGGTCAAGAGCAACCTGTAGCGGGATTTGTATATACACCCGATGCTCAGCAGCCGGCTAATACATTGGTGTTCAAATACAAATTTGAGGTATCTAACGATGGTAAGAATTGGCAGGAATGTATAGCTAATGGAGAGTGCTCAAATATTGTAAATAACCCAATTGCGCAATATGTTTATCTCAACGAGCCTGTGGATGCTAAGTATTTCCGTTTCACTCCTCTCGAAGCAGCTGAGGGCGGATCAACGGTGATGATTCCGGAGTTCGGTATA
>CAZJKZ010000023.1:0-33693 GCA_964546885.1 uncultured Bacteroides sp.
TTGAAAGGATAGGTTCCTATAATCCGAACACTAATCCTGCTACAATCACTCTTAATTTCGAAAGGGCTTTGTATTGGATCAACGTAGGCGCTGAGCCCACAGACACCGTGCGTTCAATTCTCTCTCACGAAGGCGTGCTCTTGATGAAGCACCTTCAGGGCGGTGTAAAGAAAGGCGCATTTGACGAAGCAGAAGCAGAGCGTCGCTTCAACGCTTGGAAAGAAGCTCGTCAGGCAAAAGTAGACAAACAGAAAGTGGTTATGGCCGACAAGCAGCAGGAAGAAGTGAAAGCTCGCTTTGAGGCAGAGCAGGCTAAGAACAAAGCTAAAGCAGAAGCTGTGGCTAAGAAGAAAGCCGAACTCGCCGCTGCAAAAGCTGAAGCAGAAGCTGCCGCTGCAGCAGAAGCTACCCCCGCAGAAGCTGCTGAATAAGCCAAGCGCACACACTACACCTTATCATTCGGTTGCCAAACATCTTGCGGCAACCGAATTTTTTGAAGAAAGACCGGCCACAACACTACGGAAAATCGGGATTTTTCACAAAATCAAGTTTTTCTAAAACTATTTTTTATATCCAGTTGTTTTATTATCAAAACATAAGAAATAATAATTAAAACAAATTGAGTTATGGACATAGAAACAATTGGAACATATGCAGGCGAAATATGGCAAGCTCTCAACGAGGCAGAATCGCTTGGAGTAAAGCAAATCAAAAAAATCACTAAGCTGAAAGATAAAGAAGTTTATGCCGGAATAGGTTGGCTCGCTCGCGAAAACAAACTCATCATCGCCCCCGATCCAGAAGATGACAAAGAATACATTTTGACATTATTGCGATAAACGCATCTCCCCCATCAATCAAGATACAGCAATCCCGGACCTGATATCCAGCGTCCGGGATTCTGGTGTATGTGTGCTCTTTGTCGGAGCTAACCTCAATATTATTTTGCCAAGAGCAGATTTATTAGTAATTTTGCATCACCAATGAAGGAAGCGATTAACATAGAGCAGAGTCAACAGACGGTGCAGCGGCTATCGCCGAGGCAAGTGCAATTTGTGCGTCTCCTTGAAATGAACAGTCCGGAGATAGAGGACGAAGTGCGCCGGCAGCTTGACGACAATCCCGCACTCGAAGTGGTGGAGCCGGGCGACGCGCATTCACCGGATACAGACGAAACGTATGATGAGGCAAGCTCAACCTACGACGACTCAATAAATACCGACCCCGATGACGATCCCGCCGACTATCAGCATGCAGGGCGACCCTCGAGAGACACTGATTTCGCACCTCAAATCGCAGACGACAGCGTAGACCTATACGACTACCTCACTCTCCAGCTCGGGCAAATAGACCTGCCGCAGCTCACACAATACATAGCCCAATACATCATTGGCAACATCGACGAAAACGGCTATCTTACTCGCTCGCTTACAGAGATGGGCGACGACATATCAATCTCAACAGGCATCGACATCACCTACAAGCAGATGACCGAAGCCTATAGTGTGGTGAAGTCGCTCGACCCTCCCGGCGTAGGAGCCGTGGACTTGCGCGACTGCTTGCTGATACAGCTGCGCAGACTAAAACCGGAGACCAAGGAAATCAAAATCGCAATAGAAATCATAGAGCATAACTTTGATCTGTTGTCAAAGAAACATTACGACCGGCTGCGCGCACAGCTCGACGTAAGCAGTGAGGAAATGCGCCAAGCTCTGGAATTGATACGGTCGCTCAACCCAAAGCCGGGCTCAGGGTTGGCGCCTTCGCAGACTATGCTTCGTCAAAGCCACATCACACCTGATGTGACTCTGGAATTCAGAGATGACAACAGAGCCACGGTGTCGCTCACAAGTTCGCTACCCCAACTGCAAGTGGAACGCACCTTCGTTTCTGACCCGGATGTATCGCCCAATCTTTCAGGGACGGCTGCTCAGACTGCAAAGCAGGCGCAAGCGTTCGTAAAACTCAAGCGAGAGGAAGCTGAATCATTTATCAGCGCGTTAAAGCAGAGATCGAACACGCTGCTGACAGTGACAGAAGCCATAGCTCGCATTCAGTCAGAATTTTTCCAAACCGGCGACAAGTCAAAGCTGCGTCCTATGATACTCAAAGACATCGCCAATCTCACCGGACTTGACATATCCGTGATATCAAGAGCCACCGCCGGAAAATATGTGGCAACTGATATAGGCATATTCCCTCTGAAAATGTTCTTCAACGAGCCAACCAACGAAGACACCGAACTCTCCACCCACAAGATACAGAAAGAGCTTCAAACTATTATCGACCACGAGGACAAACGACACCCATTGAGCGACGAAGCTCTGAAAGAGGCACTTGAAAAGAAAGGCTATAAACTCGCAAGGCGTACAGTCACCAAATACCGCGAAAAGCTCGGACTACCAATAGGAAGATTGAGAAAAGGCATATAACCGCGGCTTAACCACACAAGAAAGAGATAACGACTAAAAAATACCCCCAGATATGGAATCAACAGAAGAAAAAGCAACGTCTCCCACTCCATTGGCGCCTCCCGCCGTAGCCGGCGGAGGTCCGAAAATACTAAAAGTCATAAGCGACTTTTTTTCGGGAGTATTTATCCCGTTGCTTGTGCCTACTTATGCCTTTGCCATGGCTCTTTGGGTCAGTCCGCTTGCAGTGCTTCCCGAGCGCATTAGATTCCTCTCCTCACTCGTAATATTTCTGATCACAACATTGCCTCCTCTTGCCACCATCCTTTTCTTGATGCGTAAGGGCAAGGTGAAAGATGTAGCCATAAATGACCCAAAGGACCGTCCCATCCCCTACCTTGTGACTATTATTTGCTATTTCATAGCAGCACTGTTTCTCCGCAAATGGCCTCACTGGCTACCTATGTTCTTTACAGGAGCGGCGTTTGTAGCCATTATTGCCAATATGATTACATTGAAGTGGAAAATCAGCGCACACGCAGCCTCGATGGGCGGCTTTACATCGCTTTTGATATACATAGGCATTCACCATCTCAATGTGGTGATGATTATACCCTGGATCGCAGTGGCCATATTTTGCAGCGGAGCTGTTGGCTCGGCACGCATATATCTCGAGCGTCACACTCCAGCGCAAGTGTACGCCGGATGGGGCCTTGGATTGATAGTGACATACCTTTTTATGTGTATTTAATAGCGGGTAGCTTGAATAGCTAAAGTAGCTAGAATAGCTGGGATAGATTATAAGATAAATCATAAACAAAAAAACTAATATAAAATGACACCAATCGTCAGCATCATTATGGGCAGCACATCCGATCTGCCCGTGCTAAAAAAAGCAGCAGATTTCTTAGAGAAGATGGAGGTGCCCTTCGAAATGAACGCACTCAGCGCACACCGCACACCAGCGCAAGTGGAAGACTTTGCACACAACGCACGCTCGCGCGGCATTAAAGTAATAATTGCCGCCGCAGGCATGGCCGCCGCGCTCCCCGGAGTGATAGCAGCTATGACAGCAGTGCCCGTGATAGGTGTGCCTATCAACAGCACCCTGAGTGGCACAGACGCTCTGCTCTCAATCGTGCAGATGCCTCCGGGCATACCCGTAGCCACTATGGGCATCAACGGAGCTATGAACGCTGCTATACTTGCGGTCGAAATCATTGCTCTATCTGATACGGCTGTGGCTGCTCGTCTCGACCAGTATCGCAACTCTCTTTCTGAAAAAATCGTAAAAGCCAACGCTGAACTCGCCAACATTTCGGAATATAAGTATAAAGTGTGACAATCATGAGCGAACACTATTCTCCTTTTGATTACCGCAGACGCCTCACCACCCCTGCACACATAGGAAAGGTGACTATAGGATCCGGACACCCTATCGCTGTACAGTCAATGACCAATACACCCACCCTTGACACCGCCTCGTCGGCTGCTCAGACCGAGAGGATTGCCGAAGCCGGAGGGGACATCGTAAGATTAACGGCTCAGGGTGTGGCTCATGCACAAAACTTGGCGAACATACGAGCCAAAGTCAGAGCCGACGGATATGATGTGCCTTTAGTAGCCGACATCCATTTTAATCCCGCCGCTGCTTTTGCCGCAGCCGAAAATGTAGAGAAAGTGAGAATCAATCCCGGAAACTTTGTTGACCCGGGACGCACATTCAAGCAGCTCGAATACACCCCTGAAGAGTACGAAGCCGAAATTAAAAAAATAGAAGCCAAATTAGTGCCTCTACTCGATATATGCAAGGCCCACGGCACTGCTCTCAGAATAGGCGTGAACCACGGATCACTCTCCGACAGGATAATGAGCCATTACGGCAATACTCCGTCAGGAATGGTGGAGTCGGCCATGGAATTTCTCCGCATATGCCGCCAGCACGACTTTTCCGACGTGGTGATATCCATCAAAGCGTCAAATGTGACTGTAATGGTAGAGACTGTGCGCCTTCTTGCCGCAACGATGGAGAAGGAAGGCATGAAATATCCACTCCATTTAGGCGTAACAGAAGCAGGCGACGGCGAGGATGGACGCGTGAAATCGGCTGTGGGTATAGGCACACTGCTGTCAGAAGGCATCGGCGACACCATTAGAGTGTCATTGAGCGAAGCCCCGGAGAACGAAATACCCGTAGGAAAAGCCCTTGTGGAGCATATTCAAGCAATGGCTAACGCCGAACATATACCCGGCGAATACGCAGAAGGCTACAACCCCATTGCGCCCGAACGCCGACACTCAGAGACCGTAGGCTCGATAGGCGGCGACAACGTGCCTGTAGTGGTGGGATTAGACATCGAAGCAGAGGACATACCCGAAGGTGTAAGGGTAGTAACAGCTAAGGGAACCAACGCTCCCGGAGAGATGAAAGCGGACATACACAAAATGATAGCTGACGGCGACCATGCACCCGTAATATTAAAACTGAGCTACCCCGCCGACAAAACCCTTGACCATATCACCCTCGAGGCTTCAGCCGACCTTGGTGCTATACTTCTCGCCGGTTTTGGCGACGGCATCTGGATTGACGCTCCCCATATAGCCAAGGAGAAGACGCAATCTCTCGCCCTGTCCATTTTGCAAGCCGCGCGCCTGCGCATAAGCAAGACTGAGTATATAGCATGTCCAAGCTGTGGACGCACACTGTTTGACCTTCAGGAATCCCTTATGAAGGTACGCGAAGCCACATCGCACCTTGCAGGACTGAAAATAGCAGTAATGGGCTGCATCGTAAACGGTCCGGGCGAAATGGCTGATGCCGACTACGGCTATGTGGGAGCAGCGGCCGGATGTGTTAGTCTCTACAAGAGCAAGGAATGTGTGAAAAAGAACATTCCGGCAGAAGAAGCACTCCCCGCCCTTATACAACTCATAAAAGACAATGGAGACTGGACAGATGCGCCGCGCTGACGAAAAAGTGACCATAATACCCCTAAATAACGGATTGCGCCTTGTGCACAGAAAGGCACAGGGCGCAGCCGTTGACTATTGCGGCGTAATCGTGAAGGTTGGCAGCCGCGATGACAAACCGGACGCCTACGGAATGGCGCACTTTGTGGAACACACAATATTCAAAGGCACACAAAAGCGTTCGTCATGGCATATACTCAACCGAATGGAGCGTATAGGCGGCGAACTGAACGCCTACACCACCAAAGAGGAAACGGTGGTGTACACAGCCGCACCTTCGGGCAATATGCGCAGAGCGATAGAACTCATAGCCGACTTATGCACTAATTCCCGCTTCCCTGACGCGGAACTTGATAAAGAGCGAGAAGTCGTGGCTGATGAAATCAACTCCTATCTGGACACACCTGCCGACGCTGTGCTTGACGACTTTGAAGACCTGATTTTTGCCGGAACTCCCTTAGGACATAATATTTTAGGCAATGTGGCGTCGATTTCCAAAATCGACTCGGAAGTATGCCGCAGCTACCTGAGAGAGTGGTACACCACACTCAACACCACCCTATTCTACTACGGCAGTGCGTCATGCGACAGAGTGGCGGCTGCAGCCACAGAGTATTTTGCCAATATGCCAGAGCATAAATGCAACCATATATCTCTGTCGCCCGACTTCAAAGCACCGTCATTTGACATAACAAAAGACATCGGGGCTCATCAGGCCCATACAGTTATGGGATCCATTGTGCCCGGCATGTTCGCTCATGAGCGCCACGCCATAGCACTCTTTACCAATATAATCGGTGGTCCAGGCATGAACTCACTGCTCAATGTGGAGCTGCGTGAACGTCGCGGCCTTGTCTACTCCGTGGAGGCATCTACCTCGCTACTTCGCGACTGCGGCCTTTTCACTATCTATTTCGGTTGCGACGCCAACGACACAAAGGTATGCACCGATATCGTGAACACGCATATGCACTACATTGCCGAAAATGGTATATCCGAACGCACATTAGCAGCAGCAAAGAAGCAGTACCTCGGACAATTGGCCGTATCGTCAGACAATAGAGAAAATGTGGCGATATCCACCGGACGCGCCGCCTGCTATTACGATCGTGTCAGGTCAGCGGCAGAGACCATCGATACTATCAACAATATTACAATCGAACAAATCATACAGTCGGCACGTCAGGCTCTAAAACTGTCAACACTCACTTTCATATGATTTCTGAAGAAACATACATGGCCCGCGCGCTGCAGATAGCGCGCCTTGGTTTTCCCTTCGCAATGCCAAATCCTATGGTTGGTGCGGTAATCGTTGACGAAGAAGGCAAGATTATAGGCGAAGGGTATCACCGTAAATGCGGAGGACCACATGCCGAAGTCAACGCCATAAATTCAGTGACGAATCAAGAACGGCTCAAAAAAAGCACTATGTACGTCACTCTCGAGCCATGTGCCCACTACGGACGCACCGGACCATGCGCCAAGCTCATAATCGAGAAAAAGATACCTAAAGTGGTGGTGGGCTGTCGCGATCCATTTGAGAAAGTGGACGGCAAAGGCATAGAGATGCTGAAAGAAGCGGGAGTAGAGATAAAGGTGGGAGTGCTTGAAAAAGAATGTAGGCAGCTAAACGCCATCTTCTTTACAGCCAATACGTGCCACCGACCATTCATACTGCTGAAATGGGCGCAGTCAAAAGACGGCTACCTTGATATAAAACGCACGCAAGGGCAAAGCGCGGCTAAGATATCATCCCTGCTAACTTCGATGTTTGTACACCGCTGGAGAGCTGTGTGCGACGGCATACTTGTGGGCTCAAACACCGTAATCAGCGACAATCCTATGCTTGACACCAGGCTGTGGCCGGGCAAATCGCCGCGACCAATAATACTCGACAGAAGTGGGCGTATACCTGCCAATGCCCGCATAATGGAGCGCAATCCGCTAATAATAAATTCGCGCGCTCCTCTTTCTGAAATCCTCGCCGACTTATATCAGCAAGGATTCACGTCAATCATGGTGGAAGGCGGCAAGGAAGTGCTACAATCTTTCATCAATGAGGGATTATGGGATATCGCACGCATAGAGACCTCACCATGCAATTTTGGCGAAACCGGAGCAGTGCATGCTCCGTATTTCTACGGCATTTCACCGGCGAAAACATACACAATCGAAGGAAATCAGATAGAATATTACACTCAAAACTCCCTTATTGACGTTAAAAACATCTAAATTTTTAAGATTAAACATTATTTAGAACAAAGTCTTTGCCCAATTGCCTACTAAATTTTAATTTTGCAGCTTGAAACAACAAATGTAAGCAACATGTCTAAAAAAATATACCTTCCGATTTTTCTCTCTGCTCTTTTCGGTGTTTTGGCCGGATGCAACTCTTCCGAAAATATGGAATACACATATACAGAGTCATCATCTGTATTGGTGAGTGGGTTTTATTTAGCCAACAACGATAATGTTCTTGACAGCTTAGAAAACGTTTTCTTCTCAATAGATCTCGAGGGAGGCAAGATTTTCAACGCAGACTCGATGCCTTACGGCACCAATGTGACCCACCTACTGCCGCAAATCACCACCCCCTCTACTGCGTCGGAGGTAACCCTTAAATTTTTCAGCACTGAGGCCAATCGCGACTCCACCGTCAACTATCTCACCAACTCCACTGATTCAATCGACTTTTCTCATGGTCCGGTGACACTTATTGTAAAATCACAAAGCGGTCTTGCGTCAAAGACTTACGAAATACGCGTCAATGTGCATCAGGTTAAAGCCGACTCGCTTGCCTGGTACAGAGTTGAAAAAGCAGCGTTCCCAACTACATTCGGCAAAATCGAAAGCCAAAGCGCAGTGCGTTGCGGCAAAAAATTCTATTGTCTGACATCTGACGGCGAATCCTTCTGCCTTGCCACCACAGAAAATCCAAACATTCCGGATTGGCAGACAAGCACCCCAACCTTCCCCTTCGCTCCTGATGTGGAAAGCCTGCGTGCAACAGACACCGCACTATATATGCTTTCGACCAGCGGAGAACTCTACTCTTCAACAGACTTTACGACATGGGCGCCCACAGGAGAAGTGTGGAAATACATCTACGGAGCCTACAAGGACCAGATATTCGGGTCGAAATCAGATATTTCAGGACTCTCAATAGCATTTTATCCTTCGGGTATGCATATGGCTATGCCGGCAGGATTCCCTGTGGAGGGAACATCGCAGCCAGCGTGCTACTCCTTGCCTATGGCCACATCTACACAGCTTGTAATGCTTGGTGGTCGCACTTCCGACGGCTCGCTTGTCGAGGGAGCATGGAGCTATGATGGCACCGTCTGGGTTAACGTGACAACACGCCCTATCGATAAAGCGCTTGAGGGCATGGCGGTAGTGCCTTACAGCCTCGTGGAAGTGCCAAACACAACTTGGGCTCCCCAGAGCTATCCGACACTCCTGGCATTCGGCGGACGAGATGAAGACGGAAAGCTCAACCGCACGGTCTACTACTCCCGCGACTGGGGTATGACATGGGACGAAGCGCCAAGCTTAGTGCAGTTGCCCAAAGAAATGCCTTCATTCTACGGAGCGTCAGCCTTTGACTACACCACCACTATGCACGTGGATTCACGATCGGCCGCATGGGCAGAATTGCCTGTTCGTACACTACCACGCGGAGCTTCATTCATGGATAATAATTTCAACTCCAGAGCTGTCGCACCAATCACCGAATGGGAATGTCCGGCAATCTTCCTCTTAGGGGGCAAGAATGAGCAGGGCAATACAATAAACAATATGTGGAGAGGAGTGATACTCCAATATACCTTCAAACCTGTACAATAATCACGAATCAACCACCAATCAACCACATTTTCTGACTGCAACGAATTAATCAGATGAAAAAACGCCTTATGGCCATACTAATAATATTTTGCTCCTGTGCTTTCGCCCATACAGCGCGAGCACAGGAGGCAAAGTATAAATTTGATTTTGGTGGGTCGTTAGGTATGAGCGGCTATTTAGGCGACGCCAACACATCGTCGATTCTGAAACATCCCGGATTTACCGCGGACGTGTGCAGCAGGTATATTATGAACACGCGCGTGGCTCTAAAAGCCCAGTTGGGCGTCGTTTCGCTCAAAGGCAACAGCGCGGAAATGAGCAATGTGGCTCCCGGAGGACAAACATACGATTTTACAGCCACTTTATTTGATATTGGAGTGCACGGCGAATTTAATTTCTTCCCCTATGGAATAGGAGAAACATACAAACGCTTGAGCCGCATCTCGCCTTACCTCACGCTGGGCGTGGGAGCATGCGTGTCAAGCTCTGACGGAAGCACCGTATTCGCCCCCACCCTGCCTATGGGATTCGGCGTGAAGTACAAGCTAAATCCCAGACTCAACCTTGCCATGGAATTTACCATGACTAAAGCCTTCAGCGACAAAATCGACGGTCAGCATCTAAACGACCTTACAGGAATTAAAACATCATTCGTAAAAAACACCGATTGGTATTCGCGTCTCACCATAGGCCTCACCTATGAATTCGGAGAAAGATGCGAGACCTGCCACTATGTAGACTAAAAGATATGACGACACAGGACCACGATAACAATCAACTAAAACCAATGCCTACTCATGTGGCCATTATCATGGACGGCAATGGACGATGGGCAAAATCAAAAGGCATGGAGCGCACTGCCGGACACATCGAAGGAGTGAAGACAGTGAGACGCATAACAGAAGAGGCCAGCGCGCTTGGCATCAAATACCTAACCTTGTACGCCTTCTCCACAGAAAACTGGAACAGACCACAGGAAGAAGTAGATGCCATAATGGGATTGATTGTGGCCACTCTGGAGCGTGAGACCCCTGACCTGATAAAGAATAATGTGAAACTCGAGGTGATAGGCGACGCCACCCGTATGCCGCCGGACGCCTATGAGCGACTCCTGAGCTGCATGGAGGCCACAAGCCACGGCACAGGGCTGACATTAGTGATAGCCTTCAGCTATTCGTCGAGATGGGAAATCACGCGCGCATGCCGTCATATAGCCCAAAAAGTAAAAGACGGCGAATTGAGCGTAGATGAAATCACCGATGAAACAATAGCCGCAAATTTGGCAACCTCTACCTATCCTGATCCTGATTTGCTGATACGCACAGGCGGAGATTTCCGTGTAAGCAACTTCTTGCTATGGCAGATTGCCTATGCCGAAATTTTCGTGACACAAATGTTCTGGCCCGATTTCTCTCGTGAAGAGTTTAGAAGGGCTATTGATAATTTCCGCGGGCGTGAACGTAGGTTCGGACTCACCAGCGAACAAGTAAATTCTGAAAAATGATCCATCACAGCAAAAATATGCGTTTACCTTTAATATCAGCCGTTTTAGCTGCCATAAGCGTGGCTCCGCTGTCACTTGACGCCCAGACCACCGCAGTCAACGACACCATCTACAACCCCAACGTGGTGTTTACCGCAATGCCTAAAACCTACGAGATAGCGGGCATCACGGTGACAGGCGCGCCCAACTACGAAGACTTCATAATCCTTGGTTATGCAGGACTGAAAGTGGGAGAAAAGGTGGAGATACCCGGCAAGGAACTTACTGACGCAGTGAAACGACTAATGCATCAGGGACTTTTCTCACAGGCACAAGTTAAAATCACCAAAATTTACGGTGACAAAGCATGGATAGAACTGGCCCTGCGCACCCATTCGCGTATTTCGGACGTTAACTACATAGGCATGAAAAAAGGGGAGCGAGACGACATACAGGAACGCTTGCAACTCGTAAAAGGCAACCAGATCACGCAGAACAGCGTGAACCGTATAGTACAGATAGTAAAGAAATACTACGCTGACAAGGGATTCGGCAACGCCGACGTTAAGGTGGATCTTCGCGACGACCTTTCCAACCCAAACGAAGTGTTTGTAGACGTAATCGTGGACAAGCACGAGAAGGTAAAGGTCCACAAAATCTACGTTAACGGTAATGAGGTGCTATCTGACCGTAAGGTGAAGGGTGCAATGAAAAAGACCAACGAAAACGGCAATATCCTGAACCTCTTCAAACAGAAGAAATTCGTGGAAACAGACTATCATGACGACCTTGACCGCATAATCCAGAAATACAACGAATACGGCTACCGCGACGCAAAAATATTGTCGGACAGCGTCGTGCCATTCGATGAAAAGAAGGTGGACGTGTATATCACTCTCGAGGAAGGCAAGAAATACTACATACGCGACATCAGCTGGGTAGGCAACACGGTGTACAATACCGACCTACTTAACGCGATACTTGACATGCGCCCCGGCGACGTGTACAACCAGAAACAGCTCAACAAGCGCTTGTACGATGACGAAGATGCCGTAAGCAACATTTACATGGACAACGGCTACCTGTTCTCTCACATGGTGCCGGTAGAGCGCGATGTAGAATCCGACTCTATTTCTCTTGAAATGCGTGTGATTGAGGGTCCGCAAGCCACAATCAATAAGGTGACTATCAGTGGTAACGACCGCTTGTACGAGAAGGTGATACGCCGCGAACTCCACGTGAAGCCCGGCGACCTCTTCTCCAAGTCCGACCTTATGCGTTCGGCACGTGAAATCGCCACCACCGGCCATTTCAACCCCGAGAACATGGATATTCACCCCGAGCCTAACGAAGACGACGGCACTGTTGATATTATATTCGGTCTTGAATCAAAAGCTAACGACCAGATCGAGCTTTCGTTTGGTTGGGGACAGACAGGTGTCATCGGTAAGGTGTCACTGAAATTCACCAACTTCTCAATCAAAAATCTTTTCTATCCCAGCACCTACCGCGGCATCATACCGCAGGGTGAAGGACAGACATTCACCATATCGGCTCAGACCAACGCCCGCTATTACCAAGCATATTCGGTGTCGTTCTTCGATCCATGGTTCGGAGGAAAGCGACCCAACTCGCTCTCTGTTTCGGCATATTATAGCCGCCAGACGGGTATCAACAACTCGTATTATTCTAACAGTCTGAATAACTATTATTATAATAATATATACAATGGCTATCCCGGATATGGGTTAGGTTGGGGTAATAATTATAACGACTATTATCAAAACAGCTATATGAATGCCTACGACCCCAATAAGGTACTCCAAATGGTGGGTATCAACTTTGGCTTCGGTAAACGTCTCAGCTGGCCAGATGACTGGTTCCGCTTCACCGCCGAACTCGGATACACCTGGTACTACCTCAAAAACTGGGATTATCTGCCTATTATGCGCAACGGTTCGTCAAGCTCTATCGTCTTAGGATTGACCCTCGACCGCACATCAATAGACAACCCCATCTATACACGTAAGGGCTCAATGTTCTCTCTTAATCTGCAACTCACCCCGCCCGCTTCGCTCTTCGGCAAGCGCAATTGGGAGAAGCTCTCTCAAGAGAATACCAACGAATCAAGAAGAGAGCTCTACCGCTGGCTCGAATACTGGAAGCTGCGTTTCCACTCACGCACCTACACCCCGCTTGCCAACGCAGAGGGCACCTACACCCCGGTGTTTATGACGCGCGCCGACTTCGGACTATTAGGCAGCTACAATAAATATTTGAAAACTCCGTTCGAGACGTTCTATGTGGGTGGTGACGGTATGTCGGGAACATATACCTACGCTACTGAGACAATCGCTCTCCGCGGTTACGACAATGGCGCTCTATCCCAAACCGGTAACGGCAGCTATGCTTATACAAGATTCGGAATGGAACTCCATTTCCCCCTCATGCTTCAGTCTACGACTACAATATATGCACTCACTTTCGTTGAAGGAGGTAATGCATGGAATGACGTGAGGAATTTCAGTCCCTTCCAACTCAAACGAAGTGCCGGCGTGGGTGTGCGCATCCAGCTTCCAATGGTTGGACTTATGGGTATTGACTGGGCTTACGGCTTCGACAAAGTGTACGGAGAGCGTGGCGGAAGCCACTTCCACTTCATTCTCGGACAAGAATTTTAACCCGCTGTTAAACCTTACTGCCCAGAAATTGTCATATGAACATGAAATAACAAAACAATCATTTTTAATTTGACATGAAAAAAACCGCACTTATACTTATTATGGCCGTCGCCGGCATAGCAGCCATGGCACAAAAGTTTGCATTAGTGGATATGGAGTATGTTCTCAAAAACATACCGCAGTACGAAATGGCCAATGAGCAGCTTGAGCAGCTCTCGGCCAGGTGGCAGAAAGAGATTGAGGCCATCGGCGCACAGTCGCAAACTCTCTATCAGAATTTCCTCGCCGACAAAGTGTTTCTTACCGATGATCAGATAAAGAAACGCGAAGAAGAAATCGTGGCAAAAGAAAAAGAGGCGACCGACCTGAGATATAAATATTTCGGTCCGGAAGGTGAACTCTACAAGAAACGCCAGTCGCTGCTCAAGCCAATACAGGACGATGTGTACAACGCCATAAAAAAGGTGGCCGACGAGCGTGGATACCAGGCAATATTCGACCGCGCGTCGTCTTCCGACATAATTTATGCATCACCAAAGATAGATATCAGCAACGAAGTGCTTGGAAAATTAGGCTATTCCAACTAAAATCACTATCTTTGCAAAAAATTTAACTTATTAACAAAAACGCAAAACCTCACAATGATTAAGAAAACGATCCTAGCGTTACTTATCGCTCTACCAATGAGCTTGTTCGCACAGAAATTCGGTGTAGTAGAAGCCGAACCCGTACTTACCGGCATGCCTGAGTACACAGCAATGCAAACTCAAATAAATGATGCCTCCAAGAAATATGAAGAAGAGCTCAACAACCTCAAAGAGGAGATGAACAAGAAGTTCACCGAATATCAGGCTCTCGAAAAAGACGCTAATACTCCCGAGTCGATTAAAGAACGCCGTATGCAGGATATGCAAGAACTCGACCAAAAGATTCAGCAGTTCACCAACACAGCTATGCAGGATCTGCAGCGTCAGCAGCAGCAGCTGATGGCACCAATCGAACAAAAGTTCATGGATGCATGTAAATCAGTAGGTCAGGAAGGCGGTTTCACCTTTATCTTCCCGCAGGGTACTGCCCTCTTCACAGGAGCAACAGTGGAAGACGTTACACCCCTCGTGAAAGCCAAATTGGGCGTAAAGTAAGCTAATCACCTTTCAATCTAAAGAAAACGAGCCTCGGTAGACTATGCCGGGGCTTTTGTTTTGCTCTATTTCACATTTTTTATTTTGAAAATAAGTCGAATATTAGTAACTTTGTGTTAATTATTAGTTGAAAGTATGTCAGAAATCACCCCTATACTATACCTTTTCCCTGTACCCATGGGTGACACCCCACCCTCAGCTGTGTTACCGCCCAGCAATATAGAAATCGTGCGCAGGGTGAAGCATTTCATTGTAGAAAATATACGATCGGCACGCCGATTTCTTAAGGCATGCGACAAGAGCATCGACATTGACTCACTCACTTTTGCGGAACTCAACGAACATACCCGTCCCGAAGATGTTGCAGCTATGCTGAAGCCTATGGAAAACGGCGAAGATATGGGCATAATAAGCGAAGCCGGCTGTCCGGCTGTTGCAGATCCCGGAGCCGACGCTGTGGCTGTGGCTCAGCGCAAGGGCTTCAAGGTTGTGCCCCTTGTTGGACCCTCAAGCATCATATTGTCGCTTATGGCCAGCGGTATGAACGGACAGAGCTTTGCCTTCAACGGCTATCTGCCCATCGACAATACGGCACGCAATGCCAAACTCAAAGAAATGGAGCGGCGCATACGCACAGAGCACCAGACACAGATATTCATCGAAACACCCTATCGCAACAACCGCATGTTACAATGGCTATGCACAGCAGCCTCCGGCGAGCTAAGACTGTGCGTGGCATCGGATATCACTGGACCGAACGAAAATATCCGCACTCAGAAAATCTCACAGTGGAAAAAATGCGAGTACAATTACGATAAAACACCTACAATCTTCCTTCTTTTCTAATGGCACGAATACAAAATAAAAAAACACACTTTTTCGATGATATGCCGGGGCTGTTTGACTTGCCCCCGCTGCCGGCGGAGGACGATGCTCTGCACGACACCATCGCAGAGTTTAGGTCAATGCAGTCCACGCCGTCAAAGCCAATGAAGGACATAGACATCGACCGTCATCTAAAAGAAAACACTCCGAGACACAAAGAGCTTGAATTTCTATCGTTCGGCAGCGGCAGCAGCGGCAACTGCGCCTATATAGGCATGCGAGGGATGGGCGGAGTGCTGATTGACGCAGGGGTGGATTTCAAGACGGTGGTTTCTGAGCTCGAGCGCAACTATATCCCGCTTGACAAAATCCACGGCATAATAATCACCCATGACCACAGCGACCATGTGAGATTCGCTTACTCCTTGCTGCGAAAAAATCCTAAGATGCTGATCTACTGCACCCCGCGCACCATCACCGGAATCCTGCGCCGCCACAATATATCGAGCCGAATAAAAGAGCACCATAAGCCGATCTTCAAAGAATTTGAATTTCAGGCCGGCCCTCTCACCATCACTCCCTTTGAAGTGAGCCACGACGGCACCGACAATGTAGGGTTCAGCATACTCGCAGGCGGAAAAAAATTCGTCATAGCTACGGATATGGGCAGCATTACAGAAAGAGCAGATTTCTACATCCGACAAGCCAACTATCTCATGATAGAGGCCAACTATGACGAACATATGCTCGAGACCGGACGATATCCCCTCCATTTGAAATCACGCATCAAATCAGACATCGGACACCTGAGCAATATCTTCACCGCAACATATCTCGCAAGCATATGGGAGAAAAAACTCACCGACATTTTTCTCTGCCACCTCAGCGAGGACAACAACACGCCCGAAATCGCTCTGTCGGCCGTCACTTCAAGACTTATGGCCAAATCCATTACTGTGGGCGACGGCTCGGGATCAGCCACCGCTCTTAAAGCTGAAGTGCAGCTCGCAGTGCTTCCCCGATATGACACATCTCCTCATTTCATATTAAGATTGGATAAGGACTGATAGATTGGCTAAAAAGTTACAAAAATTTGTCTTATATCTTAATAATTCGTAACTTTGTAGTGACAAATTGATACATCATGACAGAAGATAATAAAAATCCTATCACCGTCTCACCTGAAGAGAAGCCTTTAAAGCCCACCGTGCTTGACGCAGAAGATATATGTGCAATGGTGCCAAAACTGCAAGGCCACGAGAAATTGGTGGATAAGCTTCTCCATTGGCTCTCGGTGGACAAAGTGAACGCCGTACACGCTAAATACTGCAACGATCCGGGTCCGGCATTCGTAAAGAATCTGCTTGATGATTTCCGAATCACACTCCGTATCGACAACGAAGAGGTGCTCAACCACCTACCAGCCGGGGCTTTCATCACCGTGAGCAACCACCCCTTCGGCGCACTCGACGGCATATCGCTGATACACATTATAGCTTCTCGCCGCCCTGAATACAAGGTGATGGTGAACATGGTGCTAAACTACATATGGGCCATGCGCCCCAACTTCATAGCCGTAGACGCTCTTGCGAGCAACGACCCTGTAAAAAAAGCCCAAAGCATGGCCGGCATAAAACAAGCCATCGAACAAGTGCGTGCCGGGCATCCTATAGGATTCTTCCCCGCCGGAGCCGTATCTAAAGTCAACGGACATCTGCGCCTTGAGGACCGCGAATGGCAACCCACCGTCATCCGACTGATAAAGCAGTTCAAAGTGCCTGTGATACCCATCTACTTTCATGGCAGCAACAGCGCATGGTTCAACTTCCTTGGCATCGTTTCATGGCAGCTGCGCACTCTCAGGCTGCCTGCCGAAGTGTTCAGGAAATGCGGCACCACAATCCATATCAGCGTAGGCGACCCTATCAGCGTAGAAGAGCAAAAAGCCCATAGCGGCAGCCTTGAAGAACTATGTGATTTTATACGCAAAAAAACATACGAACTCAGACGCTACAAATGAACGAACTCATACCCGTATCAGATATCCCACCACAAGTGCTACAGGCCAAGCAGCGTCTTGGCATAGTAGGCAACACCCCGGCCCTGACCGAAGCGGTGCAGCGCGCGATAAAGGTTGCCCCCATCGACCTTTCGGTGCTGGTGACGGGCGAGAGCGGCACAGGCAAGGAATTCTTCCCTCAGATAATACACCAATACAGTCCACGCAAACACTCGAAATATATAGCCGTAAACTGTGGAGCCATACCCGAAGGCACAATCGACTCCGAACTGTTCGGACATGAGAAAGGATCGTTCACCGGAGCCGTGGCCTCCCGAAAAGGGTACTTCGAAGAGGCAGACGGAGGCACGATATTTCTTGATGAAGTGGCCGAACTCCCACTTACCACCCAGGCTCGCCTGTTGCGCGTGCTTGAGACCGGCGAATTTTTAAAAGTAGGATCGTCGGTGGTGCAAAAGACCAATATACGCATTGTGGCTGCCACCAATGTGGACATGGCAGAGGCCGTGGCCCAAGGCAAATTTCGCGAGGACCTTTACTACCGCCTCTCCACCGTGCAGATTTCCATACCTCCTCTGCGAGACCGAGGCACCGACATCCTGCTGCTCGCCCGCAAATTCGCTATTGACTTCGCCGAGAGGTACCGCATGCCCAAAATAACCTTCGGCGAGGACACACGTGCGCTTATGCTCGCCTACCGCTGGCCCGGAAATGTGCGTCAGCTTAAAAACATAGTGGAACAAATGGCACTTTTTGAGGCTGGAGAAGAAATCAATGCTACAACTCTAAACCATTATCTGCCAAAAGACGCTCCTGAATATTCTCCTCTGACATCGGTGCAACCGGCTGTACGCCAAAACTCTTACGAGAGAGAACGGGAGATGCTGTTCAACCTCATTTTCAGGCTGCGCAGCGAAGTGGATGAGATGCAAAAACAGATTGAAGAACTCAAAACCTCCGGCAACCGGAAATTCAATATCGAGCGACAGATAACCAACAATATAGGTGCCGCTCTTACAAAAATCGACCAGCATCCAGCCGAAACCCCTAACATCATTGACATTGATGTGGAGCCGGTGGAAGAGCCTGCGCCGACTACCATCGAGAACTCGACACCCGACACACTGGAGGACACCGAGCGCGAAACAATAAGGCGGTCGCTCCAGCGAAACGACGGACGGCGAAAAGCTACAGCCAAAGAGCTGAACATATCAGAGCGCACACTCTACCGCAAAATAAAAGAATACGGTCTGGAACAATAAACACATTATTAACTATTAAAAGATGAAACACTTCACGGCACGCATTACTGCGATAATATTGGCAGTCACGATATCTGCCATAACGCAATCATGCCGTATAAGCTATAAGCTTAACGGGGCCGCACTGGACTACAACGTGTATAAGACCGTGCACATATCGGAATTTCCGATACGAGCCGCCTTGGTGTACCCGCCCCTACAGCAAATGTTTGAAAACGCACTGCTCGACTATGTGTCGCGCAACACGCGCTTGCAAGAAGTTGACTCAAACTCTGATCTTGAGCTCCAAGGCGAAATCACAGGCTACAACCTCACCCCTCAGGCTGTGACGGAAGACGCCTACGCATCGCAGACACGACTGACTATAAGCGTGAGAGTAAAATACACCGACAATAAAGCGCAAGGCAAAGATGTGGACCAGACATTCAGCGCCTATCGCGACTTTCCGGCATCGGAGATGCTCAACGACGTGCAGGATGAACTCTGCCAACAGATTACCAAAGAACTTGTAGACCTAATCTTCAATGCCACCCTCGGCAATTGGTAGGCCCCACAATCATCAAGCCTTAAACACAACTATCATTGAACCCAACCACAGTGAACAGCGAAAGCGACGAAATATTACAACACCTTCTCACCCATCCTGAAGCCGAAGTGGATCCAGCGTGGGCGAAAGAGCAAACAGAGAAATACCCGGCATTTTTCATGCCGGCCGCTCTACTGCTCAAACGCAACCCCGCCAAGGTTGACGCCGACACCACGCAACGCCTCCGCAAAAGCATCACTATAAGTTGCCCCGATCGCGTGGCGCTCACCGATTTCATAGACCCGGGACATGCCGGATGGGACAAATTCTACCCCTTGCCACAAATAGTCCAGGCCAACACAGAAAAGACAATTGACGATTTCATCACCACCTACGGCAAATCGTCCACTCCTGCCGAGGACGCTCTACTCGAAAAAATCCTGTTTAACCCGGCTCCAGTAGACTACTTTTCTATCGCTTCCGACGACTACGACCCTGAAGATCCTTTAGCCCTCCCGCCCGAATTAATGTCGGAAGAGATGCGCAACGCCACCGCAATCAAAGCCGAAGCCAAGACCGAACAAGCTGCTCCTGCCCCAGAGCTGAAAAATAAGCCACAGCACCACTCCAACAGCCATATAGGAGGCGAAGACACGCTTTTGAGAGAGAGTTTGGCAAAAATTTTCATAAAACAGCACAGATATGAGCGTGCTTTTGAAATTATTAGCAAATTAAGTTTGAATTATCCAGAAAAAAGTATTTACTTTGCAGACCAATTGCGATTTCTACAAAAATTAATAATAAACCAGCAATGTCTCGATAAAGAATAATAAAAAATTTTAAAATAAATTATGCAAGTACTACACGTAATCGTAATTATCCTCACCCTCATCGTAGCCGTATTGCTTATCGGCATCGTTCTCATCCAAAAATCTAAAGGAGGAGGCCTCTCCTCTCAGTTCGGCGGAGCCGGATCAGTAATGGGAGTACGCCAGACCAATAGTTTCCTTGAGAAAGGCACATGGTGGCTCGCCGGAATTATTGTGTTCTTATCAGTAGCTTCGGCTTACACAATGCCCAAGATGACTACCGGAGCAGCTATCCGTTCACAGCAGACTAAATCGATGCCCGTAGCTCCCGGGGCCAACCAGTTTGCCACTCCCGCCGTTCCCGACGCACAGCCTGCTGAGTCCGCTCCTGTTGCAACCGAAGCAACCGAAGTTGCTGAAGGCATGTCAGAAAATTAATCAAATATCCACAGATACACGAGAGGGTCGGTAAGGCTATAGCGGCCTTAGCGACCTTCTTGCTATTTTACATTCTCCTTGACAACACCCACAATGAACCGCAGCGACATTGAGATAATGGCCCCCGTGGGCAGCTATGAATCCCTTCATGCGGCTCTGGACGCCGGAGCCGATGCCGTGTATTTCGGTGTCCAGGGTCTCAACATGAGATCCAAATCGAGCGCAAACTTCACTCTTGACGATCTACGAAACATCGCATCGACATGCACTGAGCGCGGCGTGAAGACGTACCTCACCGTTAACACCGTGATGTACGATAGCGATATAGAAAAATGCCACCAAATAATTGACTCAGCTAAAGAAAGCGGCATTTCAGCCATTATAGCCAGTGACATTTCAGCCATATTATATGCTCGACAAAAAGGAGTGGAGGTGCATATCTCCACACAGTGCAACATCACCAATATCGAGGCTGTGAAGTTTTATGCGCAATGGGCCGATGTGGTAGTACTCGCGCGGGAGCTCAATCTCGACCAGGTTAAGGCTATCCACGACGCTATCCAGCAGCAGCATATCACCGGTCCGTCAGGCCGTGAAATAAGAATAGAGATGTTCTGCCACGGCGCACTGTGCATGGCCGTGTCAGGCAAGTGCTATCTTAGTCTCCACCAAATGAATTCGAGCGCCAACCGAGGCGCATGCACACAGATATGCCGCAGAGGCTACACCGTGACTGACAACGAGACAGGCGAACAACTTGCCATCGAAAACCAATACATCATGTCACCTAAGGATTTGAAAACAATTCATTTCCTAAACAAGATGCTCGACGCTGGCGTGAGGGTACTGAAAATCGAAGGGCGAGCACGCGGGCCTGAATATGTGGGCATAGCTGTGAAAGCCTACTCCGAAGCTGTCAATGCCATAATAGACGGCACCTACTCTGAGGACAAAATCGCAGATTGGGACAACCAACTCAGCATGATATTCAACCGCGGATTCTGGGACGGCTACTATATGGGGCAGCGACTCGGTGAGTGGTCGGCCAAGTACGGGTCCTCAGCCACAAAGGTAAAGCGCTATATCGCAAAAGGCGTTAAGACGTTCTCAAAGCTCGGTGTAGCAGAGTTTATAATGGAAAGTGGCACCCTCAAAGTGGGCGACGAAGTAATAATCACCGGACCTACCACGGGGGCCATCATCCTAAAAATAGACGAGATACAAGTGGGATGCCGCCCGGTAGAGCAAGCTGTGAAAGGCGAAAGCTTTTCTATAAAAGTGCCGGGCAAGATACGCCCCAGCGACAGAATGTACCTTTGGGAAGATACTCACTAAGTGTTACGCATAAAGTATTGAGTATTAATCCAATTAACACATAGACGGATAATTATGAAAATATTTTTCAATTGGTGTAAAAGATATTTGTCGTTGATGAGTATGCTTGTGATAGCGTTTGTAGGCTACACTCTGCTCCTGCAAGATAATTCGCTATTCAAGTATATGCAATACTCCAATACAATAGACAGCCTCAGAGTGGAAATAAAAAATTATAGAGACACGATGGAGTACTATACGCGCATGAACAGCCTGCTCTCTACCGACCCCATACTGATGGAGCGCGTAGTGCGCGAGCAGTACAAGATGCGACGCGAGGGCGAAGACGTGTACGTGTTCGAATAACATATTAATCAAATATTTCTTGCACAAGATGAAACAAAATATAATGATGGCACTCGTCACTGTCGGACTACTTTTGATAGCCACCGGCATTGTGATACCCATACTTCAGGGAGCTTCAATATCAAGCGACCTCTTCAGATATATCTACGCCGCCGGCGCAGCTATGGTGCTAATAGGCAGACTCTTCTCGCAATACAAAGGCGAAAACCGTCGACTGAAACGCCTATACAGAATAGAGACATGGAGTTCGGTATTTTTCTGTGCCGCCGCTTTCTTCCTATTTTACGATAAGACGATATTCCGCGACGCACTGGCTTTTACACTTGCCGGAGGCGTGATACAAATATATACATCGATAATGATACCCAGAGCCATGAAAAAATGAAGTTCATGAGGCACAATAATGATGTAATTATGGCATAATCATAGGTTGAAAAAAACATTTTTTTCGTTTTTTTGTTTGAAAATATAGGTTTTCCAATATTAAATCTCTATCTTTGCACAAGATTTATTAGGAAAGCACAACTCTTATAGTATCTCTGTATTTTTATTTTATCATACTTTAATAGACAACGAACCGGACATTTTTACTACAAACAATCTACAATCAAACATTTTGGATAAGAAACATCTTAGAATGTGAGCCGTGAGGCAACATATCAATATTAACTGAAAGTTTTAACTATTCTTCGTATCAAATTCTCCATTTATTCTATCGCTTATGGATACACCCACTAATCCAACTCCAGAAAAAAAGCCAAAGCGTCCGCGCATTAGCGATAACCGCAATAACTTCGGCGAACAAGATTACCGTCGCAGATATAACGTAGGCGACTCTTCTCTATCAGACAACCAAGGTACATCTTCTACATCAGACTCTCAATTTTCACAAACAGGCTATCAACGCCGTCCCTACTCGCAGAACGGATACCAGCGTCCTTCCACCGGATATCAGCATCCCGGAGGATATCACCAACGTCCGAATCCCTATTACAACCGCGAAAACAATGCAACTTCGTCAACAGAGCAAACTGCCGAAGGCGAGGAAAACAACAAGCCGCAGTACAATAGCAATTCAACAGGATATCAGCAGCGCGGATATAAATACCGTCAGGGATATAACAATAACAACAACCGCCAAGGATACACTAACAACCGTCAGGGATATAACAACAATCGCCAAGGCTACCAACAACGTGAAGGTGGATACCAACAGCGCGAGGGTGGATATCAACAACGCGAGGGCGGATACCAACAACGCGAGGGCGGATACCAACAGCGTGAGGGCGGATATCAACAACGCGAGGGCGGTTACAACCAAGGATATAACAACAGACAGCGCCAGGGAGGATATAACAACAACCGCAAGCCAGGATACAACAACTCCAGAGACGGATACAATAATAACAATCATACCCGCCAAGGCGCCAATAAATACGGCAACAACAATAATCGCAACGGCTACAATAACAACAGGAGCACCGGAGGATTCACCAAAGGCAAAAGCTTTACTCCGCGTCCCAAGGCTGTGGAGTATGAAATGCCGATACCCGATCCTAACGAACTCGTTCGCCTTAACAAATACATGGCAAATGCCGGTATATGCTCGCGTCGCGAAGCAGACGAGTACATACAGCAAGGTCTCGTAAAAGTTAACGGGGAAGTAGTGACCGAACTCGGCACTAAGATCAAGCACAGCGACGTCGTGGAATACGATGAAAAGGTTGTGGCACTTGAGCGTAAATGTTATATCCTGCTCAACAAACCGAAGGACTGCGTTACCACAAGTGATGACCCCAACGGACGCACCACCGTCATGGACCTCGTAAAAGGTGCATGCAACGAACGCATATATCCGGTGGGACGTCTTGACAGAAACACCACTGGTGTGCTTCTTCTGACCAACGACGGCGATCTCGCTTCAAAGCTCACACATCCCAAATATGTGAAGAAAAAAATATACCACGTATGGACTGATCATGACATCACAGAAGAGGATATGCAGCGCATAGCCGACGGTGTGGAGCTTGACGACGGCGAAATACATGCTGACGCTATAAGCTATGCTACGGAAACTGACCGCAACCAGGCAGGTATAGAAATTCATTCAGGACGTAACCGCATAGTACGTCGTATATTCGAATCGCTCGGATATCACGTAACAAAGCTCGATCGTGTATATTTCGCGGGTCTCACCAAGAAGAATCTTCCCCGCGGACGCTGGCGTTATCTCACTCAGGAAGAGGTGAACTACCTGAAAATGGGATCGTTTGAGTAACACTATATTAACAATATGTTTTCAAATCCAAGCAATGCAACACATAAAGATCAAAAATATATTCGACCCGCAATATGTGGGTAAAGAAGTAGAGGTGAAAGGCTGGGTACGCACCCGTCGAGGCAACAAGCATGTACAATTCGTGGCATTAAACGACGGATCTACCATCCGCAACCTGCAGATAGTGTTTGATATGTCGAAATTCACCGATGATGAGCTAAAGGCAATCACTACGGGTTCGTCACTAAGAGTGACTGGCATATTGGTAGAATCCATGGGTAAAGGCCAGCAATATGAGGTTCAGGCTGCGGAATTCGAAATTTTCGGTACAGCCGATCCGGATGAATATCCGTTGCAGAAGAAGGGTCATACTCTCGAATTCCTTCGTGAAAAGGCACATCTACGTCCTCGCACCAATACATTCGGTGCTGTGCTTCGTGTGCGTTCGTCTCTTGCTTTCGCTATCCACAAATTTTTCCAGGAAAGAGGATTTGTGTATCTCAATACACCTCTTATTACGGCAAGTGACTGCGAAGGCGCAGGCGCAATGTTCCAAGTTACTACCCTGCCTCTCGACAAACTTCCGAAAAATGAAGACGGAAGTATCGACTACTCCAAAGACTTCTTCGGCAAGTCAACAGCTCTTACCGTCTCCGGACAGCTCGAAGGCGAACTTGGCGCTACAGCCCTTGGCGAGATATATACCTTCGGTCCGACATTCCGAGCTGAGAACTCAAATACTCCGCGCCACCTTGCCGAGTTCTGGATGGTAGAGCCTGAGATGGCTTTCTATGATATAACCGATAATATGAATCTTGCTGAGGAATTCTTGAAATATTGCATTCAATACGCTCTCGACCATAATCGTGAGGATATAGAGTTTCTTGCAGAGCATTACGATAAGACTCTTATCGACACACTTCAGTTTGTCCTCGACAATAAATTTGTGCGTCTACCCTACACTGAGGGCATAAAGATACTCGAAGAATCAGGAAAGAAATTTGACTTCCCCGTATATTGGGGTGCTGATCTTTCGAGCGAACATGAACGCTATCTGGTGGAAGAATACTTCAAAAAACCCGTTATCCTTACCGATTATCCTAAGGAGATCAAGGCATTCTACATGAAGCAGAATGAGGATGGCAAAACAGTAAGAGCAATGGACGTACTCTTCCCGCGTATCGGAGAAATCATAGGTGGATCTGAACGCGAGTCAGACTACGATAAACTTGAAACGCGAATTAAAGAACTTGGGATACCGATGAAGGATATGTGGTGGTACCTCGACACACGCAAATTCGGCACTGTGCCTCATAGCGGTTTCGGTCTCGGCTTCGAACGCATCTGTATGTTCGTCACCGGCATGACAAATATTCGAGACGTGATACCTTTCCCGCGTACCCCCAACAACGCTGAGTTCTAAAATACACTTTATTTTCTCATACGCTCCCGATATCTTTTTGTACACAGATACCGGGAGCTTTCATAAATCGCCAAGAGATGGACTCACTTTACAAACTTCTAACCGACAAATTATCCGCCTGGGGTGTACCTCAATCGGCAAGTACATTATCTGCAACCATCGTCATGCTTCTCATACTTTTAGTGGTGTGTTGTATAGTATTCAAACTACTCAACAGATATGTAGGGCCGCTTATAGAGAAAATTGCGCGTCGCACACCCACCAAATGGGACGATGTACTGTTTCGTCCAAAATTTTTAAGATGCGTTTGGGTGCTGGTGTGCGTACTGATTTTGTCATCCAACATCGACTCGGCTCTCGGATTGTATCCTAATATCATATCGGCGGCTAACAAGGTGATGCAGGTGGCAGTGATAATTGCGCTTACAATGTTGATTATAGAATTTGTAAGATCGCTCTTCATGCTATTTGCCGACTATAATGAAATCGACAAGATTGTAGATGAGATCCATAAATCCGAAAAATACGGTACGAATTTCGAATATCAACCCTCACACACGCTTAAAGGTCTGCAGCAGATGATAATACTGCTTATCGTGTGTATTGCTGTGATATTGCTGATAAGTTTATTGTTGGGCAAGAATCCGCTACTTATATTGTCAGGATTGAGCGCAGGTGCGGCTGTGCTGATGTTGGTGTTTCAAGACTCAATACTTGGCGTGGTGGCAGGCATTCAGATCACTGCCAATAAAATGGTGCAGCCCGGCGACTGGATCACGTCGGAGAAATATGGAGTAGACGGCATTGTGAAGGAAATATCCCTTGCCACCGTAAAGGTGCAGAATTGGGATATGACGATTGTGACTATGCCTCCCTACTCTCTCATCAACAACGGTTTTCAGAATTGGCAGGGGATGTTTAACACGGGAGGACGACGCATCAAGAGGTCGTTTACCGTTGATATCGACACTATAAGGTTCTGCACTCCGGCGGAGAAGGAGCGTTGGATGGAGGAGCCTTGGGCAAACAGAATCAACTGGGAGCGAGAAGTGCCAAATGTGACGCTGCTGCGGGCGTATCTCGATCACCTCATGCTTTCTACACCCGAACTTAAAGATGATCTGCTTCACCTCATCCGAGAACTGCAGCCCACGCCGGAGGGATTGCCCATTGAAATTTATTTCTTCTCTTCGCGCACAAATTTCGTGGAATACGAGCATCTACAAGCAAATATCTTCGACTATATTTTCGCAAAAGTCCCTGAATTTGGTCTTCGAGTTTACCAGCGCCCCACTTCATATTCGATGCGACAAATGAGTAAATAATCCTTTATGGGTAAGAGTAATGCATTGTCTGTCTCAAAATGTCACAGCTTTCTCCCCAGTTGCCATCGGCAATAATTCACATAGCTAAGATATAACCAAAATATTGCGTTTTCTTTACAAAAAAGGATACCTTATTTCAACAGGAATAGGGCGAGGTACACACTATAAATTAAATGATTTTTTCCTTTGAATAATAACAATATAGCAAGTGAGGATAAAGTTAAGGATAAAGTTAAGGATAAAGCTAAGGATAAAGCTAAGGATAAAGCTTCATCCAATTATTGTAGAAATAAAGAAATCCCCTACGTAATTTTCCAGAACCATTACCTTAATTATAAAAAAAAGAGACTTGCCCAACGGGCAAATCCCTGCTAATGATTAAGGACTGAATTAAGAAGCATCCTGAAAACCTACCGAAAACCAGTAGGAGAACGCCATATCCAGATACCCATTATTGTGCAAGACGCTCCTCTGTATATTTCATCTGAGCATCATCGTTGAGCATGTAGTATACCTGGTAAAGAAGGTTGAGCGCATCCTTATTCTCGTTGTCGAGCTGCCAAGCCTGTTCAAAATAACCGGCAGCCTCCTTCATGATAGGATCAATTTTTTGAGCTTTAACCTTGCCATACTCAGCGGGATCAGTAGGTGCCTCGTCGTTTGCCTTCACGCCCTCATTGTAGATCATACGGCCATAATTGTAAACAGCCTGCGAGTTCTGCGGGTCAAGGTCCATAGCGGTCTTAAATTCTGCTTTAGAGTCGCCCTGTATACCCTCCTGTTCGTAAAGGATACCGCGGATCACGTGGTACTGACCATTAGAGGGATCGTTCTCAATAGCAGTGTTGATCATTTCCAAGCCACCTTTATAGTCCTTCTTTTCAAGGTAGTTGTTGATGAGTTGGCCGATATAGCGAGAGTCTTCCTTACCGTAGAGAGGTAGAGCTTCAAGGCAAAGAGCCTCAACTGCTGCTACGTCGCCTGCAGAATAAGCGGCGGCAATGGCATAGTCGTAGAGACTTTTCTTTGTGTAGCCCTTATCCTTAGCCTGCATGAACGATTTGAGTGTGCGGTTCATATCACCTGTTTGGAAAGCGGCAAGCGAACGGTTGTACATGATTTCTGACAGTGTAGAGTCAGCGGGCACCATAGGGATAGAAGACGAAAAACGCGGGTCGGAAGGAAGGTTGCAGTAGATATCCCAAGCGCGGTAGGCATTTTCCCAGTCCTCAAGACCCCAGAAATCCACAGCCACGACGTTGTAGTCGTTGTAGTGGCCACCGATGGTCTTAAATATTTCCTTTGAATGTTTAGCCTTTACTTTACCCTTTTCGTCGGGGAGCGAATCGAGAGGAAGAGCTTTCATCAGGTAGTCGTAGCCACCGAGAAGAGCGACGGCGCGAGTCTTCTCGCCGCCTGCGGGGAGCTGACCGAGAGCGTTGAGCTCATACATCTTATCGTAAGTAGCAAAGCCAGCCTTACCGGGGATGATGTAGGTGGTGACGAGCTGGGCAGTCTCAGGATTTGTGAAGGCAGGAGTGATGATTTTCACAACCTCTTCATAAGGCTGACCCTTTTTCTGCGCATTTTCGGCTTCCTTAACCACTGAAGCCTGACCGAAAGCGCTGAGGCCCATAACGGCACACACGCTCAGAATGCTTAATTTTTTCATGATTATTTGTTTTTTTGTTAAAGTAAGTATTTTCTTATCAAATTAAATATCTAAATATTATCACTCGTCAGTATCTTCGGCCGTATCCTGAGTATCGTCAATCTCAGGCTCATCCTGCTCATCGATCTCGACGGCAGCGTCCATTTCGGGAAGTTCTTCTCCCTCCTCTATCTTCTCCACAGTCTCTTCCGGATCGGAGTCGACGCAGCATACCGACGCTATGCTATCGTTGCGCTTCTCGAGATTAATGATACGCACGCCCTGAGTGGCTCGACCCATCACTCTTAAATCAGCCACATGGATACGCAAAGTGATGCCTGACTCGTTGATAATCACAAGATCGTTGTCATCGTTGACGCTCTCAAAAGCCACAAGGTGACCGGTCTTTTCTGTGATGTTCATGGTCTTTACACCCTTACCGCCGCGATTTGTGGTGCGGTAGGCTTCAAGATCAGAGCGTTTTCCATAGCCCTTCTCTGATAGGGTCAGGACTGTGTTTGACGAATCAGCCTCCATAGTCACGAGACCTACGACAGCATCATCGCCTTCGTCAAGACGCATGCCGCGGACACCAGCCGACACACGACCCATGGCACGTACCTTCGATTCGGGGAAGCGGATAGCACGTCCGTTGCGATTGGCCATCAAAATTTCAGAATTGCCGTCGGTGAGATCCACGGCTATCAGGTCGTCGCCCTCACGGATAAGTATGGCCTTTTTGCCTTTTGCCATCACACGGGCATACTCTGAAAGCGAAGTCTTCTTGATAAGACCATTGCGTGTCGCGAACACGAGGAAATGCGAACCGGTGTACTCCGGATCGTCGAGCTGCTTGCAACGGATAAACGCCTTTACACTGTCACCCGACTCGATATTGAGAAGATTCTGGAGCGCGCGGCCTTTGGAGTTGCGAGCGCCCTCCGGAAGCTCGTACACCTTCATCTTGTAGACAAGACCTTTCCGGGTGAAGAAGAGCATCGTATTGTGCATAGAAGCGGTGTATACATGCTCGATGAAATCCTGGTCGCGAGTGTCGCTGCCTTTGAATCCGACACCTCCACGATTCTGAGCGCGGAATTCAGACAGAGGGGTGCGCTTAATGTATCCGAGATGCGAAATGGTGATAATCATATCATCATCAGCATAAAAATCCTCGGCGTTAAAATCGCCAGCAGTGTAGTCGATATCTGTTTTGCGTGCGTCGCCGAATTTGTCGCGCACCTCTATGAGTTCTGACTTGATAAGCTCGCGACACACTATAGGGTCGTTGAGGATAAGTTCGAGCTGCGCAATCTCTTTCTGCAATTCGTCATAGCTTTGGGCGAGTTTGTCCTGCTCGAGTTTTGAGAGGCGTTTGAGCTGCATGTCCACAATGGCCTGTGTCTGAGGGTCGTCGAGACCGAAACGATCGCTAAGTTTGAGCTTGGCGTCCTCCACAGAGTCGGCTCCACGGATAATAGCTATCACCTCGTCGATATTTTGAGAGGCAATGATAAGACCTTCAAGAATGTGGGCGCGCTCCTGCGACTTGCGAAGGCGGAATTTGGTGCGTCGAATCACCACGTCATGACGATGCTCCACAAACGACTCAAGGAGCTGCTTGAGGTTGAGAAGCGTGGGACGACCGTTGACGAGGGCGACATTGTTGACGCTGAACGATGCCTGCATCTGTGTCATTTTGTAAAGCTTGTTGAGCACTACATTAGCATTGGCGTCGGATTTCAGCTTGATGACTATGCGCATGCCCTGATGCGACGAGAAGTCGTTAATATCGGCGATACCGTCAAGCTTCTTGTCGTTGACAAGGTCGGCTATATATTTAATGAGTTCGGCCTTATTTACAGCATAAGGTATTTCGGTGACCACGATGTTCTCGTGGTTGTTCTCCTGCTCGATCTCGGCGCGGGCACGAATCACGACACGACCACGTCCTGTCTCATAAGCATCTTTCACGCCGGAATAGCCGTAGATTGTGCCGCCGGTGGGGAAATCGGGTGCTGTCACGTGCTGCATTAGTTCGGCGATTGTGATGTCAGGATTTTCGAGAAGTGCAATCGACGCGTTGATTGCCTCAGCAAGGTTGTGAGGTGGCATATTCGTGGCCATACCCACAGCGATGCCTGATGTGCCGTTGACAAGCAGATTTGGGAAACGCGACGGGAGCACGACAGGCTCTTTGCGGGAGTTGTCGTAGTTGGGCTGGAAGTCGACAGTATCTTCATCTATGTTTGAGAGCATCTCCTCGCCAATTTTGGAGAGGCGCACTTCGGTGTAACGCATAGCGGCAGGGCCGTCACCGTCGACAGATCCGAAATTGCCGTGACCGTCGACAAGCGTGTATCTCAGCGACCAGTCCTGGGCCATACGCACCACAGTGCCGTAGATAGATGAGTCGCCGTGGGGGTGGTATTTACCCATAACCTCGCCCACACAGTTTGCTGACTTGCGGTGAGGCTTATCGGAAGTATTACCCATCTCTTGCATGCCAAAAAGCACGCGACG
Organism: uncultured Bacteroides sp.; assembly: GCA_964546885.1. Taxonomy (GTDB): domain Bacteria; phylum Bacteroidota; class Bacteroidia; order Bacteroidales; family Muribaculaceae; genus CAG-873. The sequence continues at coordinate 31,294 of CAZJKZ010000023.1, forward strand.
CTGCACAGGTTTAAGCCCGTCACGGGCATCAGGAAGAGCGCGAGACACAATGACCGACATCGAATAATCGATATAGGCCGATTTCATCTCGTTCTCAATATTGATTTTTAATATGCGGTTTTGATCCAACATACGTAAAAGTTTAAAAAAATTTGTTTCAATGAGCTTCGAACGATAAAGAGGCTCTTATACGATTGTCTATATACAAAATTCATACAAAGGTACGTCTTTTTTTCGGATAAATAATAAAATTATCGCAAAAATATCGCAACAGCACAATTTTTAGTTTAAAGGGCAATATTTTATTCAAATTCACCATTGGCTTGGATAAAGGCAAGGATAATTAACATATAATAAAGCACGATTCAAAAATTGTGAAAATTATAATATTCGCAAGTTTTTTTCGTTATTTTGTAACACACCCCGATTTTTGGCATGATTATTGCATATTGAGGATTAAGTAAGAAGTAGTAAGTAAAAAGAAAGGAAGAAAATATTAATATGGAAAAATTCTCACAACAAATACCGGCTTTATTTGACCGGAGCAAACGAGAAGCCATAAGGCACAACAATGCTATCATCGGACCGGAGCACTTTCTTCTGACAATGCTTTCGGATATCGACAGCATTGAGTTCAAGCTTATCGACCGTGCGGCACAAGGATGCTCGGCTTATGAGCTATTTCGCCAGCTTGACGAAAACACATTCGATATGAAAGCACCGGCTCCTGACAAATTGGCGGTAAGCGACCTTGCCAACCGACTGGTGAAACTCAGTATGCTCGAAGCGCGCATATTAAGGCACCCTGAGGTCCTGGCAGTACATTTATTATTAGCAATATTCCACAACAACGAAGTGCAGAATATGGAATTTTTAAAACCGTTCTTAGACGCCGGTGTCAACTATACCCGGCTTCAGCAACTATTGACCAATAACGTCACTGACTCCCAGCCTTCAGCCGGCAGCGATTTTGTGGGCGACGAGGAAGACGACGCGCCCCGCTCGTCGTCGCAAAGTGCATCGTCGAATAGAAGTAAGCAGAAGAAGAAAGGAGCTAATGACACCCCCATGCTTGACAAGTTCGGACATGACTTGACACGCGCGGCAGCCGACGGGCAGCTTGACCCGGTGGTGGGACGCGAAGTTGAGATAGAACGCCTGGCGCAGATATTAAGCCGCCGCAAGAAAAACAACCCTGTGCTGATTGGCGAACCGGGCGTAGGAAAGTCGGCTATCGTTGAGGGTCTGTCGCTTCGCATCGTGCAGCGCAAAGTGTCGCGCATACTCTTCAACAAGCGTGTGGTGTCGCTCGACATGGCATCAATTGTGGCAGGCACCAAATACCGCGGTGAATTTGAGGAACGAATCAAGGCTATTCTCACCGAGCTGCAAAAGAACCCCGACGTGATACTCTTCATCGACGAAATCCACACTATCGTGGGTGCCGGAAACCCTTCAGGCTCAATGGACGCAGCCAACCTGCTCAAACCTGCCCTGGCGAGAGGCGAAGTGCAATGCATCGGAGCCACCACACTCGACGAGTACCGCAAAAATATCGAAAAGGACGGCGCGCTGGAGCGCAGATTCCAGAAGGTGATGGTTGACGCCACCACTCCCGAAGAGACATTGCAGATACTCAACAACATAAAGGATAAATACGAGCAACACCACAATGTGACTTACACTCCCGACGCTATCGAGGCATGCGTGAAGCTCACAGAGAGATACGTTTCTGATCGCAATTTCCCCGACAAAGCCATTGACGCAATGGACGAAGCAGGATCGCGCGTGCACATCACGAATATCGAGGTGCCTGAGGAAATCGACCGTCTGGAGAAGGCAATCGAGGAAGCCACCCACAACAAACTCTTGGCTGCACAACAGCAGAATTTCGAATCGGCAGCTTCGTTCAGAGACAAGGCTCAGCGCCTATCTGCAGAACTCGACAAAGCCAAAGCCGTGTGGGAAAAACAGCTTAGCGAAAAGCGAGTGCCCGTTGACGAGGACAAAGTGGCAGAGGTTGTGGCCATGATGACAGGTGTACCGGTTCAGCGCATAGCACAGGCCGAGGGACGCAGACTCAAAGAAATGAATCCCAAGCTCAAATCGGAAATCATAGGCCAGGACAATGCCATCGACAAGATAGTGAAAGCCATACAGCGTAACCGCATAGGCCTCAAAGACCCCAACAAGCCAATAGGAACATTTATGTTCTTAGGGCCGACAGGCGTGGGTAAGACCCATCTTGCCAAGAAGCTCGCCGAGTACCTTTTTGACAACTCCGACGCACTCATTCGCATTGATATGAGCGAATATATGGAAAAATTCACCGTGAGCCGTCTCGTTGGAGCGCCTCCGGGATACGTAGGCTACGAGGAGGGAGGCCAGCTGACAGAAGCC
>CAZJKZ010000024.1:0-32822 GCA_964546885.1 uncultured Bacteroides sp.
CTGTGATGGTAGTGTGGTCGAAAAGTCGCAGCGGCGTGCAATGGAACCGCGTTCTCAAGTTAATCGAATAGTGGCCCTCTGCTACTACCATGCGGCAAAAAGGACATAATAAAAATTACCCTAAATCATCCAAAACTTTCATTATCCCCTTGAATATAAACTATAAAAATTTTAAACCCTCAAAAAGTGACGAAGTCAGGAGCGAAAATTTAAAGCACCTGACCTTTGTGTATCAAATAGCGGTCAGGTGCTTTAGTTATTTAAAATATTGTAAGGACTCTGTTGCCATCCTCTAACGCTGTCTTAACGCTGTCCGGTAACTCATCGGTGTTTTGTGTCAATTCAATTATTTCGGGGGTAAGAAAGCTAATTAGTCTGTTGTTATAATCAATAGTCACTGGAAGTACAGGACTAAAAGCTGTCATGTCGCCGAAAGTAGTTATTCCGCTTTCATTACTATTGACATTAAAAAATAAGACATGTCTTTTTCTGGCATCATTTACAGATCCATAACCTCGTCCGTCAGGCAAAATAATAGGATTATTGTTGAGTTGCATGCCGCCTTTTGTTAGTAAGCCTTGATCAAATGCTTTTACATAGTCCAGTTTTGCTAATTCATCAATTGATCCTTTTTCAAAAGCCAAAACTGTTTTTGAGACAATATCCCCGGAATTGTCCAAGTGATATATAGTGTCAGAAGGTGAGGAATAATATGTAAGGCCATTTGCTGATTTACGGAATGTGTCGACAGTGACAAATCCACCTACATAATCTTTTGGGTAAGGAAGCATATAGGCAATAGGATTGAGAAGAGAATCAGTTATACATAGCTGATAGTTTTTATCTGCTCCCGGGCTCACCTTAAATATAAAATCACCATTATTCATATGACATAGCGCATCAGCGTAAAATGGCACATCTCGTTTTATTTTGAATGATCCGTCATGTCCGAAAATTAGAAGCGATTTATTAGAACTGTCAAGCAGGTAAACGTTGTCTTTATCTACGTCGAAATCATTGGGAGCAACGTATTCTTCCGGTCCTTTTCCTCGACGACCATATGAGATGATCGGATTTCCATAATGATCAAAAGATACGAGCTTACGGCTTCCCCATGAGTCAAGGATGAAGTATTTACCATAAGCATCTATAAGTCTTGAAATATCAGAATACATAGTATTATCATCCTCTTTTAGAATCACAAATTCAGGTTTGGGTAAATTAGCCTGAGCGGTGAGTGCGTAGTCTTGAGAGGCTGAAATAAATAATGTGTCGATCTTCGCCTGTGAAGATTCTCTGATAATGGTGGAGTTGCTGTTATTTCGGCAGCCAGAAATAGCTAAAAGGCACAGGATGATAATTGCGGTGTTACCAATTACCCCTAATGGTTGTACGATGTCTGGTAATTTATTCATTGTATTAGTAATTTTGATTTTTCTATCGTTTATAATCAGTTTCAAAATAACTTTATTTTTTGCAAAGTTAGGTATTTTAACCCAATATGCCAAGCTTTTAAAACCTTATTTTAACTAACCCGCATATTGTTATATTCATATTATTCAATGTGATACCAAGCGTATTTTTAAGAAATATCTAACCTCATACTAACAGCTCTAAAAATTACCTCTATATTTCCCATAATTGTAGCACCATCTTCTGTGACATGCGTATTAAATAAAGTATGTGCCATGACGTTGTCGTTTATATACAACGTCATGGCACATTATTTCATTATTGGACTGCGTTGTCTAATGCGATTTCCCAATAATTATTGTAGATTTTTGTTATCTTTCTTAATATTAATAGTTGAATAATTCGGTGGAGAGATACCGTTCGCCTGTGTCGGGCAGTAAAGCCACTATGCGCTTGCCTTTGTTTTCGGGACGTTGGGCTAATAGGGTGGCTGCAGCCACAGCTGCTCCTGAGGATATACCTACGAGCAGACCCTCACAGGTTGCAAGTTCCCGGCTTGTGGCAATTGCGGTGTCTCCAGGGATGGTTATCACTTCATCTACTACGTTCTTATCAAAGTTGTCAGGGACAAAACCGGCTCCAATACCTTGTATTTTGTGCGGTCCCTTTTTGCCTTTAGTGATTACGGGCGACTCAGTAGGCTCAACTGCTACAATCTCAATGTCGGGATTCATGCTTTTAAGGTAACGGCCAATGCCGCTTACTGTGCCACCTGTACCTACACCAGCTACAAAAATATCCACTTTGCCATCGGTCTGCTTCCATATTTCGGGCCCTGTGGTGAGGTAATGAGCTTCCGGATTAGCCGGGTTGGAAAATTGCTGTAATATGACGGATCCGGGTGTTTCGTCACGCAGACGCTCAGCCTCTTTTATTGAGCCCGGCATGCCATCGGCCCCGGGTGTGAGCACAATCTTTGCACCTAAAGCAGCAAGAAGCTTTCTGCGCTCAATGCTCATTGTCTCGGGCATTGTGAGAATAAGTTTGTAGCCGCGGGCTGCCGCCACAAGTGCCAGGCCCACACCGGTATTACCACTGGTTGGCTCAATTATTGTGTCGCCGGGATGTATTATGCCTTTGGCTTCTGCATCGTTTATCATATTTAGTGCGGCACGGTCCTTTACGCTTCCGCCTGGATTGAAAGCTTCAATTTTCACGATAATCTCAGCGTCAAGATTGTGAATACGGTCATAGTTGGAGAGCAGCAGCAGCGGTGTGTTGCCAATAAGCTCGGTGATGGATTTAGCTATCATAATAATTGGATATTAGTCGTTCTTTTTATTTAAACAACAATGAATTATCCAAAATGTTTTATTTTTGATTGCAAAACGCGCACACTCCCTTTATCACGAAATTCCCCGAATGCTGTATGAATCCCTGCGGCAGATTGATTTGTGGTATAGGGGTGTCTTCTATGCATATCGTGCGGTGGCAGTGTTCGCAGTAGAAGTGTACGTGCATGTCTTCTATAGAGCAGTTGCTTTCTCCGTGGCATAGTTCGTATTTTAGCGACCCTGTGCCGTCATCAATAGTGTGTACCACGTCATGCTCCACAAATTGGTTGAGTACCCTGAATATTGTGGATTTGTACATAGTGGATATGCGTTCGTCAATCTCAGCAAGTGACACAGGGTTAGTGGCCTTTATTATCTCCTTGAGCACAAGCACGCGGTTTGGAGTGGCTTTTATATTTTTTGACTCAAATATATGGTGAATATCGTCGTTCATGTTGTCTATGGTGATATCTTGAATTAAACTCCTTGCAAAGTTAACTATTTTGCAACTAAGTTGCCAAATATATTTCATAACTTTGCGTTACAAAACTTTAAATAATAAATTAATCTACATAATGAGCCATTTTATTAATTCGCTTCTGGCGATGCTCAACGGGATGTCGCCATATATACTACTCGGTTTCTTTATAGCCGGCGTACTCCATGCCTTTGTAAAGCCGAGTGTGATGAGCCGTCATCTTTCCGGTAATGGGATCGGTGCGGTGGTGAAAGCCGCCCTGATTGGCATACCGTTGCCTTTATGCTCTTGTGGTGTGCTTCCCACAGCTGTTTCTATGCGGCGCAATGGCGCGTCGGACGCAGCCACTACGAGTTTTCTTATAGCCACACCGCAGACAGGTGTGGATTCCATAGCAGCCACTTATTCGTTGCTCGGCCCGGTGTTTGCCATCATGCGTCCGATAGGTGCACTCGTAGGCGCGCTTTTTGGCGGAGTCCTTGTAGGTAAATTTTCTCCGGTGTCGAGTGGTGCCCCGGACCATACTAAAGCTCCTGCTTGCTCTTGCGATGACGAAGACTCGGTGCAGTCGCTATCTTTTCGAAAGAAATGCGTTGAGTCTTTGCGTTATGGGTTCGTGGATATGGTGGCAAGTGTTGGCAAGTGGCTGGTGATAGGATTGGTTGTGGCCGCTGTGATCACGGTATTTGTTCCCGACTCTCTATTCCTTGGTCTCGCGCGTTATCCCATACTCGCAATGCTTGTAATGGTGTTAGTGGCTGTGCCGATGTATATATGCGCCACGGGTTCTATTCCTATCGCCTTGTCGCTTATGCTCAAAGGTCTGACTCCTGGTGTTGCTTTCGTGCTGCTTATGGCTGGTCCGGCCGCCAATTTTGCTTCAGTCATGGTACTGAAAAAGGCGATGGGAGTAAAAGCCACTGCCATATATATCATTTCTGTGGTGATAACGGCAATAGGTTTTGGTGTTCTTATCGACTATGTATTGCCTGCCCGTTGGTTTGTGCCTATGTCGGCGGCGCAAGACATGGGTTGTCACGTCACATTCAGTTTGTTTGATACCATCTGTTCTGTCGTCCTTGTCGTTTTGCTAATATATGCTCTCGTCATTCGTCGGGGTCATCATCAACATAATCACAATAATATTGAAATGGAAGAGACATCTCACATCTACAAAATTAAGGGCATGATGTGCCCTCATTGCCAAGCCACCGTTAAGAACGGTCTCGAAAAACTCGATGGAGCCACATCTGTCGAAGTCAACCTCTCCGATGGTACAGCTACAGTATTCGGCAATGTCGCTCCGGAGGTAGTAATAGCCAAAATCGAATCTCTCGGCTATGACTATGTGAAGTAATTATCTCCTCTCGCCAAAAAATATCCGTATCACAGTCCTTCGATGATTGCTATACGGATATTTGTTATATCAAAATACTGCTATCTCAAAGACCTTACTGAATCGGTCGTGATGAAATCCGTAAGTTTGTGATTTCCCTTTCCATTGACTGAAATGGCGTGTTCAGCGTCGCGTTAAAAAGGAAACTATTCTTTGTGTGTGCTTATTGGCAAATTTGCTGTAATACTTTATCCAAATATGGTTTGAATTTTGAATCAGTAAGAGGGCTTTTATACATCGCATATACCAAATCTTCATATTCCTTTGGATGCAACTTGCATACGACTCTTTCCTGCTCAACATTATTTAGGAATTGCTCTTTTGTCCCGACTTGAATTCCATAGTCAAATGGAATAACGCAATTTCGTGGGAAATGAAATGGTATTCCTTCTAAATCTAAACCAACTTCGATATCTTTATCAAAGAAATACCCAACTAAGTGCTTATCCTTCTTTACATATCCATGTTTCAACTGATCCAATGGGACGCCAACCCTGCTTTTTGTTGTCGTAAAGCATGTGACAATCCTCAAATTGTCGTCTTGATATATCGTTACAAAATATTTATACTTTGGAGGATGGATATTCTTCACAAAAGCATATACAACTTCTCCTGGCTCAAACATAAGACGTCAATTTATATTTGACCATTAAGTTGCGCCTGAAAGCCCATGTTCCATTTGGCATCTTCATACACTTCACATAAATCCTCGTCCTCTTTAATAAGATCCTTGAGGTCTACGCGACAATCAGACTTGCCATTCTGAAACTGAACATGGTTTTCCAATTTGGTCTTAGTCCATAGGGCATCTGGCAAATGTGTTTGATCAGTCAGCCAATCAGCACTTTTATCGCCATATTTTGATAACTCTTCATCAATAATTGACAAATCATATTCGCTTAGTTCTCCAAAAGGACCATTAGGATCATTATTGATTGAGATCAAAGGATGGATGATAAGCTTGCCCTCCTCCGATTTGTTTGCTTTGACAAAATCAGAAAAGTAATTATCATTTTCCTTAATTGAGTATATCTCCGGGGCCACAGGTCCTTTCTCCCATACATAATAATCCAACCATGTGAAGGGAAAGCCACGCATCAACACAAATCGCTCATCTATCAAATATACAATTTTTAGCATTTTACGCATATTGATGCCCGGAACTTTATTGGCTATGTAAGCTAATAATGCTCCATTCTTCATTCTATTGGCTTTTATTCCTATGCTCATATTCATTTTAATTCAATTAGCAAAAGTAATGCTTTTTATGCTAATATACAACATTCAAACAATATTAATGTTGATTTTTAACATTTAAAGTTTCCAATAACAAGTACAACGTTATTCACTCCACTCCTGCCTAATAAATGGTGGTAGTAAGAGTATGGATTTTTGTTAATCAAGGGAAAGTCCGAGCGCTGAGTTGATACGCATGAGCATATCCTGGTAGTGGTAGCGTGTGGTTCGGTCGCTAACTGAAGCATTGTTTTTTAGCAAAGCACGTATACGCATCAGTTCTCCTCGCTTTATCGAAATAGCGTCGGATACACGATTTGCCTGTGTCGAACTGAAATTCAGTCGGCGTCCACTGCATGTTTGTTCGCCGAGGGCATGGTGGCTTCCGCAAAGATCCGGGTAAAGAGTGTTATGCGGTGCAAAATCCGAGTCTTGTAGCAGTATTCCGTCTTTCAGACCTTCCTTTTCGCAAGCGGTCATAATCAGAGCGTCCACGTAGTTTTTCTGTTGCTGGCGTTCGCGCACATTTGGGACAGCTCCATTTATGGTAGGCTTAAACAGTCCCTTATATAGCATATCGGTCATTTCCACCGCTGCAAAGGCTTCTTTGCCGTTGTGCCGTTCGTTCTCAAGCATTCTTACGAAGCGGTCGTTGTTAAGCAAATCCCATAATAGATAGCTCTGATAGTTGGTTAGCAAGAATGAAGGCGACTGCTCAATACGTCCCATGTAGGTGTTCTGCACTACGAAAGTGTAGTCAGCGATGTCATTGTCAAAGAGCCAGTCAGTATTGGTGAATGCTTCGTCAATTATGAATTTCACAGCGTCACGCTGGCGGTCTTTTTCTACATAGGTGTATGATTTTTTCCCGTCGCCCACGATTGCGTTGTCAATGTATATACCCCCTATGCTTGCTAAGGCATGGTACATGTATCTGTTCCACTGCTCCAGAACCGAACTGTATAAATTTGATGCTTCGTCGTAGTTCTGTCCCGGTTCGCATGTCGTTGTCCAATTTATGATATTAGGCACGATGCGTTTTAGATTCGCTATGCCGTAGCGGGCTGCCTTTATGTTGTCGTCGCCAAGGTCTTCGCTCAGGGCGCGGGGATCTACGGCGTCACGCCCGGTCTGCGCCTCGCTATAGCGATAAAGGGGATTGCCAGCGTAGCAGGAAAGTAGGTCTTCAAGATGCTTATGCTCTTTGTTCGGGTCTTGTTCCGGATACCAGCGGTAACCGTATTCAATGGCGAGCAGATCATAAGGGCCGATATGCGGGGTGAGAGATTTCACGCCGTCGCCGGGTTGGGCTACATAGTTGAATCTGGCATAGTCCATTATCGACGATGCGGTGCCCCCTATCATATCGGTAAAAGTCTTTGAGCGAAGTGAGTCGGTGGGAATTGAGCTGGAAGCCGACATATTGTGGCGTAGTCCTAATGAATGGCCCACTTCGTGGCATGCCACAAAACGCAAAGCATCGCCCATCACTTCGTCAGGCACTTTCGGTCCTCTCACTCGGTCGTCTACAGCAGCTGTCTGTACTATAATCCAATCGTGCAGAATATCTATCACATTGTGCCACCACATTATATCCGCTTCTATGATTTCGCCTGAGCGTGGGTCGGTAATTGAGGGACCCATTGCATTGGATGTGCGGGATGCCACATAGGTGAAAGTGGAGTAGTTTATGTCGTTATCGTCGGCACTGATGCTGTCTGGCAACTCTTTAACCTGAATTGCGTTTTTGAATCCTGCCGTTTCGAAGGCTTTCTGCCAGTCGAGTATGCCTTGCTTGATGTAGGGAACCCATTTTTTGGGAGTCGATTTGTCGATATAGAACACTATAGGTTTCGAAGGCTCTACAAGACGCCCTGCCATATAGTCTTCGACATCTTCCGGGCGAGGTTCGAGACGCCAACGTGTAATTATGTTCTCCTTGTTTACACGTTGTTGCTCGTCGGAATAGCTTATGTTTTTCTCTGTGAAGTAGCCTATACGCTGTGTATTGTATCGGCTGGACATCGGAGTTTCGGGCAGAAGAACAATGCTTGATCCTACCTCTATCGTTACACTCACTTTACCGTCGGATTCAGACATCACTGTGGTGAGTTCTGATTGGGCGTACACGTTGTTGTCAAAAGCCTTGATGCTTATGATTCTTGATAGATCAGTGTCGGCCGATGTGCCTAAGTTGATATCATTAAACACATCATTGAACGTACTCTTTTTACCATTATAAAGGTCGTTTACTTTTACAACAACAGCCGTTGAGTCAGGATTACGCGCCTCAATGGGCAATGCGGTAATTATGGGTTCTATATAGTTGTTTGCTACGCTTTGCGAGATAGCGTCCTCAGGGTTAACGAGAGGGCGTACACGAGCTTCACGCACCATAAGTCGATCGCCTTTGTCGTCAAGCTCAAGGCGTATCATTATATTGTTTGTGTTTATACCTCGGTTTACGCCGGCTTCATTCAGTTCCTTGGGCACACGCACGATTTTGTTGACAATGAGCATGTCACGTCCCAAAATCGAAAGAGGAATCTCGTAATAGTAGTCATCGCCGTTCTGGATTACGTTCATCATGCCGCGGCTCACAGAAGCTGTATCTGTAAGTATCTTTTCGTATGCTGTCTCTTCTTTCGCTGCCTGTACTGGGTTGTTTTCACTTTTAGAGCTCTTCTTTTTCTTCTTTCCGAAGAAAAGAAAGCTTCTATCTTGATTAGATTGCGAATATTCGGTTGCGTGTACCGGTGCAGATGCTATCAGTCCGGATATGGCAAGCGACAATAGTATCTTATTGTACCTCATCTTATGGAGCCTCTTACTATTTGTTTACTGCGTCTCAGTCGGTTAATGCCTTGTAATTCTCTTTGCGTTTTTTCGCATGAAATGTAAAAAAGCAAAATTAGTAAATTATTCGAATTAGTCCATAAATATATCCCAATTACATCTATATGTTAATTATTTTTAAGCTTTTACTGTCTTTTTGTTACATTTGTTTTCTTAATATTAGCAAATGAGTACTAAATGGAGTTATGACGCACTCTGTTCTATCAGAATCCAAATTGTAATTAAAGAACATAGTATCAGGCATCCTAATGCGATTTTCTCCTTTCCGGTAAAAAGTGATGATTTTCCTTTTTCGCGACATGCGCGTATGTAGAACCCTATACCCAAAATATAGAATACGGAGGTCATAAACATGTCTTTCAATCCTCCGGCATAAGCCATCCATAAGCAGAAGAGGGTAGTGATTATAGCTACAACACGAATACTGATAGTGTCGGCCCTCTTTAGAAGGAAAAGTCCGGTAAAGAAATAGCAGGGTATTATCATAAGTCCGGTGATACGAAGTGCAGTAAGATAAACGTCATCAGCCATCACCACTATAAGTAGGAATATCTCCATTGCCACACTGGATGCAAAGAGACCAAAAGCAGGCATTCTGTGTCGGTTAAGCCGTTGAAAAACTTTAGGAAGGATACCCACCATTGAAGCTTCGTAAGGCACTTGTGCCACTACCAACGTCCATGCCACCCATCCTCCTAAAAGGGATATTATCACAGCGCATATCACAAACCAATAGGCCCATTCTCCGCAAGTGGTTCGCAATATGTAGGCTATAGAGGGGTCTTGAAGGTCGGCAAGGTAAGCTTGACTCAAAAGACCGTAGCATAGCAGCGAAACAGCCATGTAAAGTACTAATGATATTATAAATCCTGCAAATCCGGCCCAGCCTACATCACTCGATTTCTTGGCGCGGGCCGACATCATTACGGCTCCCTCAACTCCGAAAAAGCAGAATAGGGTCACCATCATTGTGCCTTTCACTTGTGTGCCCAAACTCCCCAATTCTGATATATCTCCCCATATGTCGGATTCGAAGAGATCCAACTGAAAGAACATAACAAAGACTACAATGATGAATATCAACATCACAACCTTTACTCCGGCAAGAAGAGTGTTCACGATTTTTGCCGTGCGTATACCGCGCGATACGATATAGTACATTATCCATATCAGCACCGAGCAGAATACCACAGTGTAGAGGCTATGTTCATGCAATTGGGGAAAGAAAGCTCCGAAAGAGTCATTGAGCATCACGCCATAAGTGACGTTAGAGAAGGCTGTGCATAGCCAGTAGCCCCACGCAATGTTGAATCCGGCAAAATTACCGAACTCGGCCTGTGCGTATTGATAAAGCCCGGCGTTGTATTGAGGATAGTGGGTGCTGAGCCATTTAAAGGCTATTACCAGCGGCAATATGCCAGCTGCAGTGATTATCCAGGATACAAACACAGCTCCCGGCGATGCCACGGCGGCCATATTTTGGGGCAAATTGTAAATTCCCACTCCCACCATAAGCCCGAAAACGAGCGCGGTGAGTCCCCAAAAACCAAGTTTATTGCTTGTAAGCATATTCTAAATTATGATTTAGTTCACTTTCACAAGTTTGATGTCAAAGATGAGAGTGGAGTTGCCGGGAATACCCGATACCCCTCTTGATCCATAGCCGTAGGCTGCCGAAATATACACCTCCCAGTGGTCGCCTTCTTTCATGTTTTTCAATGCGATCTGCCATCCCACTATCAAATCGCGTAGGCGGAAGGCATCAGGCACCGGTCGCTTTGTGTTGTCATCGAATACTTTGCCGTTGATGAGAGTTCCTTTATAGAAGACGCTTACGATGCTACCCATATTTGGTGACTTGCCACTGCCTTCCTTTCTTACTCTATAGTAGATGCCATTAGCCAACTGTTTTACGTCGGGCTTCTCTGCTATTTCGGCTAAAAAATTAGTATTCTCTTCTTTGTATTTGTCTTTGTTGTTCTTTGCCATAATTGTATAAAAGGGCGATTGCGAAAATTTCGGCAAAAATACAAAATTTTGCGAAATAATCGAAATCTCCCTTATAAAATATAAGCTAAATCAAGTTTAAGCAGGATTAATCAAGCCAAATCCCGATCAGTCAATTTTATTAACATCCTTAAAAGCAAAGGCAAATATCAAGCCCACAGCCAGGGCAAACCCTGCAAACACAAGCCATGCTTCTTCCCAATCACCTACAAGGCATTGTATTTTGGGGTTGGATGCAAGAGGTTGCCATTGGCAGAAAGCTTCAATAACATATCCTGCAATAACTGTGCCTATCGATGCGCCTATACCATTTGTCATCATCATCCATAGTCCTTGTGCTGATGCAGTAATGCGCTTGTCAGTAGCACTCTCAAGATATATAGCACCGGCTATATTGAAAAAATCGAAGGCCACTCCGTAAATTATCATGGATGCTACTAAAAGCCAAAGTCCTGAGCCGGGATTGCCGAAAGCGAATGTGCCGAATCGTAAAGCCCATGCGAAAAACGATATGGACAGAACCACCTTAATACCGTATTTCTTTAAGAAAAAAGGTATGAGCAGAATACACAACGCTTCTGAGACTTGCGATATGGAGGTGAGCAGCGTGGCATTGCCGGCACCGAAAGATAGCGCATATTCTGGGTTGGCAATAAAGCTTGTGATGAATGGTCCGGAATATCCGTTAGTCACCTTCACACACATACCCATGAGCATAGAGAAAATGAAGAAGAGTAGTATCTGGCGTGATTTGAGTATGCTGAGAGCGTTTAGGCCTAATTTATCATAAAGTGAGGATTTGGCTGTAAATCTATCGATTCGTACCGATGGCAGCGTCATGCAGTAAAAGAATAGGATTAGGCTCAGTATGGCTGATATCAAGAACTGCCAGCATTGGTACTGAAAGCGATTCATACCATAGAATCCAAACTTCAGGGTGTCTCCGTCAATAGATGCGCAGTTCACAAAAAGCATGGCTGCTATAAATCCCACTGTGCCAAACACTCTGATTTGGGGAAAATATTTCTCTGTATCTAAATTGTGTTTCCTTAGCGTTTTGAATGCCAGACTGTTGGATAGAGCAATGCTTGGCACGAAAAAAGCGCTGCTGATAGTGAAGAATGTGGTGAAAATCCAGGGCGACGGATAAGTGTATTTCCACCCCAGATACCAGCATACTCCCATTGAAAGCGAAGCTCCGAGCTGGCATAATGAAAGTACGGTGCGTGGCTGTACGTATTTGTCAGCTATGATTCCGGCAATAGGAGGTGTGATGAGGCACACGAGACCTTGAATTGCGAAGAACCAGGGTATAAGCATACCCATATGCGCGCTGCCCAGATAGTTGCTCATGCTTGTAAGATAAGCGCCCCATACTGCGAATACGAGGGCGCTCATCATAGAAAGTCTTGCTTTGGTGGCGAAGCCTATTCGGTTTTCTGTCATGTAATATGATTATTGTCTCAAGTTGAGTTTGCGCTGCTTGATTATTATCAGAATCTTATATTGAAACCTGCCATAGCGGTCGTGCGTGGCATCGGGAAGCCATACACAGTTTCGTATTTTGTTGCTGTGATATTATCCACTTTGCAGAAGATATTCATTCTCAGGTCTTTTGCCACAGTAAGATTATAGCCTATGCGTCCGTTGAGCAGCGAATAGTTTTCTTTCTCTTTACCGCCGGTGCGCAATCTCCACACATTGATTGATTCTACAGCGAATTCCCATTTGCCGGGGTGGTACATTATTTCACCGAATATTTTGTTTTTGGGAGCGTAAAGCACATTTTCAGTGGAGTGGAGATAGCTGTAGTTGGCGGTTGCACTCCATTGTGAGTTGATTGCGTATGTAGCGTCTAATTCAAATCCTTTGTTTTTGAAGTCCCCGATGTTTTTGTTGGTCATTTGTCCTCCTGTCACAGGATTCTTCTCTTTCACTGTCTGGATCATGTCTTTTCCATCAATGTAGAAGAGTGACAGACCTGCGTCAAGGCGTCCGTTCATGAATAGTTGACGTATCTCCACTTCGTAGTTCCACATATATTCCGGTTTCAGATCGGGATTTTGAGGTGGATACATATAGAGTTCGCGTAAGTTAGGACTGCGGAATCCTTTACCCCATGAAAATTTCATTGTGTTACCACTCCATGGTCTTCCGATTACGCCTGCTTGTGGCACAAGTATATTACCGAATTGTGAAGAGTGCTCGTATCTTAGTCCCGCGTTGATAGAGAATTTTTCCTCTATAAATCCTTGCTGTGTCATTAAATAACCGGCAATCTCGTTGACATGCTTGTCTACGCCGGGCTGATCAGGACTTCCGTCATTCATTGAATTCCAGGTTTTGCCTCCCCAGTGTTGGAAATCAATACCTACCGATGTCACGTTGGATGTCCACAGACGTAGATTCTGATATGCGTTAACGCCCATGTTGTAATCGTCGGAATGAAAAAGGTAATCGCGAGGTTTTCCGCCGTTAGTGGTTGTGCCGTTAGCAGAGTATCCGTCGTTTATCTTGTGTTTTCCCCAGTTGGTGTAGAGCTGTACTTGTCCGGATGCCGCATCATAATTGTTGTTGATAAAAACAGCTGCCGTGCCGCGGAATATTTGTGTCCACATGTCATTGAGCGGGTCGTCGACAGTGCCGGGATTGTGAGGCTTGGTCTCTGTCAGGGTAACATTGGTTCCGGCTTTCCAATGATCAGAGAATTTGTATCCTAAAGATGCAAACTGGCTTGCAAGCCATCCCTGGCTGTTACGGCGCTCTCCGTCGGTGCTCTCATAAGTGGCACTTACAAAAGCGTTGAATTTATTATTAGCATATCCGAGGTTGAGTCCGTATTTCTGTGTGGCGTAGCTTCCCCACATGAGATTTGCTGAACCGTTGAATCCCATCTGCTTGGCGTGTTTGGTGATGATATTGACCGATCCGCCCATAGCATTGGATCCATAGAGTAGGGAGGACGGACCTCTCACCACTTCCACCTTTTCAACATCAGAGGATGTATAGGTATCCGGCAGAGCGTGACCAAAGATAGATGCCCATTGAGGCTGGCCGTCGATCATGAAAAGCACCTTATTGCCTCCTCCTACACCGCGAATGTTCACAGATCCGGCTGCTCCGTTCGACACGCCATAACCCATTATGCCGCGTTCGGTCAAGAAAAAGCCAGGTACATGGTTGGATAGCACCGGCAGAATATTAGTCTCTGCGCTTTTTTCGATCTTTTCCGATGTTATGATTGACACGCTCAGAGGGAGAAGCTCAACGGGCGCCTTAGGTGTGCCATACACCTGAACATCGTGAAGTTTTAGAGTGTCAGCATCAGTTATCTGCGCAAAGGAAGCCAACGGAACACAAAGTAGCCCTACTGTCAGTGGTAATGTCGTTTTTTTCATAAAGCTGAAACGTAAGTATGATTTTTTATTACGCTGCAAATTTATGAAATATTTTTGATATTTCATTAAAATATTACGATTTATGAAAAAAAAATGACTTATTTGTCGGAAATATGTGGTTAGCGGTTGATTTATTTGTGGATTTTATTCAAGATAGTGGTGTCTTTCTGTAAGAAAGTCGTAAGCAGGGAGGAGGGTTACTGTCATTTTTTTAGTTTCGATAGTCTCAGTCCTGCTGTCTGTAATTATGAAAAGACGTTCGCAGCCTGTCTCTTGTGCGAGAGCGGTCAAACTTGAGGTTTTCGTCTTTATCTCGGTTGTATCATCTGACGGCGACATCACTTGTATTATTGTACGCATCTTTTTGTCGCGACAGATGGCGAAGTCGCATTGCCGAGTGCGGTTTGCGTAGTAGTGGAGAAACAGGTCGTGTCGCAGACAAGCTCTTGACAATTGGAGGAAAATCGCTGTCTCGATTTTTTTTGAATAAGGGAGGGTAGAGATAAAGCTTAAATCAGAGGCATAGATCTTAGGTGCGCCAAAGCGTAGATTGTCAAAAAGCGCAAGACGAGGCAGCTGCATGATGCAGTCTGAATCTAAGACGAAACCGTAGTATTTCTTGATGGTGTTGACTGATCCAATCATCAATTCATCAGATGCACTGCTGTAGTCGGCGGTTTCAGTGGAGTTGGTCAGTGCATAGTCCATAATGCGCTTTATTGATGGGCGCAGATTCTTCTTTACTTCGGGAGCTACGTCTTTTTCAATGATACTGCTGAGGATTTTGCCGGCTGCAATATTTATCCTTGTCGTTTCTTGGAGTGCGGGTAAGCCACCCCTAATGATATAATCGTCAAGTGCTTGTCTAAGCAATCCTCTTCCTTCAGGTGTGTTTTTGTTAACATTAACTTTGTGAAAGATACAGTATTCTGAAAACGAAAGCGGGAAGAGCTGAAATAGGCGTGCTTGAATCTTTTCTTTGTCAAAATTGCCTGAGTTGCATCCGATAACTTTTATGCCGTGCGCCAACATGCAATCCATGCACGCACCCCATGATTTGTGTTTTGCAAATTCATCAAGCACTATAGAGTCGAACGCTCCATATATTTTTGTGAGGGTCTCAATAAGGATGTCATAGCCGGAGGTTTCGAGCATTGAGAGTTTGGGCTCGGCCAAATTTACATACACCGGCTTTTTGCCCTCGATTGCTAAGATATGAAGGGCAAGTGTAGTCTTTCCCGATCCTCTTATGCCGTGAATCAGCAAAGGCAGTTCGCTTGTGGAAAGTTGGGATACGCCGTGACGGTGGCTGAAGTTTTTTGATAAAATTTTTTCAGCGCATTCTTTTTGTTCTTCCAGTATTTTTTCCAATAACCCGAAATTCACGTCACTCGTCCTTCCTTATTCTTAGTATATAGTAGTCATCGTTGTCCTCTGTGTAGTCCACAGGTAGCCCTATACTTTCAAGTATATTCTTAAATTCGCCGATATCTTGCAGATGGTTGCTGTGAACTGATCCGTCATTGTGGGTATGAATACCGTTTATGGATTTTTTGCTTTCCGGGAAGGCTATTACTATCCTGCCGTTTGACTTAAGATTTACCTTATACAACCATTTGAGCGTGTCGATGGGGTTCTCTAAATGCGGGTACATGCAGTACATGATGATGCAGTCATATGCGCCTGAAATCAGGTCATTTTCAACATCAAGATTTAAAAAATTGACGTTCTTTGCATCTCCAAATTTGCTTTCCGCCACTTTGAGCATTCCCTCTGAAATGTCCACTGCGTCGATTTCACCGTGTTCGTCAATCCTTTTTAAAATATATGGCAGCAATATGCCTGTGCCTGTGCCCACGTCCATTACGCTTTCGCCGGGTGCAAGGCATGCCACATCTAATATATGTTCGATTTTCTCAGGCCACACCTCTATAATATTATCCCATTGAGGTGCCATCTCATTAAAAAAATCACGATTGTTTTGTCTTCCACACGACATTGCTTAACGGTATTTATATTAAATGGTTCGGTTTATAAAACAAATAACTCCTCTTTTTGTTTTCGTTTCGACAAAAATTATGCTTTATTGCAATTAACTCCCCATCAAAACCAATATTCATTCTACCATCACCTAAAAAAGTGATAGCATTTAATCCGGGGGTTCATCAATAATGCGGCAGGAGATTGCGCTCTCCTGCCGCATTGATTATTGTGAATTTATGTCGTAATCTTATTTTACGAGGGTATTGTATTTTGCAAGAGCTTTATCATAAGCCTTCTGAGCTTTTGCCTTTGCTTTAGCGTTGGGAGCCTGAGCTACTGCATCATAGAGATCCCAAAGCTTTAGCTCAGCAGTTGCTGCTTTCTGTGCTTCGGTGTAGGCTTTGGCTGTAGCTTCTGCTGCGGCTTCGTCAGCTGCATCAGCATATGCATGCTTGTAGCCCTTAACATCATTCCAGTGACCGCGGGTAAAGTCGGGGAAGGTAACGGCTGCTGAGTTGTTATCCATCGAAAGAGCACCGAGTTCGCCAAGACAGCACCATTCTGCCAAGTCATATACATCCATATCGAGAGGAAGACCATTCTGCAGACAGTAAACCAGACGAGCGTCCATCATGAAGTCCATACCGCCATGGCCCATTTCGCGTCCCATTTCACCATACTTTTTCAGGATGGGATGGTAATACTGCTCTACAAGGGCTTCATATTCTTCTTTAGGAAGGAAGCCATGGCTT
The DNA here is from genome assembly GCA_964546885.1 of uncultured Bacteroides sp. Classification (GTDB taxonomy): domain Bacteria; phylum Bacteroidota; class Bacteroidia; order Bacteroidales; family Muribaculaceae; genus CAG-873. The sequence goes on from CAZJKZ010000024.1 coordinate 16,854, forward strand.
GACAAGTTGTCAATTTTGGGCTGTACGCCGCTTGCTTCGAGCTGGCTCTTGTCAAGAGCAATGTGCTGTTCGGGATATTTGGTTGCGTAACCTTTGGTACCTGTAAGTTTGAAAAGACGGTTGTAGGGCTGCGGAGTCATTACGTTGTGCTGGATTTCTACCACTTTACCGTCTTCAGTACGCATCAGAGTAGTGGTGTGATCACCGTTGCGGTATTCTTCACAAGGTTTGCCTGTCTTTTTCTCTACATATTCTTTACCGTGAACTGACTTTGTGTCCATGGCTACAAGAGTCTTGAAACGGTCACCACGGTGAATGTCAAGGCACTGTGCAACCGGGCCAAGGCCGTGAGTAGCATAAAGGTCGCCGCGGTTCTCCATATTGTATTTCATGCGCCAGCCAAGTTTGTCAGGGTCTGTTTCGGGATTTTTCCAGTAGTAATCCCAGAAATCGTCAAGATTGTGGATGTATGCACCCTCTGCACGGAGAATTTCGCCGAATACGCCTGCCTGAGCCATTGCCAGAGCGTTGAGCTCGTAGTAGTCATAGCAGCAGTTTTCAAGAATCATGCAGTGCTTACGATTCTTTTCGCTGAGGTCGATGAGCTCCCAGCATTGTTCGAGGTTCATAGCTGAGGGAACTTCGATAGCGGTGTGCTTTCCGCTTTCAAGAGCAGCCTTAGCAACGGGGAAATGGTGATCCCAGTCAGTAGCTACATAAACGAGGTCAATGTCAGGGCGTTCGCAGATAGCCTTATAGCCGTCTTCGCCAAAGTAAATATCTGCAGGTTTGAGGCCCTGTTGACGGAGATATTTCTGACATTTTTCAGCGCGAACTGAGTCGAAATCGCAGAGAGCGGCGATTTCTACACCGGGGATGTGGGAGAAGCGATTCACAGCGCCTGGACCGCGCATTCCGAGACCGACAAATGCTACACGCACTTTGTCCATTTTTGGTGCGGTTAAGCCGAGCACGTGTTCTTGACCTGCGGGACGCTCGGGTGTTTCAACTACTAGTGTACCCTTATCCCAGTGAGTTTTGGTAGAGGGCGAGAGTGACTGAGCCACTGCCGCATATCCGACCATCAGCAGGGCTGCGGTAGCAAAAGCGAATTTTCTAATTTGCATGGATAGATTAGTATTAATAGTTAAGAATTAATTTGTATATACAACATAAATATTTTTTACAAAGTTACGACAAATTTTGAAACTATTGGTTATATTTTGTCATGAAAAAATTATTAATTTTTCGCTCTTTTAAATTTTAACAATATTTCTATACTATTCTGCTAAAAAATTGCTTTTATAAAGAAAACTATGCCTCTGGTCTACCTGCTCGCAGATTGTACACTCCGAAGTAGTAAATGGCGCTTTCATTGTTCTTAATAACGAATGGAGATTAATGTTTCTTACTTCCTCGCAGCATGCGATGGTAGAAGGCAGGAAACATTTTGCGCATTCTCAGGAGCACTACCGAAATATTATCTCCGGCAATCACTACCGTTACGGCCACAAGAATCATTATTAGCCCGGTGAAATCACGTCCCGTCAATGTTTCGCCAAAGGTTATTATGCCAAAAAATACGGCTGTGACAGGCTCTAAAGCTCCAAGTATCGCTGTTGGGGTTGATCCAATGTTTTGTATGGAGATAGTGGTGCATATAAGTGAAATAGCTGTGGGAAGCAGACCTAATGCCACGGCACATCCCCAATAGAGTGGGGCGGATGGCAGATGAGGCACAGTGCCGTCAATAGCTAATTTCACAACAAAGATGGAAAGGCCGAAAACTATTACGTAAAATGTAAGTACCAGAGTAGGTATATCTTTGAATGCTGGCCGATTGACCCATACGAGGTATATTGCATACGAAAGGGCTGAAAGCATAACGAGTAAAGTGCCTGTACCGCTTAATGTTGTTCCTGAATCTCCTTTATAGAGGAGTAATATGCCCCCTAATGCCATAATAATACAAAATATTGTGAGAAGAGAAATGCGTTCGTGGTATACCACTACCATTATTAAGGCAACCATAAGGGGATATACGAAGAGCATTGTCGATGCTATACCAACAGCCATATAGTTATAGCTCTCGAAAAGCAATAGCGATGACATACCCATAATTATCCCTAATCCGGCGAGTGGCAATATCGTCCTTTTTTTTATTCTGAATAGCTGTCCTCGCCATTTGACCATTACCCACAATATTGCGACAGCAAAAATATAGCGGTAAAGAAGAACTTCGCAGGCTGAAAGCCCGTCGCTATATAGTGGAAGAGCAAATAGCGGATTCATACCATATGTGGCAGCCGCTATGCTACCCATAATATACCCTTTAACTTTGTTTGTCATTGAACGAAAAGAATGATGTGTAGTTAAATTATTTTTTGCAAAATTACCAATTTATCTGAAACTACACAAACATGCACACAAATTAAGTTCTGTATGAGAACGTATAACTATTTATAAATTTGGAAATCATATTTTTACTATAAAGCATGTAGTAGGTCTTGTCTTAAACGAAAGCGTGCCTCCAAGATGCGTAATAATTCGTCTTGACAAGCTAAGACCTATGCCGCTGCCCGAAGTTCTTGTTGTAAAAAATGGAGTGAATATGTGATTAGCTGTCTCATCGGTTATTAGTTCACCGTCATTCTCTATTTTGATTTCCACCGATTCGTCCGCTTTTACATTCGCTTCTATAGCGATAGATTTAGGATTAGCTTCAACAGCGTTCTTTAATATATTAAGCAATACTTGGCTCAGGAGAGCCTCGTCAGTATACACCATCATATCGGAAGGTAAGCACATCAGGCTAAAGTTTATATCTTTATCATTGGCATAGCTTTCCGCCATCCTTACGCACATCTCTAAAAGAGGCTTGAGATACAGCACTCTCATTTGGGGCTCAGGCAAAATACTGAATTTTCTGAAGTTTTTTACAAATTGCATGAGTGACCTGCTGCTTGACGATATAGTATCTAAAGCTTCTGCCATTTCACCGGTTGATGCCTTGCCACGCATTGTCTCTGCTATCGACTGTACGGGTGTAAGCGAGTTCATAATTTCGTGAGTGAGTACACGTGTGAGCTTCTCCCATGACTCTACTTCAGCCACTTGCATTTGTCTACTAAGGTCGCTGATTGTGAATAACGTGAAGCTCTTTCCGTTAAGGTTCACATTATTTTTTTTAATTTCAAGATTAGTATTGGACTGTTCAGGAATTTGGCATATATTAGTGAGTGCATGTCGTTCGAGCAGTCGCAACACTGCTTCATTGCAATGTCTGATTTCTCCCTTTGCATCTGCCACTGCAATACCTATATCTGTAAGGTTAATGACACACGACATAAACGCCTCGTTTTGTCGTGCTTCATAGGTTAGATATTCAAGATGTTCGACAATGCGATTAAGCATCATGTTTAATTCTCGCTCTTCTTTATTCACATTGTCAGTAGGGAATTTATATGAGAAGTCGCCGTTGATTGTAGCATCCACAATAAATTTCATTCTCCTGTTGATGCGCACGGACTCTTTTACCATTATTGATCCACAAACTATTGAGCATATAGCCAACATTATCCACCATGATATGTCCAGCGCATAGCAGCATCCTGCGCCGAAAGCCGTAAACAAAGCTCCGATAAGCCACCATAACGGAATCATGCGCCATATCTTGAATCTCTCAAATTCCATATTTGCGCAATTTATTATAAAGTGTCTGTCGTGTGATGCCAAGATATCGGGCCACTTCCGACATATTGCCATTATGCAGCTTGATGGCCGCGTTTATAGCGTTGCGTTCTATTGATTCAAGTGTGGTAGATTCCATCCCGGGAGCTATACGCGTTTCATGGAGGTCAAAATCATGTATGTCAAGAGTTGAAGAATCCGATAGAATGAGGGCTTTCTCTACAGTATGCTCGAGTTGTCGAATATTTCCGGGCCAAGTTTGTGAGCATAGTCTCCGCATAGCTTCTTTCGTGACCCTTACTGTTGGGCGAGAATAAATGTTAGCGTATTTATGTACAAACATTTCTACAAGCTGCGGTATATCTTCCGGTCGGTTTCTGAGAGGTGGGAGTTCTATCGGGACAGTGTTAATTCTGTAGAAGAGGTCTTGTCTAAACTCACCGGCGGCAACCATTTGCGGCAGATTACGGTTGGTTGCACATATAAGGCGTATGTCAATATCTCGAGGAGTGTTGGTGCCCACTCTTATGATTTTTCTCTGTTGCAATGATGTAAGGAGTTTGGCTTGCAGATGATAGGGTAGGTTGCCTATTTCGTCAAGAAATAGGGTGCCACCGTGAGCTGTCTCAAATTTGCCTGCCCGCTCGGCTTTAGCGTCTGTGAAAGCACCTTTTGCATGACCGTACAGCTCGCTCTCAAAGAGTGTTTCAATTACGGCTCCCATGTCTACTATTTCTATCGGCCCTGCTGAACGTCTCGATAGCCTGTGGATTTCCCTTGCAAGAAGATCCTTGCCTGTGCCGTTTTCTCCTGTTATAAGAATATTGGCGTCTGTAGGGGCCACTCGTTCCACCAGAGTCTTCACTTGTTGCATTTCTGGGGATTCTCCCCATAACATTTGAGGACTGGACGATTTTTGCTCCTTACCTTTTTTATTGCCGAAGGCTGTCATGAGTGTATCTTCCAGATTAGTGTTGTCAAAGGGTTTTACCACAAAATCTGTTGCTCCTATCTTCATTCCTTCTACTGCGAGAGCGACATCGGCATAGGCGGTAAAGAGCACCACAGAGGTGGACGGAGAAAGGCGTTTTATCTCACGAAGCCAAAAAAGGCCTTCGTTACCGTTGTTTATAGTTGTGCGGAAGTTCATATCAAGAAGCACCACTTGAGGAGAATGTTTTCGTATGAGTTGGGGAATGGAATCAGGAGATGTGGAAGTTATTACCTCGTCTACCTTCGATTCCATCAATATTCGTACAGCTGAAAGTACATTCTTATTATCGTCTAATACAAGCAGTGTCTTCATATCACAAGTTTTATGCAAAAATAGTAATTTTATTTTAATTAGGCAGGAACAGAATTAAATAATTCACATTCCTGCCCTCAATCATTATTATTCTATTTTTATTAAAGTTGAGTCTTTTCTACAATTTTACCGTCAAACAGGTTTATCACTCTATGGGTATAGGCTGCATCGTGTTGCGAGTGTGTCACCATCACGATGGTTGAGCCTTCTCTGTTAAGTTCGGTGAGGAGCTGCATCACTTCTTTGCCATTCACGGAGTCAAGGTTTCCTGTCGGCTCATCTGCGAGGATAAGATCAGGTCGTGAGACTACGGCACGAGCTATGGCGGCGCGTTGCTGCTGACCGCCCGACAACTGTTGGGGGAAGTGCTTTGCGCGGTGCGATATGCTCATGCGCTCAAGGGCCTCTTTCACTCTTTGCTTGCGTTCTGAAGCTCCTATTTTCAGATAGCGTAGTGGTAGCTCCACATTCTCTTCAATATTCAGTTCGTCTATAAGATTGAAGTTTTGAAACACGAATCCGATTTTGCCTTTTCGAAAAGCCGTGCGGTTTTTCTCTTTAAGATTTGTCACGTCGCTGCCATTAAGCAGATATGTGCCCCCTGAAGGATTATCAAGAAGTCCAAGTATATTTAGCAGTGTGGATTTACCGCATCCTGATGGCCCCATAATACCTACAAATTCTCCTTTATCGATATTGAGGGTTATTCCACGGAGAGCTAAGGTCTCTACTTCGTCTGTACGAAATGTTTTGGTGAGATTTTCAATTTTTATCATAGTTGTAAAGTTTTTATTTAAGTGAGTTGACAGGATTGGTATTGGCGGCTTTGTGGCATTGGGTCACAACAGATACAAAGCAGATAATAATAGCGAGCAGCGCTGATGCGGCATATATCCACCATTCCACGTTGATGCGGTAGCTGAATTGCGATAGCCAGTCATTCATAACATAGTAGATTATTGGGATTGACAACACTGAGGCAATAATGACATAAATCATGAAGGTACGTACGAGTTTTACGAGTACTTCGCCGCTTGTGCCTCCCATCACTTTGTGAACGGCAATGTCGAGTGACCTCTGGCGTACATAGTACGTGCTCATTGCCATCAGTCCGAGCATGGATATCATTATAGCTATTAATGCGAAAATACTTATGATTGTAGACAGACGCTCTTCGTTTTCGAAATCAGATTCGATTTGCTGCCTCATAAATGGCTTCTCAAAAGCTTCTTCTAATAAGTCATTGCCATATAGTTTTTCGAATACACCTTTTACCTGCTCAAGAGCCTGCTGTTCGTCCCCGTTGATTTTTATTAGCATATTCCAGGGCGAAAATCCCTCAAAGGGTTTTAATACCACTATCTGTAAAGGATTTTGATTTGACAATATATTACCGATTTTGAAGTCTTCCACTATTCCTGCAATAGTCGGTCGTTCATCTTCAAATGGATAGTCGGTGGCATCTTCGTCAAGACCGAGTTCATTGAGAGTCCTGGTATTGAAGTATTTTTTTATGTCGTCTACTATATGGTTGTCTTTTTTTATTTTAATTCCCAAAAGATCCATAAACACAGCGTCGCATTTAAATACTTGTAAAGATATTGTGCGTCCTTCATATGTAAATGTATTGTTGTTGCCTCTAGAATGAGGTACTCCTTGACTGAAACTTACTTTTTCTACACATGGTAGCTTCATAAGTTCGTCTCTGAACAGCTCTCCTTTATTTTCGTTGTACATGTATTGATATGATATATTAATTACCCCATCATAGTCGTATCCAAGAGGGGCATTTATAAGATATTGCACTTGGGTGTACATAGTGATGGCTGCGGCAACCATAGTAATTGTAGCTACATTCTGAATTACGATGAATAGTTTCCCGAAAACCATATTGGATTTTCTTCTGAAAGCTCCCTTTACGGCTTCTATGGGCTTCATAGAAGAGAGTAGGAGAGCCGGGATGATGCCCGAGATGATACTTGTGATCAGCAGAACTATGACAAGGAAGGTTACGGTAGTGAAATTCAGACATCCTGTGATATCAATAGGTGTTTCAAGGAGTGCTGAAGCATAAGGTTGCAATAGATATGCGAGTGCTATTCCTATTATCATTGATATGGCACATAATATAGTGCTCTCTGAGATAAGACGCCACATTATACGGGTGCGTCCCTCTCCAAGCAGGCGGCGGGTAGCCATCTCCTTGGCTCGTTTCCCTGCAAGTGCCACGGTAAGGTTGATATAGTTCATAATAGCGAATAGCAGTATCACTAAACCCACGCTGAAAAGTAACTTTATTAGTTTTATATTTCCGAAATTCATATGTCCTGATGTTACTTCTGAGAAATAACTCCCGCTAAAAGGCAATATATCGAGTCTGATATTGTCTTCCGGTAGACCTAATATCCAATAATCATTTTTCAGAGCCTCTTCATATTCTTTTTTCCTTGTGGTGAGATCGTATCCTTCTTTCGCCAGAAGAATAATGTCTGATCCCGTTGCGTTATACATTCCGGTTCCTACCAAACTTGGGTTCACGTATTTCGCCATAGAAAAATTCAAAAGCATATCTATCGGACGCTTATCATATGTCATAAAAGCTGTATTTTTCATCGGTTCCATTACACCTGAAACAACGAGGGGTTCTTCATTTGTATCAAATATTATGCTTTTCCCTATAGGATCTTCATCTCCCCAAACTTTACGAGCGTATTCCTCAGACACTACAATATTAGAGGGATTATCGAGAACTTTCTTAGGATCACCCTGAACCAGTTTGAAATCGAAAATATCATAGAATGTAGAGTCTACAAAATAACATTCTGTCTGAATCTGTTTATCCTCATAGGTAAGCCAACGGCTATTTCTTACTACTGCGGTTGACGATTCAATTTCAGGAAATTTATCCTTGAGAAGATATTGTTCATACCAGTGTCCGCCCATGGTTTTATGCCCGTCGAACTCTAATCCGATATAGTACATTCGGTCGGCTTTTTTGTGCTGCTTGTCAATGTGGCTTTCTTGCCACGTGTAGCACCCTATAAGCACTACGAACATAATGCTTATAGCCAGACCGAATACATCGATGGCTGTATAAGCTTTGTTTCTGCTTAAAAATTTTAAATAGGATTTCATTTTTTTGATTTTTGTATATTTCGAATTTAGGAAGTTGGCTATTCAATAGTAAGTGACGTGGCATCTCCATAGGATTCATATCCGTTTGTAATCACTTTTTCACCAGGCTCTAACCCTTCCAACACCTCATAATACTCGGGATTTTGCCGACCAAGGCGTATATTTCGCCTATAAGCTTTATTACCTGAGTGATCAAGCACGAATATCCATTTGCCTCCTGTGGTAGAGTAGAATGAGCCTTTGGGTATCACTACAGCATTCACCGGTTGTCCGAGTTGCAGGCTTAGATAACATGTCTGCCCGCTTCTGATGTTGTCAGGACATTTATCGGTGAAGATGAACTCCACTTTGAATTTTCCTTCTCTCACTTCCGGGAATATCTTGCGTAGTCGCAAATTCATATTCCGGTCGTTACGGGCCGATGTGGCGAGAAGGTCCTTATGCACTCTGTCAATATAGTGCTCGTCGATTTGTCCGGTCACTTTATAGGTGGTAAGATCATTGATTTGTCCGATTTTTTGTCCTGCGTTGATATTTTGTCCCAGCTCTACGTCAAGTAGACCAAGCTCGCCGTCTATTGGGCTTATCACATTAAGATGCTCTTTACGTTGACGTATTAGCTGTATATTTTTTTGCATATTTGCGAGATTGTCTTCCATCTGGACCACTTGTGCCAGACGGTAAATGCTATCCTGGTTAAGACGCTGGTTTATCAGAGTTTGGCGTTTTAAAGCTAAATCGTAGTCTTCTTTGGCTTGGAGATAGTCCTCGCGCGCTATCAGTTTGTCTTCATAAAGTTTTTTCTTCTGCTCGTAAGCCCTGTGTTTACGTTGTACCTCGAGTTCGAGTTGCGCTTGTTCTGTGCGATTGTTTAGTCGGTCCTGTTCCATTGATATCTGGGTATTGCGCAGTATGTTCTGCTTTTCAGCAAGCTCAGCTTCAGCATTCAGTATCTGTAGATCGAGATTACTGTTGCTAAGTCGCACTATTACATCTCCTTTCTTTACTTGTGCTCCTTCTTCAATTACCTTTTCCATAACTATTCCGCCTTCTTCCGGGCTTATCTGTACAACGCTGATAGGCTCCACTCGCCCGTCAACGCGCACATAATCATCAAATTTCTGGGATTTAACATCTGCAATGTTCAATCCCACTTTATCCACCTTATAAGTTGATGCAATATCTGTTGTAGCAAGCCAGATGACGGCGGCTATGACTATTATACCACATCCAATATAAGCCCATTGTTTAGGTTTTATTCCTTTAATGCCTTTCGGTTTTTCGATTTTTACATCCATAGTTTGTTACCTTTATAGTATTCTACGAGTTTGTCTTTCAATATATAAAGCATTTGTTTTTGCAGCAACTCAACTCTCGACGAGTAATACGTGTTTGCCGATAGTTGCAGATCGATCAATGATAAAAGTCCTTCTTCATATTTACGAGTATTTAGTCTGTAAGCTTCAGCATCGGCATCAACTTTGGCCTTCAGCGACAGTATTTCCATCGCATATCCGTCTCTGTCCATGACAGCGGCCGCTATATCGTCGTGTAGGAGTCTTTTTTGTTCATTAAGCTGATCCTTTGCCTTCTCTAATGCGTATTTAGCACGCTTCTTGCCGGATATTCTGCTCAGCCCGGTAAATATAGGAATAGAAAGGGTAGCTGATACATATTCACCTCTGTTATTGCTGAACTGTTCTCCGAATTTTCGAGACGCATATCCACCGGTGACGTTTGTGAAATATGATGTTGATATACCTGCATTTAGGCTTATTGTCGGCAACATGTGGCCTTTGGCGATGTCGTAAGCGTATTTGCTTGATTCTACTTGTATCTTTGCGTCTAATGCTTTTGGATTTGTATTCAGTGCTAAGGTATATATTATTTCCGGATCTTCCAGTCCGTTGTACAGAGGAGTGGCGATATATGATGTGTCGATTGATAGAGGCTCAGCTGCCGGAAAATTCATGGCTGACCGGAGTGTAAGCATAGCCTGAGAATACAAATTCTGCTGGTGAAGAAGGTTATATTTGTCGTTTGCAACTGTTGCTTGAGCTTGTACTACGTCGGGCCTTCCCTTTATGCCAAGTTCTTCTTGTCGCAGTGTGAGAGTGAGCATCCCCTCGCTTTGCTTCAGTCTATCCCGGGCTATTGTGATTGAATTATTGTAATAGACGGCATCGGCGAAAGCCATCATTGCTGCTATTGCGCTATCGTCACGCTTCATTTCCACAGCATTGATATATCTTTCTTTTTCATTTCGGGCTTGGCGATAACGGTTTAGAGTCTGTCCGCCGTCAAATAGAGTGAGGGATGCATATAATCCGTAGCTGTTATTAAAGGTGGTGACGTCATTGTAGGTATTAGTTTCCGGGTCGATATTTCGCCCCCAATTTAATTGCGTTCCTACTTGTGCGGATACTGATGGAAAAAAATCAGCGAAAGTCTCATTGCGTGTCGCCGTTGCCGATGCCACGTCCCATCGAGCTTGCGCCACTGCCGATGCATTATCGGCAGCATAAGCCATGCACTGCTTCATGCTCCAAGGTTCTTGGGCAGATACAGTCAAAGCTGCAGTAATTGATATTGCGATAATAATATTTTTCATAACACTAATATTACTTTCAATTATTGTACCAAAAATTGAAGTTGTTGAATATTAGTGTTATATGTGTTTTAATAAGGTGCTCGGTGTCAAAAAATCATACAGTTTGCCGTCAAAGAATTATACACTTCACGTCATAACTTAATGCCCTCAATCGTATTTATAAATGGCATTAGACCTCACATTCTTTCCATCCTATACTCGAAGTATAATTATTTATACCTGTTGAGGTAATCCGGAAGTTCAGAAGACAAGTAAACAGGCACACCCTCTTTTAATATGTTGCCATTTTTATCAATCATCAGATATGTCGGGAAACCGCTTATTTTGAGATAGGTAGCAATTCTATCCATCATCTCTTGATCTTCAATGAATATCTGAATAGCATTTGAAATGGTTGGAGCTAATTTAAGCCATTCTTTTTTTGATGATTGAGTCCAAATGACGGCAAACTTAACATCGGTATCTTTGAAATGTTTTCTTATAGACTCACTTTTTGCAAGTCCGGCTCGACAAGGTCCACACCATGTCGCACTAATGTCAAGGTATATTGGATGACCTTTGAACTCATTTAATAGCCAAGTTAAGGGATTCACATCGTTAACCTCCTTGATTTCTCCATTGGTGTAGACTATGATTTTTCCAGATTGTATATGGTCGATTGAAGTCTCTTTGGCTGGTTCGTCCTTGGAGTAAAGCCGATCATAATACATCTGATTATAAAATTCCTCCCTGTCGGGTATGGGCGACTCATCATCGCATGCATACATTATATCCCTGATAATCCCTTTCGATGCATTAGCCCTGACGTCCGGGAAATAACTCATTATGGCAGAAAGATGATAGGGGTATATCATGACCTTAGTATGGGCTTCATTAAAAAGGTCAAAGATAGGATTAAGAAAAAAGGCTCGTTTTTCTTCCACATTTCTTCCTCTATAGCTCAGTGCATTATTTGCCAGAATATATATGTTGTCACTATAAAGCATAGAGATCACATCTTCTGAAAGGTCATGTTCTTTAGCGTAACAGTTGATGCTGTCATGACCTTCCTCAATGTTTCTCTTGAAAACAGCCATATATTCATCAAGAGCAGTCGTATCATTGGGCAGACTTCTTGAATAGTAAAAAGAAGACAGATGCTGAAACGCCGGATCATATTGCTGATTTATATCTGCTTTGTCTCCGAAAAAAGTGACTGATAGAGGTGAAGTGGAAGCATCGATATCCATATAAATAGAATCTCCCGGGGCTGCAAACGCATTTATGAAATGACGGTTGTAGACGACGGTAAAGGTATGTGGAAAGGACAGAGGAATTTTTTTTACGAATAAACCATCTTCTCCGAATTCACATATTTCTCTGACATTCTTGTTTGAAATATCACATTCATTAATTATGAGGGTCTGAGGCATTCCATCAGTAATGTTATATATATGTCCGGCAACCGTTATGGAGTCAGTTGCTTGTCCATAACCCGATATAAACAGAGGCAAAACTGCCATTAATGTGATAATTCTAATTATATTCATAAATAGTCCGGTGGATTCTATTAATTTAATATGGCGCCAAGAGTAGAATCAAAAAAGCTAGTTAGTGACGACTTGTGGCACCTCTACAGCGGCAAATTTAATGATATTTTGTGAGTCTACAAAAATTTTTTTAACAAAATCAGGTCATGAATTATATCAGCGATCTGTTCCGTGGAATTAAAGGCTGAGAGAGGCTGACCGAGACAAACTCAACTTGATTCGAAAGTGAATGTAACAGCTTAATATATATCGGTTTGCAGATGAAAGAATATTTCAAGTCTCCAAAACCTCAAATTCCAACTTCTGCCAGGGTTGCTGCCACCGGTCTATTTCTTACAAGTTCTTATGCCGGAGATCGAGAACACTCTAAAGATATTGAACACCCTATATCAAGATCTAACGAAGATAACCCAAAAGGTTTTGAGCAGATGATGAAGATTCTTTTTTTTAATTCGTCTAAACTAACAAAAAATCAAGGGAAGGTCCCGATAAAGAGTCGAAACTTTCCCTTGATTTATCTTCCTTTTTTTGCTGTTAAAATAGCCAATAGCCTAAAGACCCAGAGAATGTGCGTTGCTTGCCGTTGCCGTAATAGGTGGTGGTTGCAAGCCCGAGATCATATTCAGCTTTGAGCGTGAAATGACGGTAGTTTATATTGAGAGCAAAGGCTAACCCTCCATCTGACCGACTGGCATCGGCTACACCTTCTTTGAGTAGTTCTTCAAAACGCTGGAGTGTCAGAACATATCCCTTCAATGTATCATCTTCGTCATAGGTGCGCGTTTTATTCAGTCCTCCGTTATCGAGAATCTTTCCATCGTCTTTAATCTTTCCTGGGAGGGAATACAGTATTTTTTACGCTCTCCCACATAGTAGAGACAATCTTACGTTGAGCTTCTGTAAGTTTAGGAGTCGGCAATTTGCCATTGCGCTCCGCTTCTTCAATGAAGCTCTTTGCATCTTCGCCCCAAAGTTCAGGGGTGGTTTTAATTGTCATTGCCATATCAATATTACTTTAATTTACAAAATTACAAAATTTTTGTGTGCCATGCAATAGTGTCATCGATAAATCATGTGGACTGAACAAACAAATATCAAAAAAATACAATTTGTATATGCTTTGATAAGGAAAGACACATAAAGCTTTATGATATTTGACGTTGATTACAACTTTTCTTCGCTTCGATAGGGTAATTAACAAAATTAATTTGTAATTTTGAATTGAATTAAGACAGAACGTTTCGGTTTCGTTCAGATTATGGTTTTAGGGAGAGCTTGTGACTCCTGAAATTCGACTGACAACCTCTATTCTCAACATGAAATCGTGATGGCATCCGGCCGACTCGTAGTCGGCTTTTATATAAATTTTTTTCTATCTTGCTAATTTATAGGATGATTTATAAAGTTTTTCTCAATGGTTCGTTAATTTTATGATTTTAAAAGCTATCAAATGAAGCAGAATCCAAATTTTCATTTGTTGGTGCATTGTGTAAGGATGCCTTTGATTATATTCGACAGATCGTAGATATGGAGGGCCTTTTGGGCCGGATAAAAGGCCACGTTCTTATATACCCTCGAATACATATCATAGTCTTTTTCGAAGCGGGAGCTGAAAAAGGCGTAGGTGTCCCTTATTGTTTCCGGTGTCACCCAATTCAAGTCGTTGAGAGTAACGGTAGGATTTATCAGTATCTTCTTTTGGCGTTTGTATGCAATAAGGATGGAGGCGGTGTTCTCTATGCCTATGACCCATTGAGGATGTAGGTTTCTTATTACCTCCTTTATAAAGTCCTTCGGCTCTTTATGATAGTAATCGTTGCTCGAATAGACCCTATCACCAATCTCCAAACATTCATCTTCCTCAAACATCTCGGAAATAATAAATCCGGTCTGATCTTCCAAAGTCGGATCTTTTGGGTTCCAATAAGGGAGAAAGAATATTACCTCCGACAGACTTTACCATAAGCATGATTCCAATCTTGTCTTTATGGGTTTTGTTGAAGTTTCCATAGGCATTAAGATATAGATAATGATTGCCATTATCCGCCTGAAAAAGGTTGATGATTTCATGTCCGAGATTAGATGTCAGGTAGTCGCCGACAAACATTCGGTTGACTACTATTCCAGCTTTTGATCCGATCATATTCATATGACTTAAGTAGAATTTTCGTTAATATCTTGATTTTGTTATGATTTATGCGGGGATATATAATAAATTGGACTCAAAAATTTAGTGATGACATCGCATCAAGAACGGCATCGTTACGGAATTTCGTAATGAATTTTCAAATTCGCTTTTGTCATCTGACAAGAATTGAATTGTCTACATAGTGCAGCTGTCGCTGCCATTCACCAAAAGGAGTTCTACTTCGCTCATAAACTTTGATTTTGTTTTTCAACGCAAATTTACAAATATAATTTGACATAAATGTGGAATAAAGAAGATTTTTCTTCTCATTTGAAAAATTATTCTAATCACGGAGCGCAAACGATGATTTTTATCGAGAACAAACAAATATTTGTGGGAATATCAAAAATTTTGTAACTTTGCAACTGTTTTCAACGACGAATTATGGATAGAAAAGAATTGCTTCATATTATTACTAAAAGTGGTAAACGAAAAACAATACCATTTCCAGGTAATCAAGATAATCACATTAATGAAGCTGATAATGACGAATATAAAATAGATATTGATTGGTATCTTAGTAATGGTTACACTAAGTTGGAAGATGCGATAAAAGAAATTGAAAAGGATTATGGTAATAATAAAAGATAATGTAAAGGATGTACTAAGACGAGTTATGTTAAAAGAAGTCCCATAGATTTATTATCTAAAGTGTAAGAAACAAAGAAATTTACGAAATAAGAGTTTTGTAATCCTCATCGGAGGGCAACGATATGATGCCGGATAAGATGACTGGGTAAAACCAATCATCTTGTCCGGTTTTCTAATTAGATTGATATGAGAAAAGACAGTAATCGACGTAAGTGGCTTTGCACCGCTAAACATAAAAAATCGCAAAGAAATCTTGACCGCGACTCTCTTGACTTTGGGAATGGCAATATCCCAAAACTTTTCCGTGCACTATTCTTCCCGACACTTGTCGGAATGGTATTCAATGCCGTGTTGACTGTCATTGACGGTATTTTTGTAGGGCAGGGAGTAGGAGCAAACGGCATAGCCGCTGTCAATATAGTTGCTCCCATATTTATGGTCGTGACTGGAATCGGACTGATGTTCGGCATCGGCTCATCAGTCATTGCAAGTATCCGTCTTGCAAACAAAGAATATAAGGCAGCCAATATCATCACTACACAGGCATTTCTGGTAGGAACTATACTAACATTGCTTATCTCCGTGCCGTGCATTTTCTTCCCCGCTTCGTTCGTTTCAGTTTTGGGTGGCAGTGATGTTTTGTTGCCATACGCAATAGACTATCTTTTGTGGCTTGCTCCGGGTATGGTGTTCCTGATGATTCAATGCGTAGGAATGATGCTTATCCGACTTGACGGATCTCCCAAATATGCTATGTGGTGCAACGTCATAGCGGCTTCATTCAATATCGTCCTTGACTATATCCTTGTGTTTCCGGCTGGAATGGGGGTTATGGGCGCAGCCTTGGCGACATCTGTGAGTTGCGGATTAGGCGGTCTTATGGTGCTTTACTACTTTATTCGTCGGTCAAATACTCTTA
>CAZJKZ010000025.1:0-32181 GCA_964546885.1 uncultured Bacteroides sp.
AATTGTGGCGTCTATACATAATGCACCCCAAAAGTTTTGTGTCTAACTTTTGGGGGTCACTTCAGTTTTTTTTAGAAATTATGGCAGCAAAGGTAATCATAAGTCCTCAAATAGCCTCGCAGAGTTTGGGCCGTCTACTTTTATCGTATCAGACATAGCAATTAGCAAATTGACCTTGAAATGTCAAAAGCGTATAAGTATTTTGGGGAAAGGTTTTTATCTTTCTACTGACTTTTCTCAAGCTATATATATCGCAAAACAACGTGTAATATAAGAATCGGGGAATGGTAAAATTTGGCACCTTAATGTTTCTATATATGTAACAAATTTTGTATCTTTGCAGTCTAAATAAGAAACCGAATGGAATTGAAAGCTAATTTTGATGTGACGTACATGGAGGAAGCTCTTGTCTTTCTTGAATCCTTGCCAGATAAGGTCAAATACTATTGAGCTTGCCCATGCGGAAGCATTGAGAAAGGAATATTACACCGAGAAAAAGAAATAAGTTATGAAAAAGATGAAACTATATACACACGACGAAATGCTTGACCGAGTAATCGGTAAAAAAGGGACACAATGCCGTGATGCAATGGAAGCCGAATTGCAGTCATATCTGATAGGTGAGGCTATCAAACAAGCAAGAAAGGAAAAGAATCTCACGCAAGAGCAGCTTGGCGAACTGATGGGAGTACAAAGATCTCAGATATCAAGAATTGAAAATGGTCACAATCTAACAATCGGAACTATCGTAAGAGCTTTCAAGGCTATGGGAGTACCGGCAGCGTTCTCTTTTGGTGGTGTGTCTCTGTCATTATGCTAAGGCATACCCGATGCACTTTTAGCATTCTACCCTTCTCTTCCCTACTGCCTCATGGAAGAAGCATCATGGGGCAATCTTTTAGCAATCGATATATATAGAGAGAGGCGGTTCTTAGGATAATATATTTAGGTTGCAACGATTATAATAATCTTCGTACACAAAAACTTTAGATAGGCTCAGATACTTTGGATAAATATGTTTTATTTCGCCATATTATTCAATAAATACGCTGTATTGGATAATATTATTATCTTTGCATTCTAATACTATAGGCGATGAAAAATATTATCTATAATCAAAGGGCTGAGAGGGATTGATTACGGGACCTCGTCGTGTCGGTAAGTTATTGGAATTTTTCAACACATATCCGTAGTTGCATATATTATCTGGCAGACAGAGTTAAGAAAAGAGGTAGTTCCGTAGGGACTAAATAAGGTAGCCGTGGGTCCTTGAGACCCACGGTAAACAATATAATCTAAGTTATCGGTGCCGTAGGTTCCGAACTCTCTTGCCGCTCAGGGAGGTATTCAGCCCTTACAGGGCTGTGAGTCGTGAGGTGGATTTGACTACCGTGGGTCTCAAGGATCCACGGCTACAATATTGGTGCCCGACGGGCACCGTATTTCAGTTAACAAAAACTATTATTTTTAACAGAATACTCTTATGATACATTTTACAAAAGGGAATCTTTTAGATAGCGATGCTCAAGCATTGGTCAACACAGTCAACACTGTAGGTGTGATGGGCAAGGGTATTGCTCTACAATTTCGTGAGGCTTTTCCAGAAAATTATCTTTTTTATCGTAAAGCATGTTTAAGAAATTCACTGGTTGTAGGTCAGATGTTAGTTTTTGAAGACACTAATCTAAAAGGTGAACAAAAAATTATTATAAATTTCCCAACCAAAACTCATTGGCGATTGCCATCAGAATATTCATATATAGAAAAAGGACTACAATCGCTTAGTAATGAGATTAGAAATCGCAATATCAGATCTATAGCTATTCCCCCTTTAGGATCGCATAACGGTGGGTTAGATTGGAGACGAGTAAAACGAATGATAGAAGAAAATCTTTCGGATTTAGATTGTGACATCTATCTTTATGAACCATCAGATACAATAGTAGAAAAACTTAAATCCGAGCGTGTGAAACTTACACCTGCCCGTGCTATGCTTCTTGCAATGTTCTGTGACATGAATAAAAATGGGGAATTTGCATCTGTTTTTGCAGCAGAGAAGCTAATTTATTTCATGCAACGATTCGGAGCAGCAGACATTTTTAAGATAGAGTACAAGCCGTACTATTATGGGCCCTATTCTGGGGGAAAAGTTTCTCATATGCTCTATGCTCTTAATGGTAGTTATATAAAAGGCTTGAGTGGGATGGAGAATCGACCATTTGATTATATTTGGTTGTTAGATGATATTGAACAAGATGTGCAGCAATTTATGGATAATGATAAAAAAGCCTCTCGTTTACATGATATCTGTAATAAAACCAAAAGATTTCTGCAAGACTATTACTCTAACTATTCACTGGAACTATTATCATCCGTAGATTATATTTTATATAATAACCCTTCATTACAAGACTGGCAGCACAATGATGATAGTACAGTCTTGAAAACACTAACTGAAGAAATCAAACGGTGGAGTATGCGAAAAGAACAAATGTTCAAGAGCGATTATTTAGCAGAAGCATACGACTATTTAAAGGGAAATGAGCTATTATTTAGACAAATACATTAATAAATCTAAGCATTAACAAAAATTTCAATCTTATAAGCTGATAAAGTTTTGTGAAATTTAGTCAGTCCTACAACGGCTTTCCACAGCAACGGGGGTTTCGCCATCCGGATGCTGGAGGGTCGAGGGCGACCCTCCCTCCCAGTCAACCCAGTCAACAAGTTTACGAAATAAAATTCAAAATAAAAGTTGCTAAATACGAAATGTTTGATTAAATTTGCAATTTAAACAACATTATGAATCAAAATAAATCATTTTTTGAAGGAAAGGAATACAAACACTTACAATATGCAGATCAGCTTGGATATTTAGAGAACATTTTATTAGAAAAATTCTCAGAAAGAGAAGATTGTCAGGCATATCGTACAGTGCAAGAGGTCCCCCCAAATATGGAGGACCAAACTCCTCGCGATCTAAGGGATAACAACACCGGTCCTAAAATGAAATACTCCTTTCCTGAAAAATTGATTAGACAGATGCCAGAAAACAAACAGATAAAATTGGCAGGAAAGATAGGTTTATCAGTAAATGATTCATTGGAAGCGGCAATCAATAGCTGTCTAAAAACATATAAAACAAAAAAAGATAATGGTGCAGATGAAGAAGAGTTAATGGCGTATCGAGAGAGTAGAGGATCGTTTGTGATTCGTTTAAATATCAATAATACTAATGCTATAATAACTGAATTTGTCAATCATCATGCAAACCTTTTCTTATATGAAGGTGTTAGTTTAGAAGACATTAGAGATAAAACATTTGCCCCAGTACAGATACCTTACGACAAAAGCTAAAATATGCTCAAACCCGATAACATATATTACGTTGGCACTCTCCAGGATATGGGAATGCCATATGTCTCACTTTATTTAGATAAAGAGGAGAATCAACTGTATCTTTTCGTAAGGATATCTAAAACACTCCGTCCTACAGGAAGTTATGTTGTGAGTAAAGTGTCTCCAGAAGATGTACAACAGTATATGCGTGAACAAGTAGGACTGACTACTCTCTTAAAGGACACTCACCTTTACGCATCCATAACTGATAACAAAATATCTTTTGAGTCAGTTGCCCATTTCCAGCCCAATGAAAAAATGTATCGTCTAAACTATTTTAATCCAGAATTATGCGAAGATGAAATATGGATGGAGACATTCATTGATGAATTTTCTAACAATTTACAACAAATATCATGATACCATGAAAGTGAAAGTAGTGAATTACAGCCAAGGTCCTGTAAATATTAATAATGATCTTTGGAATAATGGTAATAATAGTATAAATGAAAGTGTATCATTAAGAACACAGCTCAGATACGCCTCCAAATCAGATTATATCGGTATACAGTTAGATTTAGAAATAGCGTATGAAAAATCACCAGTTGTGACACTTGGATTCTTAGTAGGATTTGAGGTGGAAGGCTGGAGTGAAAAGATAAATGAGGGTTGGAATCCCGAAACAGATCGCAAACCATTGTATCAGTTATGCACAAACTTTTGGGAGGTAGCAACTGGAGTGGTTGCAGCTTTGACAACTACGAGTAGAAAAACAGGTTTTGTCTTACCTCCTATAGATGAAAATTCTTTCGCAGAAAAATTGACACTAATACGTTCGTAAAAAACTGTGCACTCGTCGGTGATGATTCGCAGCCTAACCATCTCTAAAAAGATTTGAAAGAATAAATTATTGCAATTTTTCATATTATGTCAGAGCACGATTCCAATGTATTAAGATTCACTATAGCTGTCGTTACAGAATTTGCAAATTGCATAAATTTTTAATATTACTATGACACGAATTTTTATATCACTTTTTGTACTGTTAGGAACCATAGTAGCCGGTGCACAGAACGGCACAAACGGGATTGACCCATCGCAGCACTCGACTTTTACAACTGACCGTGAAGACGGACGCTACGTGAGCTCACGCGCTATAGCGCACAGACTTATGAAATCACAGCCTCCACGGCTACAGTACCATCCGGGGATGAACGCAGCGCAGATGCAGGACTGGCAGACAGACGTGGCATCGACAATGAAACGCCTTATGAATCATCCTGACACCGCCACTATATCAGAAGCAAAAATGGTGGGCGAATGGCAGCGCGACGGCTATAAGATTCAGAAATGGGAGTCTTATCCTTTCAGCGAAGCCGTGGTGCCTTACCTGGTGCTTGTTCCCGACAATGTTTCGGCCGACAATCCCGCCCCCGGTATTCTCTGTATTCCGGGCTATGGACAAACAAAAGAACTGTTGGCAGGAGAAACAGCCATCGACCTTGACAGCTCCACCGTGAATCAAACTAAGGCGGCAATGGCACGCATGTACGCAAAGGAAGGCTATGTGGCGGTGGCAGTGGACAATCCTGCCTTCGGCGAAGCTGACGACCTTGAAAGACTTGCAGGCAGATGGGTTGGCGACTATGTGACATTCTCTCGCGCCCTCCTTGAGCTTGACTGGAATTATTTGGGCTATACGTCGTACGTCGACAAAGTGATTCTCGACTGGATGAAGACAAATCCAAATATTCGCCGTGACAGATTGGTGCTCAGCGGATTCTCACTGGGCACAGAGCCATTGATGGCGATAGGCGTGATGGATCCTGAAATATATGCTTTTGTATATAATGATTTCCTTTGCACTACCCGCGAACGCGCCTTGGTAATGACGCTTCCCGATGAAAAAGGCAATCGCCCGTGGCCCAATGATATAGCGCACCTTATACCGGGTTTTCTCACAGAATTTGACTTTCCGGACCTTGTGGCGGCTCTTGCGCCGCGCCCTGTGATATGCACGGAAGGCGGTATGGACCGTGATTTCAATTCGGTAAGCGATGCGTTTGCCACAGCAGGAGCTCCTAATGCCTTCGAAGCACACCATTATGCCAAGTATGCTGATCCGGCCAACCGTGTGCCCCTTGACACAATGCCCGCAGGAATCGACCGTTCCACATTCTTCCGCCTCGCTAACGTAGATTCGCCAAGCCACTATTTTAAAGCTGAATTTATTCTCCCCTGGCTGAAGACTACACTGCAATAGAGATGCATGTTATGGCAGCTGAAATCAAATATCCTATTGGAATACAGAGTTTCTCCGAAATTATTTGTGGAGGATATGTGTATGTCGACAAGACAATGTATGTCCGAAAAATGATAGATTCGGGCAAATACTATTTTCTCAGTCGACCCCGGCGCTTTGGAAAAAGTCTTTTCCTAACCACTCTTGAAGCATATTTTGAGGGACGTCGAGACCTCTTCAAAGGTCTCGCCCTCGATACTGATGACGTAGACTGGACACCAAAACCTATCATCAAATTCGCCTTCAATGCTATCCGACCAACTGAAAAAGAAACTCTTGACAAATATCTCAATGCCATTCTTTCCGATTATGAAGAGAATTATGGAATTAGATGTAATGGAGACTTTGCTGATAGGTTTGCTAAAATATTGCGTGTAGCTAAAGAAAAGACCGGTCAAAAAGTGGCTATACTTGTTGATGAATATGACTCACTTCTTCTTGAGACCTTACACCCAGAGCAATCAGAGCTTAATACATACTATCGACAGACCCTGAAATCTCTCTTTTCTGTACTCAAAAATGAGGATCAGAATATTTGTTTTGTTTTTATTGCCGGTGTTTCAAGGTTTAGTCACACCAGTCTTTTCAGCGGAGCCAACCATCTTGAAGACATCTCAATCCTCAATGATTATGGAGCTATCTGCGGAATTACAGAACAGGAATTATACGATAATTTCAAGATAGGAATAGAGAATTTTGCGAAAGAAGAGGATATGGAATTCGGTGAAATGATAGCTGAATTGAAGAATAACTATGACGGCTACCATTTCTCCAAGAAATGCCCTGATATCTATAATCCGTTCAGCATATTGAGGACATTGAAGTCAAAAGAAATTGACAATTATTGGTTTCAATCGGGAACGCCATCATTTCTAATATCGATTATGAAAAGAGATGATTTCTTTATGCCATCCCTCGACTGCCTGGAAACCGTAGAGAACAGTCTCACTGCAAAAGAATCTTACCTTAATAATCCTGTTTCACTTCTCTTTGAAAGTGGATTTGTGACGATAAAATCCTACTCAAAAGAAAGAAAGACATTCACACTTGGTCTTCCTAACATGGAGGTAGCCACTGCCTTTACGCATTCCATCATCCCTATCTATTGTGGCATAAGGGACGATATTTCCAATGCCTTCTTTCTAAAATTGAGAAATGCGATCATTGATGGCGAACCCCAGCTCTTCATGGAAGAATTAAAAACCTTCCTTCAGGGCAACCCCTACGGCCTGACCGAACTCGATAAACGAGAAAAATACTTTCAAAGCAGTCTATATCTGATGCTCCGAGCCCTGGGCTTCGAACCTCAAGCAGAATTGCAGACATGTAATGCGCGGATGGACATGATGATCAAGACATCGCAATTCGTCTATATCTTCGAACTAAAGACTAACGGCTTCCAGCAAGCAGCTATGGATCAAATAAACGAAAAAGGCTACCACCTATCCTTTCTAAACTCCGGTAGACAAATCATCAAAATTGCAGCTAATTACTCGTCTGACGTTAACAATCTCGACTCCTGGCTTATCGAAAGATTGTGAATTTTTAATATTGATGTCGTCCGATAAAGGACTACACTAAGCAAATAGTGCATACAGATACAAAGATATCTAAATGTATTATCTCTGGTATATAAATCATAAAACTCTGTTCTTGCAATATGATACAAAGACTAATTTCACTATCCGTGATATTGACAATAGCTTTCAGCTTCCGAGTATATGCCAACGGCGATCCGGTGGTAAGATACTCGTCGATTAATCGCGTGGCTAATCCTGAACCCCTTTCAATCTCTGAGATCAGGATAGTCAGTGAACAGGTAAATATCACTCATGAAGACGGCTATAACTGCTTTGATATAACCTATCTATTTAAGAACGACTCCTACAAGAATTTTCCTGAAATTAACTATGGCTTTCCTATTGATTATCTTGTTGCAAACGAACAAGAAACTTATATGATAGAGCATGATTATTATACAGAAAGCGTATATGAGACAGGTTGGAGTGACAATCTAATAAAGGATGTTTCATTCACATTCAACGACTCGATACTTCAATTTCATTCAGCTAAAGAAAGTGTACGTGAAGCAGGATATGAAGTAGAAATTTATGAAGATGATAATTACGGGGATTCTATTCCTATCGATGCAATAAACCGTAGATGGTTTTATACAAAGTTTTCAATGGCCCCAAAATCTGAAGCCACTTTCAATGTACGTTATAAGGTCTATGCAAATTCAAAAAATTCCTTTTATGGCGACTGCTTCAGTTTTTCTCGACTTTTAGCCAAGAACAATGAGAATAAACCGCAACTACCAACTCATCCTATGTTATACAGACATTTAGCCTCAGAGTTTACAATTCTATATGATTTCACACCGGCCAAACACTTTGGTAATGGTGAGCCTTTTAGTCTTAATGTGAATATTGATTTGTCCAATCTTGAAAATCCGTACCTAAAATTGGAAGGAATGGATTGCTATACATCACATCTCATGCGCAGCCATTGGACAGCTGCAAAAGATTTAAGTCCTATAGATCTTAGAGTATTCTATACCTCCCCACGTAATCAAAAATCCATAGAGCATACGGTTGCTCCATTTGTAATATCACCTGATAAATATAATATACACCAATCACAGGAAACTGTCGAAATAGAATTTCACGAACCAACATTTGTATCCGAACTTGTTTGCTACATTGACACAGCTTTGATTAAATCTATAAATTCAAGCATATCCTTTTCAGACGGACATACAAAAGAATACCAATACTCTATCAACCCACCTCAAAAGTGGGATAACAAAATAAATTATCCTATAATTCTCACCATCACAGATTTAATCCATGATGGAATATTAAAGGACAATGACACTAACAACTACGAGGACATGACCGGTAAGTTCGGCGACTCTTATTTCAAAATCAAGAAAATCATTGTTGATTTTGATATAGATTCACTGGCAACCCAAACCTCTAATCCGGTATATAATATTCTCTTGCTTGATTCTCGATTTGACAAATAGATGCTTGGAACAAATAAATGTGGATGCTCTGAATTGGTAATCAGAACATCCACTTATGCTTAATACATCATAAGCATTCTTGCAACTACATATAGTGATGGTTGAAGATCGGTTGAAATTTTGCACCAGCAATTTTGCACTGACTTCAATCATCAACATTTATGACAAGAACATAATTCGAAGATAATTGAAGTTGGGTATTTTTATGCGATTTCACAAAGTTGAGTCAACAGTCAAATAGTGAAAGAGTCACTTACAATACCAATTACATCAGATGCAGGATGAATGGAGAATCTAATCTTGTCAACATCTGTATGAAAAGTTGTAGAAACAATAATACTTTTATAAGATTCGTTAAGTTGAGATTCCGTAAGATATCTTTCACAATATTTACGAAGTCGTAGTTCACGGAAATCTTTCATCATCGCTTCCATGCCATCAAAGAAACTTATAGCCGCAATTTTATTATGGAAGTCCTTGGAAGAAAGAATTTTTGCAACAAAATCTACGCAATTATCGATAGAACATACACCCCATGCTCTTCTAACTTTATACTGAGTTTCATTAACAGGAGCATTATCTCGCCGAACCACGACAGGGATTGGAAAAGATTTCAAGTCCTCCAATTTGAAACCTTTTTTTACGAAAATTAAGTCGTTATTATTGATTCCGCAAAATTGCATAGAGTCACCTTTAACAATAAATTGAAGATACTCGTCAGGATTGATAATCTTCCCATTATAATCCTTGAATTGGGTGTATTTAGTGGCAATAGACTCCTGTTCTGCCGGAATTGAACGAGAAGGAGTGCCGGCAGAAGCAGTAGGGTAAGCCACAAGATTTCTCAAAAGGTTTTCTCTAACCTTTTTACGATTCTTGGAATTCATAGCTATAGCAAAGGTAGCCGTCAAAACTACGGCGCAAGCAGAAATCACTGTTGGATATATGAAGTCGGATATTATCATTGTACTCTATTGGAAATTAAAGTTCGTAATGTAACGTCGGCCAACCAAAATTTTATATTTGACGCCATAATAGATATGCCTAATTTAAATGCAACCACCCAAAAAGTCAGAACATATACCCATGTTGGATCTATTTTACTTATCAACAATCCCACCAACCACATAGTCGTAAAAAAGTGGAAAAGTATTCCAGCAATTAAATAAAAAATTTTTCCGCTAAATCGTTCTGCACTATATATGGCACCACAGTCAATAAAAATAAATATGCACTCTAATAAGAATGCGAAATAAACTGCAAGAACACTATAAAACCATAAAAACATTGGATTACCGTCTGCTGCCATCTCCTTATGACCAAACAGATCAAAAAAATCAACGCCGAGGCATATTCCAAAGAACCAGGAAAATGTATAACCTAATGGAACAATGAAGCGGTGTATGATACTGTTGTCATTCATAACGATGAAAGATTCTGTAATGGACTGCAAATATACTAAAATTAGCTATATTCTGCAAATTTATAAAATGACAAGTTATCAAAGATTTCTAAAAAAGAGGGGACACTCGAATGAGCGCCCCGCTTTTTTACTTATCAGAAAGAAAATTATCGACATCGGCTGCTGCCTGCCGCCCCGACGCCATCGCTCGCACAACTAAAGATGCTCCGGAGGCTGCATCGCCACATACAAATACATTCTCCGGGAAATCGGGAAGCTGAGGCTTAAGGAAACCCATAGCAAGGAAACATATCTCACAAGGGATGATTTCAGGCTCACCGGCCTCCACCATAATAGGTCGCCCACCCTCCGGATTAGGTTTCCAATCAATGGGCTGAACCTTAACTCCTGTGAGCAGTCCATTCTCGCCAATAAATTCAAGCGAATTGATATTCCATCGGCGTACACACCCCTCCTCGTGTGACGAGGTGGTCTTTAGCGTGCGCGGATAGTTGGGCCAAGGATTCTGCGGATCTTCCGGTCCGTCAACAGGACGCGGCATAATCTCAATCTGAGTGACCGAAACACATCCCTGGCGATGAGATGTGCCTATACAGTCGCTGCCCGTGTCGCCCCCACCGATTACAAGAACACGCTTTCCCTTCGCCGTGACTCGGTCCTCCTTAGAGAACTCCATTCCGGCAAGCACACGGTTTTGCTGAGCAAGCAAGTCGAGAGCAAGATGAATGCCCTTTAATTCACGACCCGGAATGTTCAGATCGCGAGCTGTGGGTGTGCCTGTGCTTACGACATATGCGTCAAAGCCTTCTGGAAGCTCGGCAAAATCAATTTCAGTGTTATACACAAATTTCACACCCTCGGCTTCAAGCAATCTTAAACGACGGTCAATGATAGCCTTATTGAGCTTGAAGTTGGGTATGCCATAGCGCAAAAGACCGCCGGCAGCCTCGTTTTTATCAAAGACAGTGACTTCGTAACCCTTACGGTTCAATCGATTGGCAGCCACAAGCCCGGCAGGACCAGCACCAATTACCGCCACCTTATGGCCATTGCGTTTATATTGGCGAGGCATTATATAGTTCTCTTGCCATGCCTTTTCGGTAATAGCAGCCTCGTTTTCGCGATTTGTAGTGGGCGCATGGTCGGTAAGATTCAGCACACAAGCTTTCTCGCAAAGTGCCGGACATATTCGGCCGGTAAATTCAGGAAAGTCGTTGGTGTCGTTGAGCAGGCGATAAGCCAAGCGCCACTCCCCCTTGTATAGAGCGTCGTTCCACTCCGGAGCCTTGTTGCCTAACGGACACGCCCAGTGGCAGAAAGGCACACCACAATCCATGCACCGAGAAGCCTGCTGTTTGCGGTCGTGAGAATTAAGCGTCTGCTCCACCTCACCGAAATCATGTATTCTATCGTGTATAGGGCGGTAACCCGCTTCTTTGCGGGGCACTGTAAGAAATGCTTTAGGATTTCCCATTTTCTGTATCTTATTTTGACTTTATGCCGTTGGCAACATGTCAATTATTAATTATCTGCATATTGGCAATCTTCTCCTGGAGACGGCGTACTTTCTCCTCCTCAAGCACACGCTTGTACTCTATCGGGATAACCTGAATAAACTCGTCGACATATCGGGTCCAATTATCGAGCATCTTGCGTGCGAGTGCCGAACCGGTGTAGAGATAGTGCTGGCGTATCAACTCATGGAGCTCTTTTCGAGAAGAACTCTCCTCCACAAGATTGATTTCAACCTGATCCATGTTGCAGAAATAATCGAAATTATGGTTTTTATCCCATACGTAAGCCACACCTCCCGACATTCCTGCTGCAAAGTTACGGCCCGTTTCACCTAAGACAACCACACGGCCTCCTGTCATATACTCACAACAGTGGTCACCTGCACCCTCTATCACAGCAATGGCTCCGGAATTGCGCACGGCAAAACGCTCGCCTACCCTACCATTGACATACAATTCGCCGCTTGTAGCGCCGTACAGACCCGTGTTACCAGCAATAATATTGTCTTCCGCAACGAAATCGGAATTAGCTCTTGAAGGCGGAAGTATTGAGATTCTTCCACCCGAAAGCCCCTTGCCGAAATAATCGTTGGCTTCGCCTTCGAGCTTAAGATTCAGACCTCTAACTGCAAACGCACCGAAAGATTGGCCTGCGGAGCCCTTGAATTTGATATTGATTGTCGAGTCAGGAAGTCCGGCATCGCCGTATTTCAATGCTATTATTCCCGAAAGCTTTGTTGTGACGGCTCTATCCGTGTTCTTAATTGCGTAATCAAGGTTCACCTCCTCGCCTTCTTCGATGGCCGGAGCACAAGCCTTAATAATCTGGTCGTCTTTTACATTGGGAAGAGACGTGAAATCGCCGCCGTCCCAACTACGAGCATCGCTGTTGGGATCAATATAAAGCAAGCGAGAGAAATCGACCGTGGCCTGTTTAGAGTCCTTCTTACGAGGCTTTACGGTGAGAAGATCAGCGCGGCCTATAATATCCTTTAGCGAGCGAACACCAATCTCGGCAAGATATTCTCGCACCTGCTCGGCAAGGAACGTGAAGAAGTTGACCACATACTCGGCACGTCCTCTGAATTTGGCTCGCAACTCCTCATTCTGAGTGGCAACACCCACTGGACATGTGTTGGTATTGCACTTACGCATCATTACACATCCGAGCACAATGAGCGGAAGTGTGCCAAACGCAAATTCGTCGGCGCCAAGCATCGCCATGATTATGACATCACGGGCAGTCTTAATCTGTCCGTCGGCCTGGAGACGCACCTGTCCACGCAATCCGTTGAGTACGAGCGTCTGCTGCGTCTCTGCCAACCCAATCTCCGGGGATATGCCGGCGAAACGCATTGAGCTGGCTGGAGAAGCACCCGTACCACCTTCAGCACCCGAAATCACAATCAAATCGGCCTTTGCTTTTGCTACACCTGCAGCAATGGTGCCCACGCCGCTTTCAGCCACAAGCTTAACACTCACCGCAGCCGACGGA
Organism: uncultured Bacteroides sp.; assembly: GCA_964546885.1. Taxonomy (GTDB): domain Bacteria; phylum Bacteroidota; class Bacteroidia; order Bacteroidales; family Muribaculaceae; genus CAG-873. Next base: position 13,102 of record CAZJKZ010000025.1, read on the forward strand.
TTGATATTTTTCAAATCGAAAATCAGCTGCGCAAGATCCTCGATAGAATAAATATCATGGTGAGGCGGAGGCGAAATAAGAGTGATGCCGGGAATAGCATTACGCGTCTTGGCAATAATCTCGTTCACCTTAAATCCGGGCAGCTGTCCGCCCTCACCGGGCTTAGCGCCTTGAGCCACCTTAATTTGTATCTCTTCGGCATTCACAAGATATTCAGCTGTGACACCAAAACGCCCGGAGGCTATCTGCTTAGTCTTACTGGAAAGACTCACGCCATCTATCTCAGTATGATATCGGGCATTGTCCTCCCCACCCTCTCCTGTATTGCTGCGAGTGCCAAGCTTGTTCATAGCTATAGCCAAAGCCTCATGAGCCTCAATCGAAAGAGCACCAAACGACATAGCTCCCGTTACGAAATGCTTGACTATAGACTCAACCGGCTCAACCTCCTCAATAGGTATAGGCTGCTTGCCCCGCTTGAAATCCAAGAAATCGCGAAGAAATATGGGTCTCTCTTTATCATCGACAATTGCCGCCCACTCCTTGAACTTCTTGAAAGAACCGAGACGTGTTGCTATCTGCAAATTAGCTATAGTTTCGGGATTCCATGCGTGGTCTATTCCATCCTTGCGGTAAGAGAATAGACCGTTGTTGGGGAGAAACTGCACCTCATCATCTTCGGCTGCATATCCTTCGTCGTGCAAAGCAATGTACTCTTTGGCGATTTCACGCAGACCAATACCGCCTATAGTGCTTATGTCGGTGCCGAAATAGCGTTTGAGCAAATCCTCCGACAATCCTATCGATTCGAAGATCTTTGCGCCACGATAGGAGCGGATTGTGGATATGCCCATTTTCGACATAATCTTTTTTAGGCCCTTATCCACAGCCTTAATATAATTTTTTTGAGCTGTAGCGTATTCCTCCTGTATCTTATTATTTTTCACAAGATTGTCGAGTACGGCAAAAGTCATGTAAGGATTTATGGCACTTGCCCCATATCCTAAAAGGAGAGCAGCATGCATAACTTCACGAATTTCGCCGCTTTCAACGATAAGGGCAGTCTGTACACGCTTACCATTCTCAATGAGATAATGGTGAACAGCACTTACAGCCAATAGTGAAGGAACTGCCGCATGTGTGGCATCAATGTCGCGGTCGGAAAGAATAATATAGTTAACGCCGTTGTCAACACTTTCTGCAGCTTTTTTGCACAGATTGTCAATAGCCGCCTGTAATCCGGCTTCACCCTTGGATATTTCAAAGAGCATAGGGAGCTTGATTGTATTGAATCCTTTATAACGAATATTACACAACATGTCAAGCTCGGTATTGGTAAGAACAGGCTGCGGCAAACGCACCATCTTACAATTGGACTCATCAGGAGTGAGTATACCGGAACCTACTCGACCAATATATTCTGTGAGCGACATTACAAGCTCCTCACGTATGGGGTCAATAGCAGGATTGGTGACCTGCGCAAACTGCTGACGGAAATAATTGAAAAGTGTCTGAGGACGGTCAGACAATATGGCTAAAGGTGTATCATTGCCCATTGCAGCCACCGGCTCCTGGGCATTGGTGCACATAGGTATTACAGTTTTATCTATGTCCTCCTGTCCAAATCCAAATGCACGAAGCTTACGCTCGTAATCAGGCACCGAATTATCTAACTTTCGACCGGATTTTAATTTTTCGAGCTGAATACGGTTGGTATTCAACCATTGGCGGTAAGGATGCTCGCCGGCAAGCTGCTCCTTTATCTCACCGTCATAATAAATGCGTCCTTCCTTAGTATCGATCAGAAGAATTTTTCCCGGCTGCAGTCGGCCTTTGCTCACGACATCGCTCGGATCAAAGTCCATCACACCAACCTCCGAAGCCACTACCATCATACCATGTTTGGTAATGGTGTATCGGCTTGGACGCAAACCGTTGCGGTCAAGCATACCTCCGGCATACCGTCCATCGCTAAACATAAGCGCTGCGGGGCCGTCCCACGGCTCCATAAGAATTGAATAATACTCGTAGAAAGCCTTGAGATCCTCACTGATAGGATTCTTATCATTGAATGACTCCGGAACGAGAATAGCCATTGCCTGAGGCAGCGACAATCCGGACATCACCAAGAACTCAAATACATTGTCAAGACTGGCCGAATCCGACATATTTTCCTCAACGATAGGACGAATCTCCTTTATATCGCCAAGAGCCTCGCTTGACAGCACACTTTCGCGAGCCTTCATCCATCCGCGGTTGCCTCTTACAGTGTTGATCTCACCGTTGTGGCAAAGCAGTCGGAAAGGTTGGGCAAGTTTCCATTTCGGAAACGTGTTGGTAGAGAAGCGAGAATGCACAAGGGCAAGCCCGGACGTAAAATAATTATTGCTCAAATCAGGAAAGAATCTGCGAAGCTGACCTGAAGTGAGCATACCTTTATACACAATATTTTTGCTTGAAAGCGAACAGATATAGAAATCTTCGTCGGTTACACGGTTCTCTATTCTTTTACGAATCTTGTAGAGAATTCTGTCAAGATTATGCACATCCGCATCAGCCACACCGGTGATAAACACCTGCTTGATATCCGGCTGAACCTCCCGCGCGCCTATACCGGGCACATCGTTGTTGACAGGCACATTGCGCAGATGCATCAGCTGGAGGCCTACACGCTCTATCTCCTCTATCATCACCGACAGAATCTCGCTCTGGCGATTAGGGTCTTTGGGCAAGAACACCAGTCCTGTGCCGTACCTTCCTTTCTCCGGAACCGGAATGCCTTGCAACAAAATAAATTCATGGGGTATTTGCAAAAGAATACCGGCGCCGTCGCCGGTCTTGTCGCGGGTCTCAGCTCCTCGGTGCTCCATATTTTCGAGTACCTTCAGGGCATTGTCCACGAGTTCGTGGCTTTTGTTACCGTGGATATTCACCACCATGCCCACACCGCAAGCATCATGCTCATAAGCGGGGCTGTAAAGCCCCAAATTGTCAGTCCTATACATAATAATCTATAATTGATGCACTTATTGGCATCCTTTATTTACCTTAGCATTATTGCACCTCGTTGAAATATGCAAGCCTATAGTGCATCGAGATGGCAATTTGCCTTAAATTGGGCACAAAGTAAAGCAAAATGTTTTAAATATGCAAGAAAAAAAAGAGAAAATGTGAGATAAACGTCAACTTTCGCAAGCGAAAATTGACGTTTATGGGATTATTATCGGATCAGACGTTTATGATATGATAGAAACTTAAATTAAAAGACAATGTTAAAATATCGAATCAAAGTCGTGTACACACTTTTTTAAGAACTCCTCCATTAATTTATTATCTTCGTTTTCTGCTTCTACTATCTTTTTAACATTAACATTCTTCTCCTTTTTTACATTTATATAAATTGTAGCTGCCAAGAGGAAAAAAGACAGAATTGCCTCATGCTCATCAGATTCAATTGGATTAATTAGCCCCTTTATAGCTGCTTTGCGAGTAAAATCTACTGTATCTATCAATACATCAAAAGATCTGTCGAAATAATCTTCTACAGAGTCTTCGCTATCAACATTCACTTTTAATTCATCGCCGGAATGCTGAAATATTTTAAACGCATCAATAAATTTAGTAATCTGCGGCACATCAACATAGTTATCTTGCTCTGCAACTATATCGTAAAGCAAACCAACAGCCGTATATGCAATGACTTGTCGACACTCATCCAAATCGTAGAATTTATCGCCTTTTACTCGCAACAAATCAATAAATCTATGATACTTGGGAGAAAATTGTTTCTTCAATGCTTTACACTTCTCGTCATCTAAATCGAAATACTCATAATCATCAATTTCATCATAGTTATCATAGTCATCATAGTTATCATAATCATTATAGTCCTCACCGGTAGCACCGATAAGCTCGTACTGGTCAGGCGTAAGATTGCGTTCGAGTATGTTTTTCGCTCTGTTGAATTGCTCCACTGTATAACATTCAAGCACTCTTTTTCCGTTTAATCCAAAGTCATAGGATATCAAGGGAATATCGTCAGTATCCTCAGCAAGCATATACTGAGATACTTTGAATCCCTTAGGCACATCAAAGCCGGCTTCCTCACCATACTCAATAGCACCAAATATAAAATTATGCGCCTCATCATAGGTCATAGGCTTGATGATTCGGTCTTCCTTATCAAGATTAATAATATAATCTAATTCATCTTGTGTCATATGAACACGGCAAAAGGTGTCATACAGTCCGCGACACCAGCTATCAATAAGATAGAAACCTACCGTATATAATCCGGTTGGCTCCTTACGCACGACAAGTACCCTAATAGTGTGCGGATTGTCAGGCGTATATGTCATCTCACACATTTCCACAGGGAGATTGCGAGCAATTTTTTTTACATAATCTGTCTCTGACAGCGGCTTTTTATTGACTTGTTTTGATTTCTTCGCCATATAGGGTATTATTAAAATGTAAACGCTATGGGGTTGATAAATGAATAATTATTGACACTGCCAAGCGTCATTATGTGACGATTGACTTTATTAACTGCAAAAGTAGCAATTTTTTGCATATTACGCAATATCAGCTTCACAAAAATCAGGGCAAAAGGGGCAAAAGCTCGTGATTTTGCACCGTGATAAAATTCAAGCGAATTGCTCTACGATACGAGGAAAGTGGATGCGTTCAAGATTATGGATCTTAGCTTCAAGCGAGGACGGTGTGTCATCCGGAGCTACAGCTACTCGTGCCTGAAATATTATCTTACCTTCATCATAGACATCAGTAACAGTGTGAATGGTGATCCCACTCTCCTCTGCTCCATCGGCTATTACAGCTTCATGAACACGGTGTCCGTACATACCTTTACCCCCATATGCAGGCAGCAGCGACGGGTGAATGTTGAGCATACGACCTTCATACCGTTTTGTCAGGAAAGGAGGCACCATCATCAGGAAGCCAGCCAGGACTATTGTATCCACTTGATATCTATCAAGCAACTCGAGCATCGTATCGGCATCCTGCAACTCGGCAGCAGTGATGATAACGACAGGGACACCCAAACTCTTTGCACGCTCAACCACGCCGGCGTGAGCCCGGTTACACACAACCAGTTCCACTCTACCCGCCCAAGGACGTGCGGCAAAATGGCGTATCAAATTCTCAGCATTCGAACCTGCTCCAGATGCAAAAACGGCTATATGTTTCATATTATGTCTGTAAATATGTGTATACAAATATGTACAAAGTTAGTATATTTTCCTGAGAAATGGAGAAATTTCTTGATTTTTCAAATAATGAGAAAGGAGACACTCTCACGAGCACCTCCTATTCCATTCATCACATTATGCTTAATATATAATCTTACTTTCTTTAGTGAAAATCACAATACTTTCAGCTTTCGTAGCGGCCTTCGACGATATCCCAGTCGACGATATCCCAGAGCTTTTTAAGCTGCTCTCCGCGACGGTTCTGATAATCGAGATAGTAAGCGTGCTCCCACACATCAAATGTGAGCAGCGGATGCAATCCTGAAGTCATGGGGTTGCCCGCATTCGACTCCTGAGTGATAAAGAGCTTGCCATCTTCGTCGGCGCTGAGCCATACCCAGCCTGAGCCAAACAAACCTGTGCCTGCGTCCTCAAATGCTTTCTTGAAGTTTTCGAAGCTTCCAAAATCACGGTCTATAGCTTTACGCAACTCTCCTGATGGCTCACCGCCTCCGTTGGGATTAAAGGTAAAGAAATAGAAGATGTGGTTCCATGCCTGAGATGCGTTATTGAAGAGAGGACCGGAGGACGTGCGAATCACCTCTTCGAGGTCCATATCCTCGTACTGTGTGCCTTTAATCAGGCGATTGAGATTGTCGATATATGCTTTTTCGTGCTTACCGTAATGGTATTCAACGGTTTCTTTACTGATAACCGGCGCAAGCGCATCGGTTGAATAAGGGAGGTCAGGTTGTGTATAATTCATAATTTCTTAATTTTAATTTTTGTTATACTTATAGAACAAGAGAGAGAGCAAATGGTTTATCAAAGTCAAAAAATTTTTCGAGAAAAAGAAAAAAGTTTTGTAACTTTGCCACATACCATAAACATCAGAATATCCGCAATGAAGATACTACATACCAGCGATTGGCATATAGGCCAAAGTTTCTACAGATATGAACGCGATGACGAACACCGTCACTTTTTTAACCAACTCGCAGAGATAGTAGCCCAAGAGAGGCCTGACGCCATAGTGGTGTGCGGAGATGTTTACCATAACGCAGCTCCATCGGCTCAATCACAAAAGCTTATGGTGGAAGGCGTGCTTAAGCTAAAGCAGACTGTGCCTGAAATGGAGATTGTGATAACCGCTGGCAATCACGACAGTGGCAGCCGTATCGACGCAGACAAACGTCTGTGGCAGGTGGCGGGAGTGCATGTTATTGGAGGAGTGAACAGAAAGCAGGACGGAACGTTTGACCCTTCGCAGTTTTTGATAGAGATACCCGGTAAAGGAATAATTGCCGCCGCTCCATATTTTCATCCCTCCAACTATCCTGCAATACACACCGATACTGCCCGCAACGAGAGAGCGAAAGAATTTTTTGGGGCACTCCTTAAAGAATGCAGCCACCGCGGACTCCCGATTGTGATGATGGCACACTTGGCTGTAAAAGGATGCGACTATTTAGGCCATGAGGACGTAATTAAGGAATCTGACAATCTGGTGGTGGGAGGAATAGAGGCCGAAGACATATCTGTACTCGGACAAGGATACGACTATCTCGCCTTAGGGCACATACACAAGCCACAACGAACCGCTCCCCTCGCCTATTATTCCGGAAGTCCGCTACCTGTAAGTTTTGCTGAAGAATACGACCATTTTGTGAATATTGTGGAAATTATCGCTCATGGCGAACCACCCAAAGTAACAAGCAGACGCCTGTCGCCGCTCCGTGAAGTGAAGACTATCCCACCGGAAGGCGCCCCTCTGGAACAAGCTCTTGAATATTTAAGCAATCTGCCTTCAAGCGACACATCCTACATACGACTTTTAGTGGATCAAGATAGTGCACTCCCGGCCAATGCATACGATATGGCAGCAGATATTGTACGCAATAAATCGTGCCGACTTTGCGAAGTACACAGGAAAATCCGTCAAAGGGAGTCAACAAAAAAATCATCAATACAGATTGACGAAGTGGCTGATCTCGACCGATACACCCCCATAGAAATTGCATCGGACAGCTATCAAAGAGCCACAGGCGAAAAAATGCCTGAAAATCTGCTTAATCTTCTCAAGGAAGTGATAGATGACGTCAGACGAACAACAAATTAAGGTAAGGGGTAATACCATATGTCAAATAAATACAGTCAAAATTCAAATAATTTGAAAAAATGAAGATCCGCAGACTCACAATAAAAAATATAGCATCAATCGAAGATGCAGAAATTGAATTCGACAAATCCCCTTTATCGGACAGCCCCATATTTCTAATCACCGGAGACACAGGAGCAGGCAAAACCACTATACTAAACGCCATATGTCTTGCACTTTATAATAAGGTGCCGAGTCTGGAAACAATTGGCACCGCTGAAAACGACCGTGAGGGCATACGCACCGACAACCCCCGCCAATTAGTGCGCCGCGGAGCCGGATCGGCTGAAATAACTCTGTCATTTGAGGACAGTAACGGCAGAAACTACAAAGCGGTGTGGAGCGTAAGACGCGCGAGAGGAAAAGCTGACGGCAAGATGCAGAAGACAGAAAGGCATATTGAAGATATAACAGAGGGTGTGACCTATGCAAAAGAGGATGAAATAAGGGATGTGGTGGCAAGAGCAACGGGACTGACATTCGACCAATTCACACGCACCACAATGCTTGCCCAAGGAGAATTCGCCACTTTTATGAAAGCAAAAGACGCCGACAAATCGGAGATACTGGAAAAAATAACCGGCACGGAGCTATACGCGCGCATTGGCAATCGAATTTTTGAAAAACTCTCTGAAAAAAAAGCGGCCGTAAACGCAATAGAGAACGAGATTAAGGGCCAAAGCGAACACCTGCTGTCAGAAAAAGAAATCGAAGAACTGCAACAGACCATAGAAGAAAAATCAGTAGCGACGAAAGAAATATCATTACGCATTGAAAAACTAAACGCCCTGATACAATGGCTCACACAATATGCGTTATTAAAAAAGGAATCTGAAACAAGAAACGCAACTCTAAAAGAAGCACTGGAAACAGAGGAATCCGAAGAAAACAAATCTAAGAAACTAATTGTCGATTCGTGGAAATCTACGATAGAGATTCGCAATACCTTATCGGAAAACCGAGCCGCCTGCCAACATGCCGAGAACTTGAAGAAAGACATCTCTACAATAATTAATGACGAATATATTCCTATTTTAGAAGGTATTCTCTGGCTACAGGAAAAACGTGAATCTCTACAATCCATCAAAAATGAAATAGACACCAGGATAAATTTGGAATCCAAAAATGCAAAACTTTATAGCGATGCTCCTCGAATAGAGGAGAAAGCTCGCAATGTTGAACAGCAAATCAAATCGGGAGCAAATCTTGACAACGTTTACTCCACCCAAATCGCAGAACATGACAAATCACTACAATTGGAAGAGGGACTAAAGGAGAAACAAGCTAAAGAGCGTAAAGCCTATGATACTCTTGTAAAAGACACCGAGCTAAAATTAGAAGAAATGGGAGATGTGGATATCTCACTTCTCGCAAACGCTGCAAATAGCTACGCTGACAGATTAGGAAAACTGAACGATCAGCAGCAAGCCATCGAAACTTTCCGTATCAGAGAAACCGAATACATTGCCTCAAACTCGCTTCTTCTCCAATCAAAAGAAGCTGAGAAAAAAACCAATGCTGAATTGTCGGCAGAAAAAGACCGATTACCGCATATGAAAAAGCTATATGCCGATCATATGCGTCTTCTTCAAGCTCGAATGCAGCTCAACGACCATATAAATCAACTGCGCCAGCGATTTGCAGACTCCAGAGAATGCCCGCTTTGCGGAAGCAGCGTAGACCAACTTCTGCCTCAAGACACACTTGACACAGCTCTCGAGAACGCAAAAAATGAAGCTGAAGAATCGCGCACGTCCCTTGAAAATCTTACACGGACAATAGGCGTCCTTGAAGCCCGACTGACATCGCAACGGGCTGATTTAAAAGCAAAAGCTGCTGACGAAGAAAAAAAGCGCAAAGCACTATTAGCGGCAGAAAAGACCGCTCAGTCACTAAATCCAGACTACAAAACAAGCGACGTGATGGCGCACATAGCTGAGACGCGCGAAAAAATGCTCGAACTGCAAGCTACCAATAAAAAAATGTTGGACGATGCATTGTCAAAACGACAGAGGTACGACGATTCAGTCAAAGCAACTGAAAAAGCCCGCAAAGAGATGGAAATAACCATAGCGGAATTGCACATTAGGCAGAACCATACCCAATCACTGAAAGCGAAAGCAGAATCAACACGCCTTCTTTCTCTCCAAGCCAAAGACAGCGCTATGGTTTATCTATCCGAAATCAGCACTTTAGTGGGGTCATTCGCTGAAGTGGAAATAAATAATTACCAAACAATTGCAAGAAAAATAGCACAACTTGCCACCGAATACAACGACACACTGAAGAGATCAGCCGAACTTGATAAGGAAATAAATGAGATAAGTGGCACAATAGATCGTTGCAACAGCATCCTTACCCCAATAACTCAACGCGTGGGAAATAATGAGACACATTCCGCCCACCAAATAAAAGACATAGAAAAGGAATTAAGCGGATTTTTAGAGAAATACAACTATCTCGAAGGCCAATTAACATCTTCAACTTCAAAAATATTGTCGACAGAAAAGATAATTGCAGAATATCTTGCCGGCGATGCGGCATTCTCTCGCGAACAACTCGACACACTCGCCAATATCGGAAAAGAATCTATTAATCGGTACGAAGAGGAGATTAAAAAAATTGCCGATGCAAGATCAGCTGCAAAAGGAGCAGTGGACGTAATAGCATCCCAAATAGAGAAGCATGAGGCATTTAGACCGGATATACCCGACGGCAACAACATCGACACCTTGACTAAACAACGCACGGAAGCAGAGGTCGCCCGAGACATTTATATTAAGGAAAAAGCTGCAGCAGAGACTACTATCGACAAAGATAAAACGGCAAAAAATTCTCTGGCATCGAAAATCGAAGCACTTGAAACACTACAAAAAGAAAAGGACCAATGGCAAATGCTTGAAAGCTTCTTCGGAGGTGCAGGTGGGAAAAAATTCCGCAATTTAGCACAGAGCTACGTACTTCGCGCATTATTGGCAAAGGCCAATCACTATCTTACAAGGCTCAACAACAGATACACCCTCGACTGCGAAGACGGTTCGCTTACCATTAATGTGATAGACCATCATCAAGGAGGAACGGTGCGCAATGTAGGTCTGCTCTCCGGCGGTGAAGGCTTCATTGTATCTCTTGCTCTCGCCTTAGGACTATCAGCCATCAGCAAACAGAAGATTGATGTGGATGTACTGTTTATCGACGAGGGATTCGGGTCGCTCGATCAGGACACCCTCGACACTGTGATAACCACCCTCAACAACCTTCACCGTATAGGTAACCGCCGAATAGGCGTCATAAGCCACATAGGTGCGCTAAAAGAAAGAATAGCAACACAGATACTCGTAACCCATGACACCCGTACATCATCGAAGGTGACTGTGTGCAGTTGAAGACGTCAGATGCCGGCAAGAACGGAGTTGTAATATCGGGGATCGCCCGTGACTTCATCGCCCACAAAAGGCGGGAGCAACACGTGCGTATCCTCCCTTTCTATCTCCACCTCAGCCACTACAAGACCCTCAAGACGATCTCCGAAAACATCTACTTCCCAGATCAAGCCGCCATAAGGCACCAGAAAACGCGTCTTCTTTATCACACCCTTGCAACACTTCATCATCTCATGAGCATCGCTTACAGGTATGGAATATTCCCACTCATTACGCACTGCCCAGTGATTACGGCTTTTCACAGTAATAAACGCCGCGTCGCACTTTATGCGAACTCGCACGGTGGAATCCGGATCGGTGCATAAATACCCCTGTTCAATGTCGACACAACCGGAAGCATAGCTTCTAAATGAATCATCCTTTACCAAAAACTTACGTTCGATCTCCTTTGCCATTTTTATATTTTAGTATTTAACGAATGAAATAAAATAAGATAGATTACGTTATGATATAGAATACAAAGGTACAATTTATCGCAGACAACACCAAAATATAAATGCCAAAATATAACTCGAGCTTATATACTTTTCTTATTTCTATACTATTAATATTCACCGGAGTGTGCGCTGCCGCCAATACTTCTCCCAAGGGATCGTACTACCTGAGCGGAGCTGTGCGCGATGCATCCAACGGTGAGTCACTACCTTTTGCATCCGTGACGGTGGAGGGACAGGCCAACGGCACGCTATCCAACGAGCGGGGCATATTCGAACTTACAGTACCTGACACGGCATCGTGTTTGGTGGTAAGCTGTTTAGGATACGAAAAGCGCTCCATCCCTATCAAAAAGGGGAAAATTAATCTTTACGATATTCAACTCAATCCTGCAAGCACGGAATTAAAGGAAATTGTAGTAAAACGTGCGAAGTACAGCAAAAAAAACAATCCGGCTGTGGATTTTGCTCGCCGTCTGCGCACAAGCGCTCCGGAGACTGATCCACGCCGCAACGACTACTACAACTACAACAAGCATGAGCTGACTACTTTCGCTTTAAACGATTTCGACGACTACGGCGAAAACTCATCAATGCTTAGGCAGTTTCCTTTTCTAAAAGAGTACACTGACACGTCCGAGATTTCAGGAAAGACGATTCTGAACCTTATAGTAAAAGAAAAGACATCGGAGGTACATTATCGTAAAACCCCTCACGCTGACAAGGAACTCGTGACGGGTATACGTCAGGAGGGAGTTGACGAGATGCTCGACAATGACAATTTCATGGTGGTGTTAGATGACATGCTTAACGAGGTGGACCTTTTCTCCAATGATATTAACATACTTCACAACCGTTTTGTAAGCCCGTTGTCGCGCATTGCACCTGATTTCTACAAATTTTATCTAACGGACACAGTTGAAGTGGCCGACGAAAAATGCATAGTGTTGAGTTTTTATCCGCACAATACGGCTTCTTTTGGATTTAACGGACAGGTATTTGTTCCGGTGAACGACTCGACAATGTTTATTAAGAAGGTGACGATGCGCACACCTCGAAACATCAACCTTAATTTCATTCAAAATTTATATATATCGCAGGAATACGACCGAGCACCCGATGGTTCGCGACTTAAAAAGAGCGATGATCTGACCATAGAGGCACAAATGATGCCTGGAACTCCAGGCATATATATGCGACGAAATATTGCCTTTGACAATCACTCATTTGACAAGGCAGCTGACACGACCATATACCACTCTCCAGCATCTAAAATGGTACTGGACTTAGCAAAGGCCAGAGATGAGGCATTTTGGGATGAAAACCGTCTGCTATCACTGACTGACAACGAAAAAAATATGAGCTCGATGATGCAGAAATTGCGTAGCGTGCCTATTTATTATTGGGGAGAAAAGGTGCTTAAACTCCTGTTTGTAGGATATATCAACACGGGCAAAGAAAGCAAAGTGGATATTGGTCCAGTGAATACAATGGTGAGTTTTAATAGCTTAGAAGGCACTCGTCTACGCTTGGGAGGCTTTACAACTGCTAATCTTAACAAACGTGTTTTCGGAAGGGGATATTTGGCATACGGCACTAAAGATCGTAAATTGAAATACGGAGCAGAACTTGAATACTCGTTTATTGACAAAGAATATCATTCAAGAGAATTTCCGGTGCACTCGATAAAAATTTCAAGTTCGTACGATCTTGACCAGATAGGCGAGCATTATCTTTTTACCAATCAAGATAATATTATACTCTCGCTTAAGCGCATGAAGGCGCATAACACCACCTACCGCAACCTCAACAAAATAGAATACAATCTTGAACTTCTCAATAATTTCTCAATCAATGCCACCCTACAGAATGAGCGCCAGAATGCAACACCTTATCTAAAATTTGTTAACGGTTACGGCACCGATATTAAGAACTACACAGAGAACGCCTTTGTAATGCAACTGCGCTATGCACCGGGAGAGAAGTTTGCACAGACCAAATCATACCGTATACCTATAAACCACGACGCTCCAGTGTTCACGCTCACCCACACAATAGCTCCTAAAGGCTTATGGGGAACGAAATACATGGTTAATAAGACCGAAGCGAGCTTCGAAAAACGGTTCTGGCTGTCGATGTTCGGCTATATTGACGCTGAATTGAGAGGGGGGCACGTGTGGAGCCGTTCGCCCTTCCTCAACCTTATGATTCCTAACACCAATCTATCTTACACGATACAAAAAGGCAGCTTCTCGCTTATGAACCCGATGGAATTTATCAACGACAGCTATGCCTCATGGGATCTTACCTACTGGCTCAACGGCGCACTCTTCAACATAGTGCCAGGCTTTAAGAAGTTGAAACTTAGAGAGGTGATAGGATTTAAAGGACTGTACGGGCATCTCAGCGACAACAACAATCCTACCCTACACCCAGAACTGCTGCGTTTCCCTGCAGACATAAATGTCACTCAAATGAAAAACCGGCCGTACATGGAACTGTCGGCCGGCATAGATAATATCTTCAAGGTGCTACGTGTAGACTATGTATGGCGTCTGACTTACCGCAATATGCCTTACAGCGTTGACCGTAGCGGTGTAAGAGTGTCAGTACATATGAGGTTTTGATTATCTTTCTGCCCTCATAGGATTGTTGAGAAAATCCTGATATGCCAGGCGTATGCCGTCCTCAAGTTCAGTCTTATATGTCCATCCTAATCCTGCGGCTTTGCTTACATCAAGGAGTTTACGAGGTGTGCCATTAGGACGCCTAGTATCCCAGTTTATCTTGCCGTCATATCCGACAACTTTGGCTACAAGTTCTGTGAGCTCCTTTATAGTTAGCTCCTTGCCGGTGCCTGCATTGACAGTCTCGTCGCCACTGTAATTATTCATAAGAAATACGCAAAGGTTGGCGAGATCATCCACATAAAGAAATTCTCTGAGCGGACTACCGTCGCCCCAGCACGTCACTTCGGTGAGCCCCTGCTCCTTAGCTTCATGGAATCTGCGTATCAAAGCCGGAAGGACATGGCTATGCTCGGGGTGGTAGTTATCGTTGGGCCCATAGAGATTGGTAGGCATGACTGAGATAAAGTCCGTGCCATACTGACGGTTGAGGTATTCGCAGTATTTCAGACCTGAAATCTTGGCAAGCGCATAAGCCTCGTTGGTTTTTTCGAGCGACGATGTGAGCAGGCACGATTCTGGCATAGGCTGAGGAGCCAGTCGAGGATAAATGCATGATGATCCGAGAAATTCGAGTTTTTTGCAGCCGTTAAGCCATGCAGCGTGTATCACATTCATCTCCAAAATCATATTGTCGTACATAAAATCAGCCAAAGCCGACTGATTGGCGATGATACCGCCTACTTTTGCTGCCGCAAGAAACACATAGTCGGGTTTCTCCTGTGCGAAAAAAGCCTCCACTTGGTCCTGACGAGTTAGGTCAAGCTCCTTATGTGTTCGCACAACAATATTATTGTATCCCTGACGGCGCAACTCGCGCACGATAGCGGAGCCCACCATACCCCGGTGTCCCGCTACATATATTTTATCGTTTTTTTCCATTATTATATAGTTATTTTACAATACCCTTCTCAAGATATTCAGCAAGATTGGTGCGTACTGATTCACCGGCGCGTTCGGATGCCACTTTTGCCATATCGCTATCCACCATCAGCTTTACAAGCTGCTCGAATGACGTCTTTCCGGGATCCCAACCGAGTTTAGCCTTGGCCTTGGTAGGATCTCCCCATAAATTCACAACGTCAGTCGGACGATAGAAATCGGGCGATACCTCCACCAGCACTTTTCCGGTAGCAGCATCTATGCCCTTCTCGTCTGCACCTTCCCCCTCCCAACGAAGTTCAATACCTACATGCCGGAAAGCTAAAGTGGCAAATTCGCGCACTGAATGTTGAACACCGGTGGCTATCACATAGTCCTCAGGCGCCGGCTGCTGGAGTATGAACCACATACACTCTACATAATCCTTGGCATAGCCCCAGTCGCGAAGACTCGACAGATTGCCAAGATAGAGTTTGTCCTGCTTGCCCTGAGCAATACGCGCAGCAGCCAATGTAATCTTTCGAGTGACAAAGGTCTCGCCTCTTCTCTCACTTTCGTGATTAAAGAGGATGCCTGAGCAGCAGTACATACCATATGCTTCGCGATACTCTTTAACAATCCAAAAACCGTAAAGCTTGGCCACAGCATAAGGGCTATAGGGATGAAATGGTGTGTTTTCGTTCTGCGGCACCTCCTCTACCTTGCCGTAAAGCTCGGATGTTGAAGCCTGATATATGCGACATGTTGATGTGAGTCCGGCCAGACGAACAGCTTCGAGAATACGAAGCACGCCGGTTGCATCCACATTGGCTGTGTATTCCGGAGAGTCAAAGCTCACCTGAACGTGACTTTGGGCAGCGAGATTGTAAATTTCATCAGGTCGCACCTTAGAAATTACTTGCATAATTGACATCGAGTCGCCAAGATCGGCATAATGTAGATGAAAGTGCGGGTGACCTTCGATATGGGCAATACGCTCGCGATAGTCGACTGACGAACGACGAATAATGCCGTGCACCTCGTAGCCCTTTTCAAGTAGGAATTCTGCAAGATATGACCCATCTTGACCGGTGACACCGGTGATTAGTGCTGTTTTCATCAATATATTTGTAATGTTATCGTGAAAAAGATATGATATCGCAAAGTTAATTGTTTTTTTTGAGAAATACAACACTTATTATATATAGGAAGTCCCGATCAAACAATGTTAGTTGACCGGGACTTGGATATAGAGAGATATGTAAATTATAGGGTGCGTATCACAGTGCTTGGAGTAATGTCGGGATAATCGCCCTGTATGATCTTAAGGAGTGAACCTGCTGCATCATAGAACAGAGCCACATCGCTTTGCCCGGGAGAGTCGACCTCAATTACACAAATTGTGTCGGCTACGCGTTCGTACACGTCAATGTCTTCCACTACCCATGTGGCATAATCGCTTTGCTGAAATGCGTTCTGCACCTCTACCGGCAAGAAAGTCGTTACAGTGCCATATTCGGTCTCAGTCATAGCCCACTCTCCCTTGGCAGTGTACCAAGCATCTTTATCAAACGTGTTTTCTCGGAAATCTGCTACATACCATGGTGCTTTTCTATCCCACTCGACGGTCTTAGCGTTAGGAAACATGCTTTCAAACGATGCTTTCACTTCCTGAGGCACCTTTGATGGATTCACATCATCGTCATCATCACTGCATGATACAAATCCTGCTGTAAGGCCGAAGCCAAGTAAAAACGGTAAAAATGTTTTTAGTTTCATAAAAAAATTTCGTTTGAGACACACCATGGATATTTCGCCACAATGGTCAATTAATAATCAATAATTCAATTGTTTCTATGATTGGAACAAGAAGCAGCAATCAAAAGTTCGGTACTTACCACGATTAAACTGAAAATTTTTTTTTAAAATTTTCCATAAAAAATTTTGTCAGTTCAAAAATAATGCCTAACTTTGCATCGCATTTGGGAAACAACCCCGGTGCAGCAGGAGATTCGCTAGCTCAGTTGGTAGAGCACAACACTTTTAATGTTGGGGTCCTGGGTTCGAGCCCCAGGCGGATCACACCAAGGTCACAAATTCCCAACGGATTTGTGACTTTTTTTAATATTTTCTAATCTGTTTTATTGTGACTAATTATGCTCGGAATCTCTCTTTTCGTAAAACATTTTGGACCGTTAAAATCAATTGAAATATTCTTTAATCGGTTCACTGTCTTTATTGGTCCTCAAGGTTCTGGCAAAAGCACCATAGCAAAACTATATTCCACCTTCTTATGGATGGAAAAAAGGTTGGTGAGAGGGTTAGACTCTATTTCATACTTTGAGCAATATTCAAGATTTAAAAAGAAGTTAGCCTCTTATCATCGTATTGAATCATATTTCTATGATGATTCAGAAATTATATTTAGAGGAAGAAATTTCTTGTTTGAGTACAAAAATGGCAAGCTTTCTATTTCTCCTTGCATCTCTGATAATAAAGATGTGAAGGTTGTAAAAGTAATGTACGTGCCTTCTGAAAGAAATTATTTGAGTTCAATAGGCAACGTAAATGGACTTAAATCACTTCCAGAATCCCTCTTTACGTTTAAAGAGGAATATGATTCAGCCAGAAAGTATTTTTTTTCTGGTCTTAAATTACCAATAGAGAACGTCAAATTTGAATATGATAGGCTGAATAATATTTCATGGATTGTTGGCAAGGATTATAAAGTTAGACTCTCAGATGCTTCCAGTGGGTTTCAATCGGTCACACCCCTACTTTTGGTTACAAATTATCTTACGAATATAGTGAGTACAAGAAAAAGCCAAGATAACAAAAATTTAAGTGTTGAAGAATTACAACGTCTTCGTGAAGAAGTAAATAAAATCATTAATCACGATAGACTTTCTGATGCAGTAAAGGAAGCTGCTTTAGCAGAGATTTCGAAAAAATTCAGATACTCAGGGCTTGTGAATATTGTGGAAGAACCTGAAGAAAATCTTTTTCCGTCTTCTCAAAGAAATGTACTTAATTCTCTTCTTTCATGTGCATTAAGGCAGGATGGAAATGAATTAGTATTTACTACTCACAGCCCATATATGATAAATTTCCTTACTCTCGCCATAAAAGCTGGAGAAGTTAATAAGAAGAACGGAAATTTAGATTTAATAGGTAACATTGTTCCAGTAGACGCTTTGATAGATGGAAAGGATGTTTCAATTTATCAGTTGGAAGACGGAAATGCTGCAGTATTAGCAACGTATAACGGTTTACCCAGCGATACTAACTATCTCAACAACTCTCTGTTTGAGACCAACCAATATTTTAATGATCTTTTGGATATAGAGGATCAAATAATATATAATGAAGATTGATTTTTTTATCCCCGCTTGTCAGACTTCCAATATCTCTGACCTGGTATTCGGCATAACCGATCCTCAAGATGGAGGCCCGGCCTACATTGATCTCTCTAATCCCCAAGTATGGATTGCAGAAGTTGAAAATAGGAGTAAGAAGACTTTGAATTTCACAGCTGTAGACAATTGCATTGACATATATCGAACAGACGGTCAAATGGACAATCGCTGTGACGGTATTCTCACAGGAGAAGATTATCTAATATTTATTGAATTAAAAGATCAGAGATCTGAATGGATTCAGCATGCAGTTGAAAACCAATTAAAAACCACGATACGATATTTTGCACAAAATTATGACATAAGCAAATATAAAAAAAGATTTGCTTATGTCTGTAACAAACGTCATCCCCAATTCCAGTACTCCCACATGTCAATGATGGAAGAATTCCGTCATGTCACAGGAATAAGATTATGCATAGTGAATAAAATAGTGATAAAATAATCTTCAAAGGGGAATCTATAGAGCCAAATATATGGTTGGAACAAGCCGATTTTACGGTGCATTTAAGAAAATGTGCAGATTGAAATGTTAAAAATCAAGCAAAGAGTTTGACAAGTCTGACCATCTGTATCAGATGTGGGTCGGCGGTGCAGATAATCCTGACATCTGGGTGCTCGGTTTCAAGGATATGGAGCAATACCGATTGCTTGTCGAATGTCAGTAACTCCAAATTCTTCAGGATTATGGTTCCTCCGTCCGCGTTGGTAAAGTAGCCTTTTATGCGATTGTAAGTCTCGCTCCTGTCAGATTTGGGGTCATGCTTTCCTATGTGTGGTGCGCCTCCGGCTTCAATCACTATGATTGGTTTCTGGGTACGGGAACTGTGTTCGTAGATTTCCCGTGCCACCTGCTCCCTTCCCATACCGA
>CAZJKZ010000026.1:0-29710 GCA_964546885.1 uncultured Bacteroides sp.
TAGGTCACCGCCACCCTTAGCCCCGATGGAGCATCCGCTTCACCGGGGCTTTTTTATGTGTATACTATCTTAATATTTGGTAATTACCAATTTAATTATTAATTTTGCGGAAATTTTCACATCACTATGGATTTTGATATTGAAGATACAAACATTGGCATTTCTGTAGAACAGATTAGCATAGATGAGTCGCATGTAAACAATTCTGTGGATTTAGATGGTTTACTGCTTTTGCCTACAAGAAATTTAGTGCTTTACCCGGGTGTTACTATTTCTATTTCATTAAGACGCAAATTCACTGAGACAATAGCTGAATATGCATATGATAATCATATCCCCGTTGGGATTGTGTGTCAGAAGGATTCCGACAACGATTCACCCACACTGTCCACGGGTGTGTACAAATATGGAGTGGTTGCGGATATTCTTAAAGTTATTGAGCTTCCTACCGGTGATAAAACCATCCTCGTTCATGCGCGCGATTCTTTTAAAATTGTCGGCTCAGGCAAGAAGATTTCAAAATTGCCCGGTTGTTTGGTGGCTAAGATAAGTGTTTATGAGTGTCAACTTCCAGAAGACTCGGATAAAAAGTTTCCCACACTCTTAAAAAATATTAGGAAGAAACTTACAGCCATTTCAACCGGCATGGCCGACGGATTCGCTCAAATGCTTGCAAGTAATGTAAATAATGACGATCCTCAAATGCTCGTAAATACTTTGCTGACGAATTTTCCTTGTGAAATTGACACTAAGGTAAAATTATTGGCGGAGAAATCGCTGTATAAGCGTTCGTTGGGTTTGCTCAAAATTCTTGTGGAAAAGGAGCAAGAGATGAATATAAGCCTTGATATCCTGCGCAAAACGCGTGGCGAAATGGATGAGGAGCAGCGTAAGGCTTTTTTGCACCAGCAGATGATCAATATTCAGGAGCAGCTTTACGGTAATGCCTCCAACGATATTAATGAGCTGGAGGAGCGAGCTAATCGTGTTCAGTTGCCTAAAGATGCTGCCGCAGCTTTCAACAAAGAACTTGCAAAATTGCGGAGGCTCAATCCGTCTAATCCTGATTATTCAGTGATATACTCTTACCTTGACACAATGCTTGAGTTGCCATGGCAAGTGAAATCCGAGCTTAACAAAGATTTTTCGGTAGCTACTCAGGCACTGGACAACGATCATTATGGTTTGGAAAAGGTAAAGGAGAGAATCCTTGAGCAGTTAGCTGTGCTTATGCATAATCCAGAGGGACGGGCTCCGATTCTTTGTCTTGTAGGTCCTCCCGGAGTGGGTAAGACTTCACTTGGCAAGTCGATTGCCGCAGCTCTTGGTCGCAAATATTCCCGTGTGTCGCTTGGCGGTCTTCACGATGAGTCAGAGATCAGAGGACATCGTCGCACCTACATTGGGGCTATGCCCGGACGCATTATAGAGGCAATGCGCAGAGCTAATGCAATAAATCCGGTAATCGTGCTCGACGAAATCGACAAAATTGGTGCCGACTACAAAGGCGATCCCGCAGCCGCTCTTCTTGAAGTGCTCGATCCGGAGCAAAACTGCAAGTTCCACGATAATTATATAGATGTGGACTATGACCTCTCAAACGTGTTGTTTATTGCTACGGCCAATTCTCTCAGCCCAGTGGCTCAGCCTCTCATCGACCGTATGGAGGTAATCGATATTTCGGGGTATCTTGCCGAGGAAAAAATTGAGATTGCGCGCCGCCATCTTCTACACAGAATATTTTCAGAACTGAATATCCCTGATGACGCTTTCACAATCACCGACGATGCTCTTCGCAATGTGATAGACATGTACACCAACGAGAGCGGTGTCCGTCAGCTCGAAAAGATGCTGTCAAAAATCGCACGCAAGTATGTCCTAAAGCTTATGAGCAATGGAGAATTCCCTAAAGTGGTGGACACTCCTAATCTTAAGGACATTCTTGGCCTTGCTCCGTATAACAAGGATGTGTACGAAACCAATGAATACGCCGGTGTGGTCACCGGGTTGGCATGGACTCAGACAGGCGGCGAGATTTTGCTCGTGGAGTCGTCTCTTACGCATGGCAAAGGCGAACGCCTTACGCTCACCGGTAATCTCGGAGATGTAATGAAAGAGTCTGCCACGATTGCTTTGCAGTGGGTAAAGGCGCACGCCGACGAACTTGGCATCGACAAAGAGCTTTTTGGCAAGTACGATCTACACTTGCATTTCCCGGAGGGCGCTATCCCTAAAGATGGTCCGTCGGCCGGCATAACAATCGCCACTTCAATTGTGTCTACATTCTTGCAAAAACGTGTGCGCGAGCGCGTGGCCATGACTGGAGAAATCACTCTGCGAGGTAAGGTGCTACCTGTGGGCGGAATTAAAGAAAAAATACTTGCGGCAAAGCGTGCTGGCATTACTGATATCTTGCTTTCGTCAGAAAATCGTAAGGATATAGAGGATATAGCCAAAGGCTATGTCAATGGTCTGAATTTCCACTATTTCGATAAAGTGATAGATGTAATGAAGTTTGCTATTACCGATGAGCCTGCCATAAATGCTCGTGCATTGTAAAAGGTTTCATCAATCGACTTGTATAACGTATTTGAGGGTGTATCAAATTGATACACCCTCAAAATTTATCAGAGAACTGGTGATGGCTATTTTTCAGTCAAGATATCTTTTTGTGAGTCCGGAATATGCGTCAATGCGGCGGTCACGCAAGAACGGCCACCATCTGCGCACATTTTCCGACCTGCGCATATCTATCTCTACCAAGGCTTCTTCCTCTTGGTTGGTAGAAGCTCTATATAAAAATTCGCCTTGCGGACCGGCGACAAACGATGAGCCCCAAAATAGGATACCGTTGGTCTGACCAGACGGATCAGGCTCGTGCCCCACACGGTTGACCGACACCAAAGGCAGTCCATTGGCCACAGCGTGTGCCCTCTGTATCGTAATCCAGGCGTCTCGTTGGCGTGACTTCTCCTCATCGGTATCGCTGCTTTCCCATCCGATAGCGGTAGGGTAGACGAGGAGTTCGGCTCCTTTTAGAGCCATAAGTCGGGCTGCTTCGGGATACCACTGGTCCCAGCATACAAGCACACCTATACGACACAGAGAGGTATCAATAGGCTCAAATCCAATATCTCCGGGCGTAAAATAGAATTTTTCATAGTACGCGGGGTCATCTGGGATATGCATCTTCCTGTATTTGCCGGCGATGCTGCCGTCGGTATCAAATACCACCGCAGTGTTATGGTAAAGTCCCGGAGCACGCTTTTCGTAAAGCGATGATATTATCACGCATCCTGTCTCCTTGGATAGTGAAGAATAAAAGTCGGTAGCCTCGCCCGGGATTGGGAGTGCCAGACCGCAGTTGTCCACATCTTCCACCTGACAGAAGTACAGCGAGTCGTGCAACTCTTGGTTCACTATCAGTTGGGCTCCTTTGGCTGCGAGATTGCGTATCTTCGTCGCTAATCTATCTCGATTATCATTAATATCAGCCGTGTTATGCTGCTGTATAATGCCGCATCTAATTTTGTCCATATTGTCTTATATTAAAAATGCTCACAAACTTACGAATTAATTGTGGATTTTTATTAATTTTGTGGAGAAAATTTAAAACGAAAACACTTATATAATGCTCAACGGTTTTTTTAGAGTTATGGCCGCCTCGCCTAAGGTGTCGGTGGCTGATTGTAAAGAAAATGTCCGCAACATAGTGGAAATCCTAAAGCAGACGGCTTCTAAGGATGTATCGCTGATAGTTTTTCCTGAAATGTGTGTCACTGGATACACGTGCGCCGACCTGTTTCATAACGCCAACCTCATTGAGGCGAGCTACGCAGCTCTCGCCCAGATTTCTAACGAAACCAGAACTTTAGGTATTAACTCTGCAATTGTGGTGGGTGCCCCTATTATTCATGGCAACGCACTCTACAACTGTGCGGTGGTGATGAAACATGGTCTTATTGTGGCTGTCGTGCCTAAAACCTATCTGCCCAACTACAATGAATTTTACGAAAAGCGCTGGTGGCAGCCTGCACCGACCTTTAACGGTAATATACGTGTAAAATATTTTGAAATGGACGTGCCGTTCGGCACACGGCAAATATTGGAAATCGATGATGTTAAGATAGGATTTGATATTTGTGAGGACTTGTGGTCGCCAATTCCTCCATCTTCGTTCGCGGCCTTAGCGGGCGCCGAGGTGATAGTGAACCTATCGGCATCAGATGACCTTATAGGAAAATACGAGTATCTGAAAAATCTTATCGCACAACAGTCCGCAAGATGCCTTAGCGGATATGTGTATGCGTCGGCTGGTTATGGCGAGTCGTCAACTGACTTGGTCTTTGACGGTAAGACGATAATTGCAGAAAACGGCACGATTCTTGAATGCAACAAGCGCTGGCAGAGCGGTAATCAATATGTAATAGCCGACATTGATATAGATGCGTTGCGCCACGACCGCATGCATATAGGCACATTCAACGATTGCGCCGCGCGTATGGCTGTTTCCGATTACAATGTTGTGAAGCCAAATGGATACATGTCCAGCTATATCCCGAACGATGACAAGACGCTCTACCGAAAAGTAAATCCTACGCCTTTTGTGCCTTCCTCAGATGCCGATATGGTAGACCGCTGTGAAGAAATCACAAATATTCAGACGGCAGGTTTGGCAAAACGTCTTGACTTTATTCACTGTTCTACTTTGGTGGTGGGTATTTCCGGAGGTCTTGACTCCACTCTCGCTCTCCTTATTGCTGTCAAGGCTTTTGACCGACTAAAGTTAGACCGAAAGGGTATTATTGGCATTACTATGCCCGGATTTGGCACCACCGACCGCACTCACGACAATGCCATACTACTTATGGAGAAACTCGGAATTACTATAAAAGAGATACCAATCGGTCCGGCTGTGACTCTGCACTTTAACGATATAGGCCATGACCCAGCCGTGCATGACGTAACTTATGAAAACTCCCAGGCGCGCGAGCGTACACAGATTCTAATGGATGTGGCCAACCAGCTTGGAGGCATAGTCTTAGGCACAGGCGACCTTTCAGAGTTGTCTCTCGGATGGGCCACATATAATGGCGATCATATGTCGATGTACGGCGTAAATGCCGGTGTGCCCAAGACTCTTGTAAAATATCTTGTGAGATTTTTTGCTGACGATTCTGACATTGACTGTGGTCAGGTGCTCTCCGACATACTCGATACGCCTATCAGTCCTGAGCTTATACCGGCTGACGACAAAGGAGAGATAGTGCAGAAGACCGAGGACTTGGTAGGCCCTTACGAGCTTCATGACTTCTTCCTGTATTACACCCTTCGTTACGGATTCTCCAATGAGCGTATCCTCTTCCTTGCCACCAAGGCTTTCAAGGATAAATACAGTGAAGAAGAGATTGAAAAGTGGCTTAAGGTATTTGTCAAGAGATTCTTCCAGCAGCAGTTCAAGCGTTCTTGCCTCCCTGACGGCCCTAAGGTGGGATCGGTGTGTCTGTCTCCTCGTGGCGACTGGCGTATGCCTTCCGATGCTGTGGCTTTTAGCGTAAAGCTCCCGCAAGCTAATCCCCCTCTGATGTTCTGAATTAGCGATATTGATAGACAAATAGTATAAATTTCACTAAATTTATTGCATAAATATAATACTTCCACTAATTTTTGCGTAACTTTGTAGCGAAAATAGTGAAATTACTTACAATAGTAAAGTATAAAGATTATGTCAAAAGTAACAAAAGAAGCGGCTCTTGAATATCATAGGGATCCGCGCCCGGGCAAAATCGAGATAGTCCCGACCAAGCCTTATTCCACTCAGCAAGATTTAGCATTGGCGTATTCGCCAGGTGTAGCCTATCCCTGCAAGGAGATAGAGGCTAACCCGGAAGATGCCTATGAATACACTGATAAAGGCAACCTCGTAGGTGTGATAAGCAATGGCACGGCTGTTCTTGGTCTCGGCGATATAGGCGCTCTTGCCGGTAAACCGGTGATGGAGGGCAAGGCTCTTCTGTTCAAGATTTTTGCCGGAATAGATTGCTTCGATATCGAAATTGACGAGAAGGACCCTCAGAAATTTATCAGTATTGTAAAATCACTTACGCCCACCTTTGGTGGCATCAATCTTGAGGATATCAAGGCTCCTGAATGTTTTGAAATTGAAACGAAGCTCAAAGAGATGTGCGATATCCCCATAATGCACGACGACCAGCACGGCACCGCCATCATTTCTGGCGCGGGATTGCTCAACGCTCTTGAGATTCAAGGCAAGAAAATCGAAGATGTGCGTCTTGTGGTGAATGGCGCAGGCGCCGCTGCTGTAAGCTGCACCCGACTTTATATCTCATTGGGCGTGAAGAAAGAAAATGTGGTGATGTGCGACTCTAAAGGAGTGATAAACACATCGCGCACCAATCTTAATCCACAAAAAGCGGAGTTTGCCACCACGCGTCCTATCACCACCCTTGCCGAAGCTATGGTTGACGCTGACGTTTTCCTCGGTCTTTCTATCAAAGATGTGGTTACTCCCGAAATGCTCAAGTCCATGGCTCCCAAGCCCATCGTTTTCGCATTGGCTAATCCCGACCCCGAAATCGACTATGAAACAGCTATGGCTTCGCGTGATGACCTGATTTTTGCCACCGGTCGCTCCGACTATCCTAACCAGATAAATAATGTGCTCGGTTTCCCGTACATTTTCCGCGGAGCGCTTGATGTGAGGTCCACCTCTATCAATGAGAGTATGAAGATTGCCGCTGTCCATGCAATAGCCGACCTCGCAAAATTGCCCGTTCCTTCTGTCGTAAACTCGGCATACAATATGCAAGGCCTGAAGTTCGGCCCCGACTATATCCTTCCTAAGCCCCTCGACCCCCGATTGCTGACCACAGTGTCGCCCGCAGTGGCTCGTGCGGCTATGGAGAGTGGGGTAGCGCGCAAAAATATCACCGATTGGAAAGCTTACAAAGAAAAGCTACAGCATCTCATGGGCTATGACAACAAGCTCATGCGCCGATTCACCGAGCAGGCCAAGAGTGATCCCAAGCGTGTGGTATTCGGCGAGGCTAATACCGATAATATGCTACGCGCTGCAGTTGCGGCTTACAAACAGAAGGTGTGTGTGCCCATTCTTCTCGGCAACGAGGAAATGATAGAGAAGCGCGCCCAGCGTCTTGGCATAGATATAAGCGGCATCGAAATTGTGAATCTGCGTAACGATCGCGAGGCCGAACGCCGCGCTCGTTATGCCGAAGTACTTGCCAAGAAAGGCGAACGCGACGGCATGACGTATCAAGAGGCTCTCGAGCTTATGATGGATCGCAATCATTTCGGTATGATGATGGTGGTGACCGGAGATGCTGATGCAATGATTGCCGGTACGTACGCCGGATATGAGGTGCCCGTTGAGGTGGCGCGTAAAGTGGTGGGCATACGTCCGTCCTTCAGCCATTTCGCCACGATGCATATCCTGAATACTAAGAAGGGCGTTTACTATTTGGCCGATACTATGGTCAACAATGATATGGACGAAGATGCATTGCTTGATGTTACACGTCTGGTGCGCAACTCAGTGGAGTATTTTGGTCAGGAGCCGATTATGGCTATGGTGTCATTCTCCAACTTTGGTTCAAGCAAGGACAAGGAGTCGGCTACCGTGCATCGCGTGGTGGAAAAGATGCACAATCTCTACCCCGATCTCGCTATCGACGGCGAAATGCATGCCCATTATGCCATTGACAGCAAGTCGCGTGATGAGGTGTTCCCGTTCAATCGTCTTAAAGGTAAGGAAGTCAACACTCTTGTGTTCCCGAATCTAAGTACATCTACCACAGCCTACAGACTTATGGCCACACTTGGCATCGGAGAGGCAATCGGCCCGATTCAGATGGGTCTCAACAATCCTATCCACTTCATAAAAGTGGATTCGCCCGTACGCGATATTGTCAACCTTGCCACTATCGCTTCAATTGACGCCTCTGTACAGTGCAAGCTCGGCAGTCACGTACACGATCATTAATCTTTCTCTTTCGTTGAAAATAGCTCTACGGCAGTCGATCTCCTTGATGAGGTCGGCTGCTTTTTGGATAAGGGGAAGGAAAAGGTATAGTTAGATTTTATTAAAGTAGATGTGCTTTATTCCTGCACATTCATTGATTACTTTTGTACTCAAAAAACTGAATAAAATCACTATTCACCATACTATGGCTGTATTTCAACTATTTAGAGCAGATGTCTCCGCAATTCTCCCGTTGCTATATGCCGACGGCGGCATAAGAGCCGGATTTCCCAGTCCAGCGCAGGACTACATCACCGAATCAATTGACCTCAACAGAACACTGATACAACATCCTGCTTCTACTTTCTATGCCAGAGTCGTAGGCGACTCAATGAGCGGAGAAGGAATCACGGAGGGTGATATACTGGTGGTGGACCGCTCAATCGAGGCCGAACATGGCGATCTCGCTGTGTGCTGCCTCAACGGCGAATTTACGCTAAAGCGATTGTGCCTTAATCGTGTAGATAAGATTTATCTCATGCCATCTAATCCTAAGTTCAGGCCGATAGAGGTGACGCTCGATGACGATTTTATGGTGTGGGGTGTGGTGATATACACCATAAAAGCCAACAGACGCAGACATTTCGGCATAGAGAGATGGTAGGATTGATTGACTGTGATAATTTCTTCTGCTCTTGTGAGAGGGTGTTTCGCCCTGACCTTGCAAGGACGCCGCTCGTCGTACTTAGCAACAATGACGGATGCGTGGTGGCTCGCTCAAAGGAAGTAAAGGCGATGGGTATTCCTGAGGGTATGCCTTATTACCAACTTAAGGAACAGTATCCCAACTCAGGCATCGTGGCTTTTTCGTCGAACTACTCATTGTACGGCGATATGTCGTCGCGCATAGTGTCGATTCTCCGTGAGGAGGCTCCCGACGTAATCCAGTACTCCATCGACGAGGCATTCCTTGACCTCACGGGTATGGATAACATGGATCTGCACAGCTGGGGCGAAAATTTATGCAGGAAAATCCTAAAATACACAGGTATGCCCGTGAGTCTCGGTATAGCCTCAACCAACACTCTTGCTAAGATGGCGAGCAGATATGCAAAGAAATATCCCGGTTACAATAAATGCTGCGTCATAGGATCGGAAGAACAAAGGGAAAAGGCATTAAAGCTTTTTCCTATCGGCGATGTGTGGGGCATAGGCAGGCGCATAAGGAAAAGGCTTGAATATATAGGAGTGAATACTGCTTATGAGTTTGCCGCATTGACAAAGGATTATGTGAGAAGAAAATATCATGTGACGGGCGAACGTACATGGAAGGAGCTGCACGGCGAACCGTGTATCGAAATAGAAGGGCTCGACGGTGTGACGAAGAAAACTATTGTCACAAGCCGCAGTTTCCCGGAAATGATAAGAGAGTTGCCAGATTTAAGAAGCCATATCGCCAACTATGCCGCACGGTGTGCCTTGAAGCTGCGGCGTCAGAATTCTGTATGTTCGCTGGTCACCGCTTTTATCCAGTCCAATCACTTCCGTGAAGATCTTATGCAATATGACAGCAGTGCATCGCATTCATTCCTGACTCCGACTAACACCACCAACGAGATAGTGGAGATAGCGACGAGCATACTTGATGCCATTTTTCGCAAAGGTATTTACTATAAGAGAGCCGGAATAATGGTGTCGGGCATCACATCGGCTGACGCTGTGCAGCCCGACCTCTTTGAATACAATCCGGAGCGGAGCAAGAAATTCAGTAATATATCTTCCGCTATAGATAGGATAAACGGAAGGATGGGGGCGGATACAGTGGTGTTGGGTGCGCAGCAGTATCGTGACAAAGGGGAGGACGGAAAGAGCGTCAAGTTTGTCAACGCCATACGCAGGGCTATGAAGTCACCTGATTATTCGACACGCCTCGGAGCATTCGTTGTCGGCTGACCAAATTATTGGTCGGCTCATAATAGAATGATGAGCAGCCTCTCGCCGTTGTTCTATATGTTTTCTTTTAATGCTGTCATAGCCATATCCAGACGCGCAATGCCGTGCTGGTAATGGTTGCCCGGCACCCATTTGAAATCAATTCTTACACCTGACTCCTTGAGGTGGTGGACAATAGCCTCTGTATTTTTCCCGACCACGTTAAATGCGGCAACGTTGGACTTGGGCTCCTGAAGCCCTAAAAGGAAGAATGCATATCCTGTCTTATTGGCAAAATTTTGCTTTCCGAACCAGTCCATAAATCCCTCGTACCAGAATGATCCGGAAAGAGAGGCAATGTTGCGGAAGAGCGACGACTGCGGCCATTGCCATAGAGCGAAAAGCCCGGACATGGACACGCCCACAAGCGATCGTTCGACTGTATCGCTAAGCTCCAACACTTTGTCTAACTTCGGAATTAACGTCTGTTCGAGCAAATTGAGAAATTCAGGGGATTCTCCCTTAAAATCCTCGCTTCCGGCAGGCACGCCTTTAGCCGGCCATGGGCTGAATACATTTTGCCAGTCCATGCCAGTGATTTCAACTATTGTTGTGTCGTATTTTTTTGCAGCGGAGTCAATCCAATCAGAAAGGGCATCCATTGGGTATAGGATGTAGGCGATTCTGTCGGTACGCACGTAGGAACTACAACGACATTTTAAACCTTCTATTTCAATTATCTGTGTCATAATATTTCATCATATCGGGCATATCCCGAAAGCCGAGCGACGTGTACACGGCGCGTCCATCGGCGGTTGTTTCAAGATAAATTTTTTCACATCCGTTTGCTTTGGCATCGGCAATCAGCCGGCTCACTATACGGTGGGCTATACCGTGAGAGCGAAATGCTTCGCGCACATATATATTCATCAGATAGGCGCATTTACCCGTTGGATTGTCGGGCGACGGCAATTCTTCCGTTAGGCAGATTGCGCCGCATCCGCATTCCTCTCCGTCACATTCGGCTATGAGTGCCAGATGCCGCCCGTTGCCGACATGTTCGGCATAATATTGGCGGTTGGCGGCGAGCAGGGTCGCATCGGCTTTCTGTCCGAAAACGTGTTTGATCACCTCCTCGCGCCAGCGCATCAATGTGGGTAAATCCTTTATTTCTTTTATTTCTATCATCTTATCTTACTTATAGTTGCCCTCCTTCAATACTTTGGGAAGCGATTTCATATCGATTTTTCCTCGGTGAGTGAGCGGTAGACTGTTGACTTCAACGAAAAATTCAGGCACCATGAAATCTGTCAGTTTTGATTTCAGAAACTCGCGCACGTCGTGCAGTGAGAAGCCTTTTCGAGGCACTACATATGCCACGAGATAGTGAAGGCCGCCTTCATCAAGGAAAGCACGCACTATGCCGCGCTCCACCTCGGGATGATCATTCAGCACGTTCTCCACCTCCTCCGGCTCAACGCGTTTGCCGAGTATCATCACTTGCTCGTCGCGTCGATGCAGAAATGCCATGTTGCCGTCGGGCAGCACATAGCCCATATCACCGCTACGATAGAAATGTGTGCCGTCAGGCAGTGTCACGAAATTGGCTTGTTCGGGAGGATTGCCAAGGTAGCCGCGGTTCACGCCTTCGCCGAAGATGCAGATTTCTCCGATTTCACCCTGCGGCACTTCCTTAAGATTCTTGTCAAGGATCTTCACTTCCACTCCTTTGATGGCTTTGCCTATCGAGAATGTGCCGTCTTCGAGGGGCTGCGCATTGTCCACTCTGTAATAGTTGGAGCAGACGCACGTCTCTGACGGACCATAAGTGTTGTAAATCCTTATTCCCTTGTCGCGCAGATTGGTGATATAGCTTGCGCGGATTACATCGCCTCCGCTTATTATTAGGCTTACCGTTTTTGGCAGCAATTGAGGCTGCTTGTTGAGATCAGCGATGAGGTAGGGGAACCCGTCGATGATGGTGACATTATGGCGTGTGCAAAAGTCCATCAGACCTTTAAGCGGACCATTATGTACCTCAATGGTAGGTATGGCAAGAGTAGCACCATTCAAGAGAGTGGTGAACACCTCCTCAACGAAGATGTCGAATGAGCATACAGAATATTGGAGCATCACATCTCCGGGACCGGTGTGCATCTCTGCTTCAAAAGCCTCGCAATAGTTCACCACCGAATGGTTTTCCTGAATCACGCCTTTTGGTTTGCCTGTCGTGCCGGATGTGTAGAGAATATATGCGATAGAGTCGGGCGTGGACCGGTCTTCATAGGTTTCCGTTGGCGCAGGCAGATCTTCGCAGTAATCATCGGTTATTACCAATTTAACTCCCGCAGTCTTCATCATATAGTCTATGCGATCTTTAGGAAGAAAAGGTTCGGCCGGTACGTAAGCTGCCCCACTTTTAAGCACAGCGAGCATAGCTGCAATTTGTTTGGCTCCGTGGTTCATCACGATACCTACAAACTTGAAATTCCTGTCATAGAATTTTGCAACAATGGTATCTACCATTTTGTCAAGTTCTGAGTATGTTAGGGTGCGACCATCTTCAACTATGGCGGGAGCATCGGGCTGCCGTTCGACTATGGCCTTAAAGCGACTGTAAATAGTTTTTTTATCCATAATTTTTATTCATTTGTAATTAATAACAAAAAGGAAACACATTCAGTTGTAGGACAAGTCGAGACTAATACATGATATGTCAATTATTACGCACTTAAAAAGGCCGCTGCAATTGAATGACGGGTATGATAACAATTCCACAAAAAATTTGTTATAACTGTTATAATTGCTTATCATTAATAAATAAATATTATTCTAAATTCTATAGACAATGTGGATAGTAGAAGTTCTGAGGCATACGCCTGCACTTGCGGTATTCCTCACTATCGGCCTCGGATTTTGGCTCGGAAAACTCAAATTCAAAGGCATAGCGCTTGGTACCGTAACCGCCGTACTTATTGTGGGCGTACTTGTCGGACAACTTGACATCAATGTAGGAGGTCCGCTTAAATCAGTCTCATTTCTTCTGTTTTTATTCTGTATTGGCTATAGTGTTGGACCACAGTTCTTCAAATCGCTGCGTGGCGAAGGCTTGAAAGAGGTCATGTTTGCTCTTGTGGTTTGTGTACTTATACTCGGAGTGGCTTTGGGAGTGTCTTTTTGGTTCGGACTTAATCCCGGTCAGGCAGCCGGTATGATGGCTGGCGCATCTACTGCATCACCTGTGGTGGGAGCCGCAGAAGACACTATCAATTCCCTCTCAGCCTCCCCGGATAAAATAAAGGATATGGCAGCTGCAATACCGGTGTGCTATGCCATGACATACGTATTCGGCACTCTCGGAGCGGTATGGCTGCTCGGTTATGTCGGACCGGCCATGATGGGCGGCCTTGAAAAGGTGAAAGCCATGACTCGTGAGCTCGAAAAGACATTAAGCCCAATGGATTCAAGCAGCGATCCGGCAAGCTTCAACGCATGTCGCCCGATTGCTTTCAGAGCATTTGAAGCCACAGGATCTTGGATGGACACCCCTCATACAGTGTCAGAGCTCGAACAAAAATTTGAATCGCTGGGAAAAAGGATAACCGTGGAGCGTATAAAGCGTGCAGAAAGCGGAAAAATCATCGATGATATAAATCCGGACATGCTGATTGAAAAAGGCGACACTATAGCGCTTGCCGGTAGACGCGAGATGATAGTGGGGCAATATGATTGGCTCGGTCAGGAAACTGCCGGCGTGGATTTACTGTCTTTCCCCGTAGAGGATGTGGATGTCACTGTGATGAAAAAATTTCAGGAGATAACAGTTCACGAACTCGTCGGCAAGCGATGGATGTATGGCGTGGATATCAAGAAAATCACCCGAAACGATGTAGCTCTAAACCCATTGAGTGGAACGACTATAAAACCGGGTGACATTGTGGAGCTCGTAGGTTCAAAAAAACGTCTCAACCTGGCCGCGAAAGAGATAGGTTATGCTGATCCGCGCACTCTATCCACTGACTTCGTTTTCATTGGCTTAGGTATCCTTCTTGGCGGACTGTTGGGTGCGGTTGCCATAAAGATTGGTGCTGTGCCTGTAAGTCTTGGTGCCAGTGGCGGCGCGCTCGTTGCAGGCTTGGTGCTTGGATGGCTTAGATCGAAAAAGCCGGTCTATGGTGCCATCCCCAAGGCGTCTTTATGGGTTTTCAATAATCTCGGACTGAATATGTATATCGCCGTGATAGGCATTGCATCCGGACCATCGTTTATTAGCGCGTTCACCGAAGTCGGGCCTAAGATATTTGTGGCAGGACTTATCGTAACCTTAGTGCCTCTATTTCTGGCTATACTTATCGGACATAAAGTGTTCAAGTTCCACCCGGCTGTCACTTTAGGTTGCTGCGCCGGAGCAAGAAAGACCACCGCCGGACTTGGTGCCGTGCAGGAACGCCTCGGTAGCACTGTCCCCGCATTGGGCTATACCATCACGTATGCTGTGTCAAATACGGTGCTTATAATCTTCGGTATAGTCCTGGTTCTGCTTACAGCAGCCTAATCCTCCCCGGCTGCAACTATAGGGCTGCTTCACGTGTTTATGTTATAAACATAAATTATTATTTTCCCTTTTACTATAAAAATCAAATTATGCAGAAATTTACAAAAATAGTTGCCACTGTTTCCGACAAGAGATGTGATGTTGACTTTATAAAACAGTTAGTAGATGCCGGTGTCAATGTGGTGAGAATGAACTCCGCACATCTTGAATATGAAGGATTCAAAAAGATAGTGGATAATACGCGTGCTGCAAACAGTGCAGTTGCAATAATGATGGATACAAAGGGTCCTGAAATTCGTACCACCGTCACCGTCACCGGTGATCCGGTGGATTTTCACGCAGGCGACCATGTGACATTCTACGGTAATCCCGACGGTAAAACCTCATCGAAAATCGTAAATCTGAATTATGCCGACATTGCAAAAATGGTGAAGGTCGGCGACAGAATATTGATTGATGACGGCGAGCTGGAATTTACAATCAAATCTGTAGACGGAGATGCTATTCTCGCTGTGGCCGACAATGACGGTTCTCTCGGTTCACGCAAAAGCGTTAATCTTCCCGGAGTGAACATCGACCTTCCGGCAGTTACGGAGCGCGACCGGCGTAACATAGGATATGCTGTTGACTTGGGGGTTGACTTCATTGCCCATTCATTTGTGAGGTCGGCAGCCGACGTGCAAGAGGTTCAGAAAATACTTGACGAACGTAATTCTTCCATCAAAATAATCTCGAAGATTGAGAATCAGGAAGGAATTGACAATTTCGACCAAATACTTGAAGCTTCTTACGGCATAATGGTGGCGCGAGGCGACCTCGGTATAGAGGTGCCGGCAGAGCGTATACCGGGCATCCAGGCTATGATGATCAGCAAATGTATACAGTCGCACAAACCGGTGATCGTTGCCACTCAGATGCTGCATACCATGATCGAGCATCCAAGACCCACGAGAGCGGAAATTTCTGACGTTGCTAACGCTGTGTATCAGCGCGCCGACGCGATGATGCTTTCAGGAGAGACCGCATATGGAAAATATCCTGTAGAGGCAGTGCGTGTGATGACGAGTGTGGCTAAGGAAGTGGAGAACTCTCTGCGGTCGAAAATGGAGGTGCCTCCGTTGACTGATAATGACATCACATCCTTCCTCGCACGTCAGGCCGTGCTTTCCGAAACTCGTGTGGGCACGAGAGCAATCTTCACCGACGCTTTCGAAGGGCTGGCTGCACGCTTCATAGCATCATTCCGAGGTAATAACCCTACATTCGCTATCTGCCATAATCTGGAGGTATACCGTTGGCTTGCTTTGAGCTACGGCGTAGCTGCTTACTATTTCCCACAGCCTCATAATCAGGATCCTCAACATTCCATCGATGCTGTGCGCCAGATTGTGGAGGAGGATCATATTGCGCCCGACGACCGTATAGCCTACCTTACGGCGACCAAGCAGCGAACGCAAGCTCTCGAAATCCTGACACCGGCAGAAATTCTCCACCCGATGGCCTCAGCGGATACCGATGGTATCATATTATAGCCGTTTCCAACGGGTGTGTATTATTTTATGCCTCTTGCGGCATTGCTTTCTTCTACAAGCTTATAATAGTAGTCAACCATAGCCTGATTTTTTAGAAGTGCTGCCCAATCGCAGTACTTCTTTTCTATGCCTGTGCTTTCATCGGCATACACTACATTGTTCCATAATTCGTCCAAAGCTTCCTGTACTTCTTCGGCTTCATCGCCGAGAGCGTCAATCACCTCTTCGGTGTATTCAAGCAAAAGCACCTTTTTCCATCTCTCATAATCGATGCCGGGGAAAAATAGAAGGGTTTCGAATGCTGCGGCCATAAGCTCGCGCACTGCTGCTGATGATGTGTCAGAAAAATACATTGTAGAAAAGAATAAAATAAACCATGGATATGATATCATACCCATGGTCTGAGATGTATTATTAATTATTTATGAGGAAAAGCTCTACGTCCTTAGCTGCTTTAGCTCCGCTTCCGGCGGCTATAATGGCCTGCTGGTAGACGGGGTCGGCTACGTCGCCGGCAGCAAACACGCCTTTCACGTTGGTAGCTGTACTGTTGCCATGAGTTTTGATATATCCTGCTTCGTCAAGCTCAACTTGGCCTTTGAAGATGCCCGTGTTGGGCTGGTGACCGATAGCAAGGAAAAATCCGTCGATGGCGATGTCATATTTGCGCTCGTCTGGTTCGCCCATATATTCCACAAGGTGGGCGCCTTCAAGAAATTCCTCGCCGAAAAGACCGAGAGTGTTGGTATTGAATAGCACCTCGATCTTATCATTGCTGAACACGCGGTCTTGCATCACCTTGGATGCGCGCAGATAGTTTTTGCGTACGATGAGGTACACTTTTTTAGCGATAGAAGAAAGATAAAGAGCTTCTTCACAAGCGGTGTCTCCGCCGCCCACTACTGCTATAACGCGGTTGCGGTAGAAGAACCCGTCGCAGGTGGCGCATGTTGACACGCCCATTCCAAGATATTTCTTTTCGTCAGCAAGTCCAAGGTACCTTGGAGCTGCACCTGTGCAGATAATCACAGTCTCTGCATACAGTTTCTTGTCGGCGTCGATAGTCACCTCGAACGGGCGTTGTGAAAAATTGACCGAAGATACACGTCCGCTGCGTATATCCGCGCCAAATCTTAGGGCTTGTTTGCGGAGATCTTCCATCATTTCTTGTCCATTGATACCATCGGCATATCCGGGGTAGTTTTCAACCACAGAGGTGGTGGTAAGCTGTCCGCCGGGTTGATTACCCTCGTAGACCACAGGACTCAAGTTGGCTCTTGATGTGTAGATAGCTGCTGTGTATCCGGCAGGTCCGGAGCCTATTATAAGGCATTTTATTGGTTCGTCCATAGTTTTTATTATTATAATGTTTTTTGTTTCATCTTAGATCAATCACTTCAATCCCCGGATAGGTGTTTTGGGGATATACAAAAGTGGATGCCGGTGCTGTGCCCCCTTCAGTAATTGATAATATGTTGATTATAAAATTTGATCCATTATTGAAGAGAATGTTGATTGAGGTGGGTAGCCACGTGGCTGTATTCAGCACAAGAGTCGCTTCCTTCACATTGTCTCCTTTGGTTTTTGGAGTAAGCTTCAGCGTGTAATTGCCGTTATTCTCAGAAATCTTGGTTGCGGTGTATTTTGTGGCGTTCACCTTGATTATTTCAAGGGGATTAGTCTCAAGTAATTCCGATGGAGTAGGGGAGGTAAGGGTGGTTTCTCCCGCACGGCTTGAGAATGACCACATGTCTTTGCCGTCATACCAAACGCCAAAACCATCAGCTACAATTGAGAACTTTTTGCCTGACGAAATCAGGGTTCCGGTCATCGAGCCATTGAATTTTGCCGTAAGTGCCCCTGCGCTTTCGATTTTTTTTGCCGCCTTGTCGATAGCCTGCTGGGCTGTTATAGCCGCCGACGCAAAGAAAGGCATTATCAGAAGTAAACAGAATGATATAATCTTTCGCATTTCGTTGATATTTTATTTAATAAGACAAATTAGCAACAAAAAAGTTTAGTCTTTTTCGTTGCTAATTTGCTGTAGGATATATCAGTTGTTTCCGAGTATTGTCTCGAGAGTCATCATATCCACAAGGATGCTTCGCGGCTTTGATCCGTTCACTTGGCCTACAATTCCGGCTGCCTCCATCTGGTCCATGAGTTTTCCTGCGCGGTTGTATCCAATACCGAACTGGCGTTGAAGCGATGACGTACTTCCCATCTGGCGGCTCACTACGAATCTGGCGGCTTCGTCAAATATTGCGTCACGCTCTGTTGAGGCTCCCGCTATCACTCCGCCTTCTGCCTCTTCAGGCACATATTCCGGTAGATAGTAGGCATGCTCATATCCTAATTGATTGTCTATAAATTCAGTAAGCGATTCCACTTCATCTGTGGATATGAAAGCGCATTGTACGCGCTCCATGCTGCCGTTGTGAGAGAAAAGCATATCACCCTTACCTATCAATTGGTTGGCTCCGGGACAGTCGAGGATTGTACGGCTATCTACCATTTGTATAACGCGGAAAGCTATACGTCCGGGGAAGTTAGCTTTGATAAGACCGGTGATTACATTTGTTGACGGTCGCTGTGTGGCCAGGATCATATGCATACCCACCGCACGTGCTTTTTGGGCGATACGTGATATAGGTGTCTCAATTTCTTTGCCTTGCGTCATGATGAGATCAGCAAACTCATCCACAACCACTACGATATAAGGCAGATATTTATGGCCATCAAGAGGGTTGAGGCGTCTCTCGGTAAATTTTTTGTTGTATTCTTCGAGAGACCTTACGTTGGCGTCACGCAGCAGTTTATAGCGATTTTCCATTTCCACACAGAGCGAGTTGAGTGTCTCTATCACTTTTTTCATATCAGTAATGATAGCCTCCTCTTCGTTGGGGAGCTTGGCGAGGAAATGACGATCGAGCTTGCCGTACAGACTGAATTCAACCATCTTGGGGTCAATAAGGACGAATTTAAGTTCTGACGGATGCTTCTTATATAAGAGCGACGCTATGATGGTGTTAAGGCCTACTGATTTACCCATACCTGTGGCACCGGCCACGAGCAAGTGGGGCATCTTTGCAAGATCGGCAATAAAAATATCGTTGGAAATCGTAGCTCCCATAGCCATTGGCAACGCCATTTTACATTCTTGGTATTTTCGAGAACCAAGAACTGAGCGGATGGACACAGTTTTGGGATCATTGTTAGGCACCTCTATACCAACGGTGCCTTTACCCGGAATCGGTGCGATGATACGTATTCCCAAAGCTGAAAGGCTAAGCGCAATATCATCCTCCAATCGTTTGATTTGCGAAATACGTATGCCTTCTGCCGGTACTATCTCGTAAAGAGTTACCGTGGGACCTACAGTAGCTTCGATTTTCACAATTGGTATCTTGTAGTCGAGCAGAGTCTTTTCAATGCGTTCTTTGTTGGCTTGCTGCTCTTCCATGTTGATTACAGCACCTGAGGGACGATCTTCGAGGATATCAATTGGAGGCATATTATACCTTGAAAGTTCGGCGCGGTGATCATAAAGCCCCAGTGCCTTAGCCGGTTCCTCCTCCTGCTTAATCGGTATAGCTTCCTCTATCTTAGGCGCAACCACTGAGAAGTTTTCGTCGGAAGTTGTCAATTTCTCTGTCCCTGCGGGCTTTTCCGGAGCAGCGGGTGTTATAGGAGCGACTGGTTTGTCAGCGACAGGAGTGGTTTCTGTAACGTTAGTACTCTGAGTGTCCGCAATTTTTGATTCTGCCGTTTTTGCGTCAGGATCTATCACGAGCATCATCTCCTCGTCTTTCTTAGTATCTATGTCAAAAGCCACCGAATCCGTTTTTTCGTTGTCTGACCGTTCTTCAGGAGTCTGATCTTCTTCTGGGTCATCTCCTGCTTCAGTATCCTCTTGATCAGCCTTTTTGGACTTGAACCTGTCGGCCATTGATTTCAGAGAATTCATTACAGAGGATTTCTTTTGGCCTGCTTGGTCAGCGTCCTCGCTGGCGTCCTTGCGCTTCATCATAGCTTCGGCTTCACGCTGCTCCTCTTCTATTCTATCAAGCTCGCGCTGACGCTCTTTGCGCAGCTCTTCCTGCAAGCGGTGACGTTCAACCGCAGCTCTATATTTTTTCCAAAGTATGCGTAGCTCGTTGAGATACACACAGCACACCGCTATCACCAGAATGAGCGATACGCATGCCGCTCCAATCCATGTAGAGGTGTTGATTAGGTACTCGTTGATGTAGTGACCATGATTACCGCCCCAATAGATTTCTGTGTGATAGTTGTATGATATTAGGCCTAACACAAGAGATATCGTTATCGCAAGCAATAGGCATCTGAAAGTAGTTGACCAGAATTTACATTTGCGCAAGTTGAGCAGATTGAGAGTGAGTGCCCACATATACACTATTAGCACTATGGAGCCGAGTCCGAGCGCGTCACAAAGTAATATTTTGGATATCTTGGCCCCCGCGCCGCCGGCAAAATTGTCAACAATTGTCGGCTGCTGGGCTATCTCATTTAGAGTCATATTGTTCACCACGCTTTGGTCGTGGGCTCCCGTAAGGAAGTGCGAAACAAGGGATATCACCATAAATATGCTTGTCACGGCAAGGGTTAATGCCACAAAAATGCGTGTTTTCTCCGATTTGAAGAAAGTGATTATGGGATTAGGACCCTTTGGCTTTCGTTCGCGCTTGGCCTCTGCTTTGCGCTGGCGCCGCGATGTCTGGGTGCTGGCTTCTGGTTGCGGTTCTGCAACGGGTTCCTGTACTAAAGGTTGATTATTACGCGGTTGAGCCGGCTGCTTAGGTTGTTGGGGCTGTTGCTTGGGTTGTTGAGGCTGCTGGCGTGGTTGTTGCCGAGGTGGTTGCGGTTGTTGGCGCACCCCCTGACGTTGTGGTGCGACTTTGGGTTGAGGTACATCTTCCAATATTACCTCTTCCTCAGCCGGAATCATAGGTGGCCTGTATGGCTCCTCCCCGAACGCATTTACGTTGCGCCCCGTTCTTGGAGCACTACCGCCTGCCGGACGGTAAGGCTGCTTCGTTTGAGCCTTATCGTCCGGTGCGTAGCCCTCTATACTTAAATCGAAATCGTCCATATTAAAAAAGAAAGTAAGAGATTGGTGTGTTTTTGTGAGAGATTAGAGGCTGGAAAGCTGTGCTATCATGTCTACGGGGTCTTCGGCGTTGAATACAGAGCTGCCGGCCACAAGCACATCGGCTCCTGCCTCGGCAAGGAGCTTGCCAGTGTGCAGATTCACCCCTCCGTCAATCTCGATGAGAGTGTTGCATCCCTTTTCTTCAATCATTGCTTTCAGCCGGCGCACTTTGTTTACGGTGTTATCAATAAATTTCTGTCCGCCGAATCCGGGATTCACGCTCATCAACAACACCATATGCAGTTCCGAGATAATATCCTGGAGCATATCTACCGGTGTGGCAGGGTTGAGCGTTACGGCAGGGAGCATACCGGCCTCTCGGATTTGATGGACCGTGCGGTCGAGGTGCAGGCACGCTTCCTGATGCACGTTCATTATGTGCGCTCCGCAGTCTCTTACTACATTTACGTATTTCTGCGGTTCTACTATCATTAGATGCACATCGAGGGGCTTTTCCGCCACTTTACTCACTGCGGATATCACGGGAAAGCCTATGGATATGTTGGGCACGAACACGCCGTCCATAACATCGACGTGGATCATCGAAGCCTCACTACGGTTTAACATTCTTATGTCGCGTTCCAGATTACCAAAATCTGCCGCTAAGATAGAAGGTGATATTTGCATCTTAAAAATCTTTTTCGTGTGATGGGAGAGAGTTTGATCGTAAATAATGGGGCTGTTTTTTGCGTCGCTAACGCTGGGTGTTACTTTTCGGCTTTTTTATGCGACTTCATCGCGTTGTAAAGGATTATACCGACACATATTGCTCCTAAAGCAATACCCGCATAGGTGAGATACTGGTTGTATTCCTCCACTTTAACGAGTAGCATATCGTAGGGTACGGCTTTGGCAAGCCACCATCCGAGAGCTGCAAGGATGCAGTTCCAAATGCCGGCTCCTAAGGCGGTATAGAGGCAGAATGCGCCGATATTCATTTTGGCTAAACCTGCCGGTATGGATATGAGTTGTCTTATAGCCGGGATAAATCTTCCCACAAAAGTTGAGATTGCACCGTTTTTGTCAAAATAAGATTCTGCTTTTTCTACTTTTGCTTGGTCTATCAGACAGGCGTGGCCAAAGCGGGAGTTGGCAAAAGCGTAGACAAGCGGACGCCCAATCCATAGCGAAAGATAGTAGTTGATCAGCGAGCCTACGAGTGCGCCGGCAGTAGCGAAAAGCACTATCAAATAGATGTTCATATCGCTTTCTTCAGGGCGTGCTATTGCAAGATATGCTGCCGGGGGCACTACCACTTCGGAGGGAAACGGTATGAACGAACTCTCTATAACC
This sequence comes from uncultured Bacteroides sp., assembly GCA_964546885.1. Taxonomy (GTDB): domain Bacteria; phylum Bacteroidota; class Bacteroidia; order Bacteroidales; family Muribaculaceae; genus CAG-873. The sequence continues at coordinate 22,485 of CAZJKZ010000026.1, forward strand.
ATAAACAAGAACACGAACCAATAGCTGGCATGCTCTACAAAATAGTTGAATAATGAAGCTGCGTCAAAAATTGATAGTAGTATTAATGCGTCTGTCATTGTTTATTAAATGATATGGTTTTTTTCTTCTATATTCAGCGAGGAATTTAACGCCAGATTTCGACACCAAATATGTGCAAAGTTACAAAAAAAATATCTATTTACATTCAAAAAATTAAAATTTGCACAAAAAATGAAGGGGGCTCATCTGAAACATTAGCGTAAGAATAACTTGTGGATGTCGCCGTTGGGGCATGCTATTATATATATTCCTTTAGTCAAATGTCGGGTGGGGGATACTTTTATGCCGTCAATGCTAAAAATCTCGGCTCCTGATGGCAGCCTAATCGTACCGTCGGAGTTATGTACTAATATGTTATCTGTCTGGATTTCAGTTATTCCATTCATGGCGATTGCCTTTTTCAATCCCGCCAAAGCATCAATGCATCCGGCTCCCCATCGTGGATTATTTAGATCTAAGAAATCTGTTGAGCAGGTGGAGCTTGCTATTTCCATAATTTCGGAGTTGGTAAGATTTGGGTTGGCTTGGAGCCACTGGGCAATTATTCCTGCCACCATCGGTGACGACATCGATGTGCCCGAAGCAGCCATCCAATAGTAGTCCTCTCCATCAACCGTCGTGACTGTGGTGATATTGGGCGACTCACTGGGATGTGCTTTGATATATTCACCGCTTAAAGCTGATACCACCATATTGCCGGGAGCTGAGAACATAGGGTAGCGCCCTATGTAGGGCGATGTGCTATACGACGAATTTATTTCCGGTTCGCCGACCTTGAAATCCCATGTCACCTTTCCGTTCTCGCCGTAAAGCGAAGGTGCGGTGTTGCGAGAACTGCAATTGCCTACAGATATCACTCCTTCGGCAGTGCACATGTCGCTTATCGTGCCATTGTAGCTGAAAACTGGGGCGTCGTCTCTTGTGGCGCTTCCGATAAACGACGAAGAGGCATCCGCGAAAAATTCCACATGAGTTTCGATATTATCCTCCGCTCCTTTTACAGCGATTGACACTGCATACCGCGCCCATTTCCCGTTAGATGCCGCCTGAGTGGCTTCGGTAGACACAGCGTAGGCTGTCTCAGCGTAAAATCTTCCGTTAAGGGGAGAAATGCCTGCACAAGCGTAGATTTCTCCTTCCATATATCTTGCAAAGTCTTCGTTGTCCTTACTCGAAATGCTTATTTCGTCCAATTGCAGTGATGGATTCGTCCATTCTGAGGCGTATACCACCTCTTTAGTGTCCTTATCGAATATTTCGGCTCTTATGCAGAACGGACGCTCATCAGCACTCCACACTTGTGTCGCCCCGTCCACCGACATTCCCGTCCATGTGGCTAAGTCGTTGGTCACGACTCTCTTTATGCTGGAGCTGTCGGTGAATGTTGCTGTGGCGTAGCATTGGGTATTGCCTTTGTTGCCGGCGGCAAAGCAGATTACGGCATCTTGTGCGCATGAGCTTATGTAGCGGCAGAAAAGACTCGTACCGTCGTGCGGACCGAGGAAATTCCCTAACGAAAGGTTGATCACTGCTCTCTTATCTCGAGCTTTTGCGTAGGAAATTATGTCCTCCACGCCTGCCAGAATGCCTACATCTGTGAGTTCGCTTGTGGTAGCCACCATCTCTGCTCCCGTTGCCACTCCCCAATAGGGCGCACCTCGATAGTTGCCCCCCAAGATATTGCCTACATGGGTTGCATGGTATTCGTCGGGGTTATCCGTGGTCCATGCAGCTATCTCTTCAGCGGTCTCTGCTTTTTGTCGTATGCCCTGGCGAGCCGCGTAATTGTATATAGCCGAGATTCTGTTCTTAAACGCTATATGTCGCGCGTCAAATCCTATATCGGAAAATCCCACGACTGTGCCGGTGCCGTCATATACTTGGGTAAGTGGTGGAAGTGCCTCCTGGAGAGCATCAATATGGCACATAGGACGTGCCACATCTAATTGGACACACATGTCGCCCGACATCTCCGCATTGATAATCTGAGGCAAATCAAGCACATTATCCACACTGTCGTGCGGTATTGAAGCGAGAATTATGTGTTCGCGCTGTCCGAAAGTCAGCACACCCATAGAGGCAAGTGTATCAGCTATTTCATAACTCTCCACTTGCAAAAGCATGGGCACGTAGGGAGGCACTTCCTCGTCATCGCTCCGGCTAAGTGATTTTGCGAGTTCCCGATGAAGGCCAACTTTCAGTGATGGCGAATAGTCCATTGCCATAGCCTGAAAAAGGGGTGCTGTCAGGAAACAGGCCGTTAAGGTAAAGAGTGTAGCGTTTTTCATAATGCAGGAAGCGGAGTTTAAGATGAATTATTCGTTTAATTCGAGCCAGCGCATTTCTTTTTCATCGATTAGCTCTTTTATCTCTTCATAGCGTTGGGCTTTCTGAGCAATATCGTCAATCACCTTACCGGAATTAAAATCAGCGTCGAGGGCTTCCTTTTCAAGATTGAGGGCTTCAAGTTCTTTTTCGATAGCCTCCAATTCTCGCTGCTCTTTGTACGAGAGCTTTTTGGGGCGTTCTGTTCTCTGACGCGCATTTTCTGCCTTTGTCTCCTTCTGTTTGTTTTTGGCTGATTCCTGGCTGTTGGCTTTCTCTTGTTGCAGGCGCCAATCGTGGTATTCTGAGTAAGTTCCCGGGAAATCGCGTACCACTCCGTCGCCTTCAAGCACAAAAATGTGGTCCACGATATTGTCAAGGAAATATCGGTCGTGGCTTACAATAATCACACAGCCTTTGAACTCTGCGAGGTATTCTTCAAGCAGACCGAGTGTCACTATATCAAGGTCGTTAGTAGGCTCGTCAAGAATGAGGAAATTAGGATTGCGCATCAGCACGGTAGCGAGATACAAGCGCCGGCGCTCTCCGCCGCTGAGTTTGCCTATATATTTCTGTTGGTCGGGAACAGAGAACAGAAAACGCTGGAGGAAGTTCATTGGCGAAACGTGTACCCCGCCGCCCATGTCAATGTCTTCGGCGATATCGGTTACAGCGTCGATCACCTTCTTATTGTCGTCGAATTCAATGCCGTCCTGACTGTAATATCCGAATTTCACGGTCTCTCCCACGTTCCAATGTCCGCTGTCCTGGGGCTCAATACCTAAAAGCATTTTTATGAATGTGGATTTGCCCACACCGTTGGGCCCTATGATGCCAACCTTGTCTTTGCGTGCGAAAGTGTAGGTAAAGTCATCGAGGATTACCTTGTCGCCGAAGCGCTTGTTTATCCCCTCAGCTTCGAAAATCTTTGATCCGATATACGTGTCCTTGTTAGTGGAAAGCTGTACGTTTTTCTCTCCCAAGCGTGTGCCGGCTTTTGCTTTGAGTTCGTAGAACTGGTCGATGCGGTATTTTGCTTTACCGGCTCGTGCTTGAGGCTGACGATTCATCCAGTCTTGCTCACGGCGCAGCGTGTTTTTTACCTTTGCGAGTTCGGCCGTCATTGCCTCTATACGTTCGTTGCGTCTGCGCAGATAATTAGCGTAGTTCCCTTCATAAGCGTATACCTTTTCACGGTCGATTTCTATGATTTTGTTGCACACGCGATCAAGAAAGTATCGGTCGTGTGTCACCATAAGCAGCGTCGAGCGCGAGCGTTTGAGATATGTCTCCAGCCATTCTATCACGTTAATGTCGAGGTGGTTGGTTGGCTCATCAAGCAATAGGATGTCCGGCTCTTGTATGAGGGTGCAGGCAATGGCCATACGCTTTAACTGGCCTCCCGACATGTTTCCGACCGGTTGGTCAAGGTCAACTATGCCGAGCTGATATAGCAACTGCCTCAGACGCTGCTCGTAGCTATAGCCGTTGTCTTGATGGATTTCTTCAGATGGGGCGGGGGCTGAGTGCAGACACGCTTCTATTACCGACATATGCGCCGGGAAGTTGCTGTCCTGGTCGAGGTAGCCTATACGCACTCCGTTGCGGGGTGTGATTTTTCCGCTGTCGTAGTCTTCCTTTCCAGCAAGTATTTTGAGCATGGTTGATTTTCCGGCACCGTTTTTTGCTATGATGCCGATCTTGTCGCCTTCGTTTATCCCGATTGTCATATCGGCGAAGAGCATACGGTCTCCTACACTTTTGGTAAGGTTGTCAATCTGAAGTAGTATCATTTGCCGCCATTTATTAGAATTTTAGCACAAAATTAGATAATATTTATTAATATCTCAAATCTATTTGCTAAATTCGCATGTTAATCAGAATATGTACTATTTTCAACCACTATAATATTCTAAAATTTATGAGAAAGAGATACACCCTCGGTTTAATTGTGTCAGTGGCATTGTGCGTTTCATTCCCTTCATGCCAGACCATGGATAGCGGTCGCTTGATGTCGGCGTTTCAGAAGAGCACACAGGCTATGTCCATTACTAATGATCAAGTGGCGCAGTATGTGGCTCAGTCGGTGAAGCAGATGGATGCGCAGAATAAGATTGCGCCTGCCAATAGTTCGTACACGCAGCGTCTGAATAATCTCACCAAAGGCATTACATCTGTCAACGGAACTCCTCTCAACTTTAAGGTGTACCTCACCAACCAGGTCAACGCTTTTGCCTGTGCCGACGGCAGCGTGAGGGTGTACTCAGGCATCATGGATATTATGGACGATGATGAGTTGATAGGCATCATTGGCCATGAGATAGGACATGTGGCTAAGGAACATTCAAAGGAGGCTTTCAAACAGTCAATCATAAACAGCGCGCTGATTGATGCGGTGGGATCCACCAGCTCGGTCGCCGCAGCTCTTACCCAAACTCAGTTGAGTCAGTTGGCTCAATCGTTGATGTCCGCCAAATATTCGAGAAAGCAGGAAAACGAGGCCGACAACTATGGCTATGATTTTCTAAAGCAGCACGGCCGCAATCCTTACAGCATGGTTAAGGCTTTCCAAAAGATGCAGAAGCTCGAGCAGAAGGGTAGTGGAGCCACGCAGGGCAGTTCTCTCTCAAATATGTTCTCTGATCATCCCCAGACTGCCGAACGCATCAAGAATATGACTCAAAGATGTATTAAAGACGGATATATTCGTAAATAATCTGTGCTATCTCCTTTGAGATAAAAGCTATGACCTTTCCCTGGCATGAGTGCTTTAGGAAAGGTCATATTTGCAAATTTAGCCTGCGAAAATATATAATGCTTTAGTGCTGCTATCTTTCCGAAGCCTCGTATCCCACTGGATTGTTCATTATAGCGATGTGATTATCCGGCAAGTTTAGTAATGAGACAATTTCGGCGGATTTCATAGTGGCACGCGGCACAGTGGCGAGTCCCAGACCGGCGCATGCAAGCGAGATATTCTCACTGACGATACCTGCGTCGACAGCAGCCATCATCTTGGCGCGCTCGTCTACATTGCCGAATTTTGTCATATCAGCAATCATCACAAGGCTTATTGGAGCCTTATTTACAAAGTCCTGGCCGGAAGCGACGAGATTACGGTAATCACCGTTGGCTATATGCTTTAAGGAATGAGAAGAAGGTTGGTATTCACTTACTCCATTTTTGTCGAATACAAAGAGGCGGATCTCTTGAAAGTTGCGGCAAGATGGAGCCGTCAGTTTTCCATCAGGACGATTTTGTCCCATCGCAGCCCATAGCAGATTGCTCAAATCCTGCTCGGATAATATTTTATCTGAGAAATCGCGTACAGACCGGCGCTGAGCGAAAGATTCCATGACTGTTAGACCTGCGGATTGATCAGGAGCAGGTAGATATTGGTCATCGGCAATTGCAAACATGCCGGTGAGAAGGAGAGTTGACATTATTAAATATTTCTTTATCATATAAAATTTTTAGGGGTATATAATCATTGATATTATCTGGAACGAGGTATATGTTTTTTTATTATCGTCTTCTCTAAATCAAAATTTGGCAAATATTCGTGAATCATGTCTGCCGGGATTGATACGGAGCAATTACCTGAAGTTATCTCTGAGTTTACTTGCGGTGCATTCATAAGTTGACCATTGACAATCACAGCCAATCTTTTGCCAATATTCTCTTTTGTGATTGTTTCCCATTTTTTCGCATCGGCAAACTTAAATGCAACTTGTATATTTCCGTCGTATGATGGCATATAATTGGCTTCTGTTACAGCAACTTTCTCGGATAATATCGGCTCACTCTCATAAGCAACCAACCAAATTGTGCCATCATCACTGGGGATAGTCCAACCGATAGTCAGATTTTCAGGCTTTGTGGCAAGAAGTTTCTGATTTATTGTTGCTGTATCAGCAACAGTATATTTAAGATCGGTGTCTACGCCAGTCAAAGTATCATTGAATTGCTCCGCCTTGCAAACGGTTACATTCCATTCAGTTCCTTCAACCTTTTCGGTCACTGTTGTGCTTGTATTTCCACAGGCAATTGCGGCAAATACGAGGGCTATGTTAGCAAGTAAAGCAGGGAGTTTGAGAAGCATTGTCATATGATTGGTGTTTCTGTTGCTGAAACTAAGGGCAGATTTAGTTAGATTTATGGGGAATTCATCACCACTTCAAGGTGAACGAAGCGTTCAGTCTTAATTAAATACAAAGGTACAAATTTTTTTGTCAATTTGCTCATCATGTGGGAGGAAAACAATCCGTATCGTCAAGTTTTATCAATTTCTTGTAATTTTTCACACTTAAACCCCAATAAATTAGGAAATAATTTGCACGTATTCCGAAAATACTGTAAATTTACAGTAAAAATGGAATAGAAATATCCTTTTGACATACTAAAAAGTCACTTTTCGTGATGAGAAGTTGTTTATATCTCAGCCATTCATTATCTTTGCGTTGTCATTTTGTGTGACATGGCACAGTATTTGACAATAGACATTATGATAATACAACGACCTCTATACCTGCAGAAGCTCATTTCACGCAGACACAACAGAATGATAAAGATTGTCACAGGCGTTAGACGCTGTGGCAAATCGTTCCTGCTGTCAACCTTTACGCCGGATGGCTCAAAGAGCAACGCACACTTGCCGCTTGTTGCCTATAAAATAGACATATTTTCCAAATAATAGCGGGATTCTAAATGAAAGAGCCGTGGGTTCCGTGATACTTTTGCCCTCTCGGTATCAGGCGTTTCATAAATTTTTCGTAATTTTGCAGTTGGAAAGGCATTTGTCTCTCCACGACATTTTGATTATACTGACTATATAGTGAAGT